>JAHEJI010000143.1 GCA_024638965.1 Planctomycetaceae bacterium
GATCAAGTTTTCCAAGTTGGAGCCAAATTGTTGTCCGCCGTTTGAGTTTTGAGACATAACTTGCTCGGAAGTCATACCACTGAGGCCGGGCAAAACGTTGCGAACGACCGCGTTGCCGCCCGTTGATCCGGGATTAGGTGACGAGCCGGGGTTAGGTCCATTTAGTTTGGTCATTGCCAGGAAAGTAGGATCGTTTGCCAGAGCGCCGACATCGTTGATCATCGCCTTCGCGCCATTGATGCCTTCGGCGATCAAGATATCTCGTTTTGGCAAATCGAATTCCATTGTGGCACTCGGATCTGCTTTGGCGAATTCCCGATTGTTTGCGAGTAGTGTGGTCGTCTCTGTCTGCCCAAATTGGACGTCGTACGAGACACTTGCTTCGCGGATGTACTTAAACGCCGGGTGGTAGAATTGCGTGTTAAAGTCGTCATCAATAGCGGTCGTAACTCGTTTCAAATAGTTGTCGATGTTGGCGACATGGGCTCGCGTACCATCCAACAATTCGATGTACTTCTCTTCCAAATCGTCGACCAGCATGTCCAGGAATTTCTTGTGGTCGAGTGGACGACGAGATCGCGTGGCCTCCATTTCGGCAAGTTCGAGTCGGACACCGTTACCCAACATCTTCTTGAACTCTTCATCAATATCCACGGTATCAATTGAACTGAACGTTGTTGTTTGCAGCGGGACCAGAATCTGATTTTTTAGACCTAACCAGGCTTTGTAAGCTAGATCTACATTCGCGGCATCTCGTGCTGTCAAGCTGGCCAAAATATCCTCCAACTTGTTTTGGAGCACGGCTGAAAACTCATCAACAAGTAATTTTGCTGGACCGTATTCTGTGTCTGCAAATTCGTTAAGAATTTCGCCGACTTCATCAGCAAATTTTAGCTGGGAGAATGTGATCCAATTCGGTTCCTCACGAACGCCAAATTTGAGAGGGATCGCCATTGAGTTGACATACGTGTTTAGTTCGGCCAGTTCGGTGGCAAAAGGGGATTCGACCTGAAGGCTGTCAAGGAATTCAAGTAGCTGGTAAAGATCTTTCATGTCTTGACCCAGATCTGCATAGGCCCGATGAATCGCTTCCACTCCATTCGGACGAATAAAGTCAATGTATCCGCCTCGAGCACCTTGTTTCGTGTAGGAAACTGGTTCGCCAGCAATTGTCGCAGTGAATACTTCGGTCGATTTGGTTTCGACAGCTCTTAGGTGAGTGTCAAGGATCTCGTTGAACACTGACTGGAGCTTCACCGCGTTCCTAAGGGTCTCATTGACTTGCAATCGGATGGCTTGCTCAATCTGCTTAACAAGCGTAATGATTTTTATT
Source organism: Planctomycetaceae bacterium (assembly GCA_024638965.1). Lineage (GTDB taxonomy): Bacteria > Planctomycetota > Planctomycetia > Pirellulales > Pirellulaceae > Mariniblastus. The sequence continues at coordinate 1,334 of JAHEJI010000143.1, forward strand.
CGCCCCTCAATGGTATCTTGCTGCGCTTTCTTCAGCGCAACATTAGCTACTTTTTCCTTTTCTTTTGCCTCCCTAAGCTCTTTCGTTCGATCTCCAAGACGCTCCTCGATGATGGCGCGTTCCATGACACGTTGCTTGTATTCCAATTCAGTGATCAGGCGGCTTTTGAAGATTTGCGCTAAGCGAATAAATTCACGTTGAAGCGGCGTCATCGTATCGTCGTTGCTAACTTGCGTGTCGAAAAAACCGCGGAGCGATTCAAATTTGGCGTTTTGAGCCATCGAGCAATATTCTGGCTGACAGTTCTTGCAACGGTGAAATCGACTGTGTTTTTGCTTGGGACAGGTCCAACCGGCCGCGAAGTAGTTGGCTTCCGCCTGTGGTAGCTGGCATTGCAACATCTCGTCAAATGTGGCGAAAATCTCTTGGCGAGTGCTGTTTTTGGCAAGCGCCATGAGATTCAATGCCGAGGCCAGGCTGGTCGTATCCATCGAATGTAGCGACAACAGCTTGTTGCCTGTGTGGAGGAATTCCGAGTCCATTGCCTTTAACTCATCGATGAAATCTTTTCCAAAAAACGCCATGATGTATCGCTCATCGCGATCCATTTGCGTTTCGCCAGGGAATAGTGCACTGGCCTCTTCAGCCTTTTGCGAGGCAACTTGAACCACGGATTTCCGCAACATCTCGGCCGAATGCATCGTCAAAAATCGTGCGTGGTCGATATAGGTTTGAACTTGTTTAGCAACGACCTCAATTCGATCCGCATGTTCACCGTTGATTTGAATGGTGTGTAGTGATATCCGGACCTGGCCCACAGGGGAATCGAGTTGATCAATAGCCGTGCGTATCAAATTAATGCCTTTGAGCGGCCCGCGCAGTTGAAGCAGACCTTCACCAACAACGGAGACGGACACCTGTTCAACTGGATCTGCCGAATTCAGCGTGCCCGGTGCGTACGTATCTGGATCGGAATGTGCTGCCGCAACTTCGCGACGAAACTGTTCTTCTCGAGCCAGCTTTTCCTGAGCTTCGGCTTGTTGGATGTGTTCGTTGGCTTGTACTTCCTCGTCGCGCAGATTCTGGACCTCCGCGCGCGAATTGTAGACTTGTTCGCTGAATGAATTTACTAAACTCTCAAACTGCCTGATCGTCGGATCACTTGTTGGATCCGCGTCCGGATTGTCGCGTCGATAATTTGCGAGTTGTTGAATGGCGTTATTAAGCGAATTCTCGGCTCGCTGGAGTTCATTTTCTCTTTCGCGAGACTTTTTCGCCATAATAATGGCGTTTCGCTCGGCGATTTGTCTGACAGTGGTAAGCTGATTTGCTTGATTTCTTGCTTTGTCGGCCAATTGACGATGCGTATCAACTGCAGCACGGTTGTACGATTTGACTTTACGATTGACGATTTGTGCAATTCGGTGCGCGTCACGATAGTAGTAGAGTCGCACAACTCGCGTCTCCACTTTGTCGTTAGGATTAAAGCCACTTTCGACATCAGGTCTTCTTACATACTCTGGAAAGGCAACGTAATCGCCGGTGCTGCCACTTATTCCGGGTCTGACGGTAGGAGATTCATCTGGCGTAAATGTCGCTAATTGGGCCTGCCCAATCGCGGCGCCATTTCCTAACTTCTTCGTGAAGGCAGTTCCCTGTTTACCGTTGTCTCCGATCAGGAGATTTCCGTATACGTCTTGAATTTGATCGCTGGATATCCGAAGTTGGTATATGTCGGCCGGAAATGGAGCGAAGGTGACTGTAACGGCATTGCGTGTCGAATCGAATGTTGCCGCAGTTGGCCCCAATGCCTCCTTGCCGCTGGTGAATACTCCGGTCCCTCCGCTTGGCACGATCGAAAAAACTGCTTTTAACTTATCCGTCGCGTCTAATGTTGCGAAGTTCGTGGCGATCGGATTTCGTTGATCGAACGAGATTGTGACCGCGTAAATGCCGGGTGCGGTACCGAAGTTCTTCGGTTCCAAATCCACGACTCGAGGCCCTGCTGTCCGTACAAATATCGGAACAGGTGCTGACGGTCTTTCGGTTCGGAGTTTATCAGCCTGCATTAAGGCAACGGTGAATTCTTGCCGACCCTGTTTGAGGTCTTTTAGTTTAATGCGCCATTCGGCTGCCGAGCCAGTTCCTATTGTCGCGCCAACCACCGTACCACCGGTATATGCAACGAGCACAACATCCTTCGGAATCGTTCCCGTTCCGGCCAGTTCGACTTCCGTTTTGTTGACTTGAAAGACACCGCTCTCGGTATTCGCAGTTACCGTATTGCCGCCAACCTTCACTCCAATGTTATCGAATACGGCCACCTTCGTTGCCGGCGGAATTGGCGTGAACGCAGCAGTCGTAAAATTTATAGGAAATTCAGAGTAATTATGATTGTCATTTTTTTTTCGCAGGACGATTAACTTGGCTTCTCTCGTTGGCAGTGGTGTTGAGAGGTTGAACTCGGCTCTCCATGTTCCCAGGTCCGCGCTGACGGTTTCGATATTCTGATTGACGATGCCTGTTTCAAGTTCGTTTCCATCGCCGTCCAAAAGAACAAAACTCAACTCTCCTTTCGCGCCACTCTCGCCATGCAAACGTACGTACGGAGCGTCTCCGTAAAAAACATATGCTTCACTAGTTATGAAAGTCTTTGGCGTTCCAAACTTGCCATTTGCTACGGCCGTAATGATCGGCGGAAACGGTTCATTTGGCTTGGCAGGGCGAATCGTGAATGTGCTGAATGCTGTCGAAGGCAAAGGCACGACTGGAGTTGGCGGATCGACTCCAGGTGCGGGGGGATCAGCTTGTTCGACGATCTCGAGAATCCATACGACAATTTCGTTCGAGGCATCGATCGGCAGCATAATTGCTTGAGTCGTGCCATTGGTTAAATCGGAGACCTTTTGAAATAAAGCGGCCTCAAAATCCTCGACTAGCTCTGCTGAACGATGATCAAAAAACTTATCTCCAACCTTGACCAATACGCTTTCCGCATTATTGTTTTCGATTTTCAAACGGACTGTGTTTCCACTTGCGAAAATGGGCTGGTTGGTTTGCCCTTTTGCAACGGGCCAAACCATATTCGTTCCGGCAGATCCGTCAAGAACTGTTAATGAAAGATTGTCGTTAGAGTTTTGATTTGGGTTGACAAAGTACGAGGCCACACGAACCTTGCCGCCAAATTGAGTGTTAGGTGGCGCAATCATTATTCGTTCGGCCTGAAAAAGCCCTTTATCTCGTCTTGGTTCGGCCGCGATATCGGGTTGAACGGGAATTTCCGTTTGAGTCTCAATCGTCTCTAGCGGGACAATCCACGACTCGCCGCAGATCGTGTTGTTTGTGCAGCATTTAATTTGCCTTGAAGATTGTTTTCTAGTTCGCCTTGCTGAATCTCTGTTGGCAGAATGATCGTTGCAGTTGATTGTTCCTGTTCTCGATGCAGTGCCTGATCTGTTTGGCGTCCAGAAAAGGACGAACAACCTGATGCACAAATGCACAGGTACAGAAGGGAGATAACGTATGAGCAGCGGATTGATTTCACGATTTGCATCCTTGCAAAAGCGACGGCGCAGGCGAAACGATGGAACGTGTGAGACTCGTCCGTGTTACCGAAACAAATGGTTCATCCAACATAATCGGTACAGATTGAATCCATCAGCAGCACAACCGGTTGCTCCAGAATAATTGGCGTGAATTCAGTTCACGTGGTACGGGCTGGATAAACTTTTCCGAGAAAACGAGTTATTCGGGCCGTGTCAATTATTAAAAATGGGTAAGACTTGCCGATTAGAATGTTCAGCTCAACCGCAAGATAAATCGGAAAGTGTGATTGAGCAGACTAGAACCCAGGTGAACGATCTTTCTATGTATTGAAGAGGATCCTGTTTAGGTTATTCGTCGCCATGGCGCTGCCCCAAACCGGCAATCCCGAAGCCAAAGCGGGCGGTTCCAGAGCGACGAACGTCGCAGATCGACGTAAAACAACGCCTCAATATCTCCGACTTACCGGTGAAATCTTGTGGGTGCATTCCATGGGAACCATCTTTCTGTGGCTCAAAGCGTCTGTCCCGCATGGTTAACGTGTACCAAGGTCCGTCCGGTCGTGACTGCACCTGAAATTGCAATCGCAACTCCGTGGGAAGATTTGGGGTGCTAGCACGAAATGTGATTTTGTATTCACCGTTTTCGTCAAACGTAAATTTCATGTCTTCATAGATGACGGCACCTTCCTGATCGAGCAGCTCGCCTTGTGGCCCAAACCCTCGAATTGGAAAATGGGCCGGCGCGGCGAAATAGAACGATCGTTTTTCCGAATTCGCCCAGTCTCGCTTTGGCAAATTAACATCGAAGCGGTTGGCTGAGGCCGCCATCGACTCATCGCGGGCTGACAGTGCATTGTGATAAGCTACACTCTTGGCGACGGATACATTGGTTTTTGCAATCGAGGCACGACCCTCAGCAGTCGTTTTGGCGACGGCAGTTGTACTTGCCCATGCATATCGCTCTGCGAAAGCCACATGCTCGGCGGCCAGATCAGAATGAATTTTTGCATTGTTTTTCTGCAAAATGGCTTGCTGCACCTCGGCTTCAATCGTCTTTTTCGACGTTAAAATTGCAGCCAACTGATTCCGTACATTTGTAGAAAATCTGCCAACTTCAATCGCTGCTTTCTTCGAATTCCTAATATCTCGTTTTTCGGCTAGTTGTACGACTCGACTCTGCATACTCTTAGCATCGATAAGCGCCATTTCGGCGACTTTCAGATGCTCCTTGGCTGCCTGCCGTAGATTATTGACGTTGTTCGCGTGACGGCGGGCCGATGAACTCGCCACCGCAACTTTTGCGACCGCGCTTTCAGACAAGCCTCGTTGGGCCGTAACGCTGCTTCGATTACTTTGATCACCGTTGGCAGCCAGTTGTTGTGCGATCTTGGCCTGCAACAAGTGATTCGACGCAATTTGGGAAATGTGTTCAGCCTCTTTGGCGGTTTTGTTTACTAACGATTCAAGAACACCAATGTGCTCAATCAGCTTTCGCGCTTCGGTCGTGGTGATGTCTGCGTCGTTTGAGAACTTGATCGCGTCATTGAGTGCCGCTTTAATCCCATCTGGATATGGTAATACTGAATCGTTCGCTTGTTGCGAAATCTTAGTGAATACACCATCATGATATTTAGCAACTTTCACTTTGACCATTGGACGTGAACCGTCAGATACACCATCCTGTGTCGATTTTGGTTTCATTAAGCTCGAATCGTTTCGCGACGTAAAAATGGGCAGTTTGTTTTCCCCCGTCACGTTTTCATCTGAATCGCAGTGTCCCCAACCCGCATCACAACCGTAACCTGGCCGAAGCAGATAATCGTCTTCGTTATAGTAATGAATCTTGACGGATTTTGACGGCGGACTGGCCAAAGAACAACCTTGGCCGTCAGGAATCGAACGAACCGTTAAGTCATGAATCCCCGGAACCATCGATCCTGCAAGGTCGACTTGGACACAACAAGCGCCATTTGCTCGTTGGTCTTGCGATACTTTTCTTCCGTCGACATAGATGCTAACGAGATCGTTGTAGCGGACATGGGCCAGTTTAAGCCGCAACTGATCCCCGGTGATTTTGACCGGATCACGAGTCAAGGGTCCGCCATAGTCGCCGGCGTCCACGTCTGCCACTGCGATAATTTTTGGTCTCTGTGGAAAGGACATCCGAAAGTGGAGTGGTGACGAAAGATGACTCCACACGTTCTGTTTCAAATATCGCGCCTGCAGGATATGTTTGCCGGGCGAAGGACAATCGATATGATAAGAATAAGACTTGACGATTTGCCCACGAGCATCAACTTCGTCTGCGAGTTGAACTCCATCGAATTGACTTTTGTCGACCGGCTGGCCGTCCAAAAATAACTGCACGCCATTGCTTGCGACTGGTTCACCTGATTTTGAAGGGACCTTGACCGCCAAGTTTAATTGTCCGTAAGGCACTTCCGTCCAAAACCCGGGCTCGTCGGAAGAACTTATCTGTTGACCAGCCGCATCGAAGCTTGCCAAGGCATTCGAAATGACGACGGTCGGCGTCTGGTGTCTTTCATCAACTCCGGAAACTTGATACCCAGCTTGGTCGTCCAGATAAGAGTAGTCGGTAAACCAACGATCATGATGACCATGACTAAACAACAAACAGATTAACAAATGACCACAATGCATGATTTGTTCTTCGTTTTCGAGTTGAACCTGAGTTTTGAGAACACGCTAAGCGCACTCTGCGAGTGTAGCTTGCGGTCTGTGAACAGAAACAAGAATTGAGATCATGTTCAAAGTAAGCACGGGTTAATCGTTGCAAAGCTCGAAGTCGTTATGATCGATACACTAAATGCGTCATACTCCGTTTCTCGCGTCGGCCCGATCGGTTTTACGACTAGTTAATTCGCAAAAACAACTCGCTCAACTACTTTTAGTTTTGCGTAATCGTATCGACAACGCGGAAACAGTTTCGCCAAAATTGAATATCGAATATCGAACAGGAAATTTCGAAGGTTAAAGTTCTTTGACGAAAACCGATTCGACGTTGGTCGCAAGCTTTCTTCGAGTTCGGTCGTTTTCATCAACCCACTCCGTACTTCACTTTCTGAGAAGAGAGGAGAGATAGGCAGCGGAGAAAACGGTGTCTCTCGTTACGAAACTCAACGCTAGCACGCCGGAGACTTTAATCTCATTGTGACAATTTCGCATTTTTTTGAGCTATTTTGACACGCTTGAATTGCCAATGTCGCACGCTAGCCGAAAGTTGAACAATTTGTAAGGATCGTTCCCACAACGACTTAGCTAATTTCGAAACAAAGTCAATCGTCAGTGGCATGACATCTGCATCAGATTTTCCGTGAACCAAGTCTGTAAGTTTGACGTCTTGAATTCGTCATGTGAACAGTGAATCTAAATTTGAGGCGCAAACGAATGTAGATTTGCTGAACAAGAAGAGCCGTCTACCAAAGGAGTGAATGATGTTAGTCCTATCAAGGAAGCTTCAACAAGAAATCTTAATCGGTGACAATGTGAAGGTCACCGTTCTCAAAGTTAAAGGGAACACCGTACGATTGGGAATCGAGGCCCCTCGCAGTGTGCGAGTTGTACGAGCAGAACTTCCCCCAATCGAAGAGATTGCGGCAGAAGTTACGGTCGTTATTGCCGATCAGGATCTTGAGTCATCACGCGAGAAAAGTGTTCGCGTCGTGCCCTTTCGGGCTCCTCAAGAGCCTATGAACAACCAAAGTCCAAGGGACAGGTCAAGTGTGACCCCCGACAATTCGGCGGGCCCAGCTTCAATCAGTTTCAAAAATCGATTGCCAAAAACGTTACAGCATAATCGGCTGCAACAGATCGTCAGGGAAATCTCGAAAAATGATGCCTAGAAATCCAAGCCGGCCCTTATGGTTTGTTTGAAGGCCTCTCTGACTTTTAAAAATCGTCGGGCCAGGAGGGCTCGAACGGCGAGCCGATGATAGCGCATGGGTCAACCAAAACCGGTGGAATCTCGAACCGATGGCTGGGAAGCCGTCGACCCGGTCGAGCTTCCTTAAAATTCTCCTCAACTCTCTCTTCCGGTGTTATCTAATTGTGGGCACTGAACATCTGTCCGCGGCTTTTGCAGAACGTAAATCTCCCAACGAAACGTCAATGGCGGTGTTCGCCTGCAGGGACAAACGTTAGAACAGATAGTTCTTCCAGAAACGTCATTTGATTTGTTTTGCAGGTTTAGTTTATGAAGCCGCTTCAGGTTTGCTTGATTGTTTTGGCGTTGGCCGCGTTTGGTGGACTCGCGTACGTTGCGAATCAGGCGATAAACAAAGAGCCCGAAAAAAGGGCCCAGTTAACAATCACCGAACGTAAACCGGCCGAGGGATGGTTAGAAATCTCGGTTTTCAAGGACCTGTTTGACCCATCACATGCCAAGTTCAGCAAGGCGCTCAAACAAATTGACGACAATTGGCGACCTGGTTACGGGACGATGCTTTTCGAAACCAGTCGAATGTTGAGCGATGCTTTTCGAGCCGACGAGATCCTGTCGTTTATGCAGAAAAAGACTCGCCAAAATATTGATCCCGACAATTTCTTCGCGTGGTCACAATACCTGTTGAACAACCTCGCCGAAATGCCCCCATACTACGTGGAGTTTAAAGCGTTTGCTCATACGCAAAAGTTCAAAGAACTGGGAGAATACTTCGAAAACTATCCTGTTACGGAGATAGGACTGGACGAAGTTACCTGGGGCGGAGTCAATCGCAATGGGATTCCGCCTCTGAAAGACCCGAAGGTGCTTGCGGCCAAGGACGCACTTTATCTCGACGACACTAACATCGTTTTCGGTATTGAGGTCAATGGCGAGGCACGTGCCTATCCGAAACGAATTCTGGCCTGGCACGAGATGGTTAAGGATACGGTCGGTAACGAGTCAGTCAACGGCGTTTATTGTACGCTGTGTGGCTCCATGATCTTGTATTCGACCATCGTCGACGGACAGCATTACGAGTTGGGCACAAGTGGTTTCCTGTATCGTTCCAACAAACTAATGTTCGACGAAGCGACCTTGTCTCTCTGGTCAACTCTGGAAGGCCGACCGGTGATTGGCGAACTTGTCGGCAAGGGCATCCGGTTGAGTCCGTTGCAGGTTGTGACGACAACCTGGGGAGATTGGCGAAAATTGCATCCCGATACGACGGTGTTGTCGCTGGATACCGGCCACTCACGCATTTATGACGAAGGCGAAGCGTACCGCGAATACTTCGCGACCGACAGACTGATGTTCCCCGTGATGGATACGGATGATCGCCTCAAAAACAAAGATGAAGTCCTGGCGATTCGATTCGACGAATTGACCCAAGAAAAGCTGGTTATTTCAGCAGATTTTCTCTCAGAAAACAGGGTTTATCACGACGAGTTGGCGAAGCGGAAGTTTGTCGTCGTGACTGATGAATCCGGCGCAAACCGAGTTTATGAATGCAAAGACTGGAAGTTCAAGGAGATTACATCCGAGGACAAGGTCATCGATGAACAGGGGGGTGAGTGGACGTACGATGAGGTTTCTTTGACCGGCCCAAATGGTGAAAAACTAGAGCGACTCCCGGCCCACCGGGCTTATTGGTTTGGGTGGCGGGCCGCATTTCCAGACACGCGACTTGTTAAGTGACGGCAATTCGAAGCGTCAGATGCAAAAAAACCCAAAGCCGGCGCTCTAGCTGGGGCCCCGTTCATGTTTTGACAAAACTAAGAACAAAGTCATTCTGAGGGAGCTTTAGCGACCGAAGAATCTCACGCAAAATCACGAGAGATCCTTTACCTCGCTCCAATCGATTCATAATGACTTCATCGTTTTCGATGCACATAATTCAAACTTTAAAACGGAGTTGGCGTTAAACGCGGATTCGAATACCAGGCCTCTCTCGTAGCACAATTTCTATTCGCCGCCAAAGGCCGTTTGTTTGACGAATGAACCGGGTATTGTCGACGCTTTCGGTTGTTGGGCGGCGGTTGGAAACAGAGGCGGTCTTGGCTCGCTTATTCGGTCGTGTTCAACCAGATGTTCCAGCAGAATCCGACGAACCTCGAGGATGCTGAGCGGGTGTTGGTGAACTTTTTGATGTTCCTCCGGCACGTCAATTTCTGATTCAACATCGTCGGCATGCGCGCTGGCGACGGTCACAACGCCATCACCTTCAACCTTGGAACCAAGCACGCTTTTTCGCGGCAGCCGGCCAACCACGCTATGAAACTTGACGTCCTCCGCAGTCCTGGCCTCGAGCATTGACCTGATGAAAGGCGAATCCGGAGATAAAGAATCGATGCTTGTGGTTACTGTCAATATCCTGGCGTCCTTAATTATGTGCTCATTCTCTTTTGCCAGATTCTGAAAATCATTTGTGATGGTTTCCGGTAATCTAAAGATTTTTTGGCTGACCCATTTTGTCGCGTTGTTCGCCAAGCTACTGCCGCGCAAAGGAGCCGCAATCGTAATTATGCGTTTGACTGACGGGTCGGGTTCAAAGAAAAATGTGTCCTGCAGAACTCGCAGGGAGTCAGGATCACCAGTCATTTTTTCAAAATCTTCATCGCTAACGATGTTCCAGAATTTATCTTCGCTACGAGTTGTTTGGAGGCGTGAAACGAGTCCGCCCATACTATGTCCAACCAGCACTATTTTGTTCAGGCTGTTTGAATCGCCATTGGGATCAAGATCTTTTCGAGCTTCTGCCAGATCGTAACGCATCTGTCTTGCCGAATTCCATATCGGCTGTCCCGTCGGGTAGGCGTAGAACCAGAATTGATAGTTTGCTCGCAAGTCGCGGTTCGCCCGCAGATCATTGAACATCTCCATCCAGGTCATCGGGCTCGACCATAATCCATGCACCATCACGACAGGAATCTTGTTGGGATCGAACGGTTCCAACATGTAAAGACCGTAAAGGTCCTTGGCAATCGTCGCGTCCACCATCGCCGCGGTTGCCAAAACGCCCGTGTTCAACAACGGATCGTTGAGCTGATAGGCAAGAGGCGTGGTGACATCGCTCTCAAGTGGAATCGTTCGTCCAGCCACTTGGGCGTTGGTCTGCTCAAGCGGATCATAGAGTTTCAAGATCGCCTGTCGCCGTTTGGGACCGGTAGAAGCACCTTCCGGTTCCATTGGTAATACTTCGCAAAACGCAGTCAACGGCAGAGCCAACGACGGCGGATAGTATTTTTCCGTGGGACGATCCATTTCGTCGGCTTGATGAACCGCGATCAAGGGAACACCCAGTCCATATGTATGGTAGAGATTTTCGATCCCTTTCATTTCATAATTGCTGGTCAGCTCAAATCGCTCGAATTGATAATGCTTCCATCGACCTTGAACTTCCACCGTGAAAGAAAACTCCATGTCGCCTTCACCGATGGTATGTGCAAGCCCTTGCTGCACCTGGCCGGAGCTGCATGCGACCCGCAAGATGCCTTCCAGCGATTCGTTGTACACATCGCAGATGCTGCGAAACTGCGGATCATAAGCATTTCTGTGCAGGTCAAGTTTTGAATCAAAGAGAAACTGATACGCGTGAACAAGCGCTGTCGCATAATACTCAGTGGCCTGCTTCGTCCGCCGGTTTCGCGCGGCCCAGTCGCCTTGAATCAAGGCAATCTCCGCGAGCGCATGAACCTCTTCCATCGTCAAGGCATTGGTACAAATGTCTTTCATCCAACGCACGACGTATTCAGGATCGTTGGCATATCGTTCAGCCAGATTGTAACGACGAAGTAACTGCATCGTTCGTTCGCTGGGCTCAGGGGCATTCACAAAGACCTGGGTCAAAAACCCGAGTTCCCGGTTTTGCCGAACTGGTTTGACATGAATGTTGTCTCGCGAAGCGATACTGGCAATCCGAGCGGCGCGGCGAACGCCAGCTTCGCTTCCGATAATTCGGCAACCGCTCGGCAACAGGCAAATCGCAGCTAGCAGCGTTAGGCAATATTTGGATTTTGATCGGCGGACCAAGCGATTTACCCTTGGTTCGGGCGACTTTACGCAACAGTTCACGTCGTTTGGGAGTTCTGCGATGGGTTTCTTAAATTAATCGAGTGTTTAAACAAAAGGACGTCGACAGATACCGAGAAACCCGACCGTCGGTCAACGCCAGTAATTCAGAATCGTGGGGGGCGGGATACTGAGTAATGAGTACTGGATACTGCCCGCATTTCTCACGAGGTGGGTCGAACTCACGCAGCTACTTGGTGGGTCGTTTCAAACTCGATTATTTGAAATAACAAATTGTACACTGGCCAAAAGGGACCTAAAGCGAGTGAAGACCCACCAGCATCACCGTTTGCTCGAAAAACGCCACCCTACCAGCTGGTAGAAATGCGGGCTAACTGACGTCTGCCAGAATAGTCGTGGCCACGCTGCGTAATTCTTTCAACAGATCGTCAAAGTGTTTACGAGATGTAAACGGGTTTGCAATCGTTGTCCGCAACCATAATTCGTCGCCGAGCGTTGTCTGGACAAGATAGTTTCGTCCGGCTGTCATCATTTCGTAACGAATCCGACCATTCACTTCATTTAGATTCGCAAGCGGGATCCGGTTCGACTCGTCTCCTACATATCGAAAACAGACGATGTTGGTTTGCGGTTCGGTGGCCAATTCAAGATCGGGCTGTGTTTGAATCAATTCTGCAAACTCGGCGGCCAAATCATGCAAGCGTGTGACATTTTCATCGAAGATGTCCAGCCCATATTTCGCGATAATACTGAAAACTTTCAGACTCATCATCGTTTTGGTGCATTCAAAAGTCCGTTTCGCCAAGTTGAACCATTCAGGAGTTTCAGCTTCATTCCAGAGGTAATGGGCCTGTTGCGAAAACGATTGATAAGCGGCATTTCCATCGCGAAACAATAGTGCGGTTGTCACTGCGGGAGTCATCAACAACTTGTGAAAATCCATGACAACACTGTCGGCTATTTCAATTCCGTCGACTAGATACCGGTATTTCTTTGAAAACATGCTGGCTCCACCGTGAGCGCCATCCACGTGAAACCAAAGGTCGTGTCGTTCGCAAAATTTTCCAATCTCAACTAGATCGTCGAATGTGCCGGTGGATGTACAACAGGCGCTACCGATTACCGCAATTACTTCGCGACCGGCTGCCTGGGCCGTTTTCAATTTCTCTTCAAGCAAATCCGTGCGCATCCGGAAATCCTTGGTCGGGACCATAATCACTCCTTCCGAACCCCAGCCCATCATGCGTACGGCCCGATCGATGCAATAATGAGCTTGATCCGAAACCATGACACTCAGTGGTTGTTGAGTCCCCACATTCCAAACATCCGTTTTTGCTTTGCGGCTCCGGGCGGCCAACAACGCCGTCAAATTCCCCAGACTTCCACCAGAAGTCATCACGCCGTCGGCGTGCTCGTCAAATCCGATCTGTCGTGCGACTGTTTTAACTACGAACCGCTCCATCGCAGTTCCAGCGACTCCCATTTCGTAAATGCCCATGCCATTGTTTACAAAGTCGCTAAACAGGCCAGCCAAGGCTGCAATTGGAAGCGGTGGACTGATTTGGTGCCCCATGAATCTTGGGTCATGCAACCGTATACACTGCTGCCAGGTTCGCTCGAACAGCTCGTTGGGGTTGTCTAAAAACGCATCCAATTGCGCATACGCTTCATCGGGTTCTGTCCATTCGAGAACGAAATCATGTTCTCCTGACATCGCCTGTTTCAATTTGTCGGCCAGGAAATCGACGAGCCTGTGACCCTCGGCGCGAAAGTTTTCGGGGTCGTATCCATGTTCAAGAGAGTTTTTCATCAACTACGAGCTTTCGGCACGATGAGTCGGTACGGGTTTTCCTGGCCGAAAACTCTGCATGTTGCCGACGGTAAGCTGAACGCCCGTATCCACGGCCAGTTCCCGCGTGACATTTACAACAATCGTTTCCAACTGTTCAGGACCTGCTGCGACGCGAGCATTTACGAGCAGATCACACGTCATCGTTTTGATTTCGCTGGCGAGGCTCAGTTCACTCTCGGTCGTTGAACCAACCAGGTTGGCAACCGCGGTGTCGTTAAGCGTTTGTCCAAGTACTTTTAGATGAGCAACTTCACAATTCGCGTCAGCCAACTGCTGGCCAATTCGTTGCACGAGATCGAACACGATATGATCGAGCTCAAACTTCGAATCCGATTCAGCCTTAACCTGGCAGTTAAGCCACCCAAGTTCGGCTTCACCTTCGGCGTACGTTTGGTAGTCGACTTCCATAAGACTTTTACGGCGCATTGGCTCCGCTGCAGCCGATTCAACCAACGTCCCGAATCCTTCGCCATTTCTGGCGCTCATGCCAAAGGCCGGTATGCCGGCGAATCTCGTTTTGACCGCATTCAACAACATCTGCTGATCTGCTACTGCCAGTTTGTCAATTTTGTTGATGGCAATGGAGTCCGCTTCTTCGAGTTGTTTCAGGAAAATGTACTCAGCTTTTGGCGAGAACCCTTTGCCTTTTTTCTCGCCAAGAATTTTTTTTCCATGCTCCGGTTTG
>JAHEJI010000144.1 GCA_024638965.1 Planctomycetaceae bacterium
GCTAGTTCCGCTTGACACTAGCGAGTTTGGCTCACGAGGCGCCATTTTGGCTGGTAGCGCTTGAAGAATCCACGACGATCACCAGTTTCGTTTATTTTCCTGATGCGTCACGATGCAGCGAATTGATGCGAAAAATTTGATCGATCGAATTGATCGCGATGTCATTTTCGATACGCGCTCGCCCGCCGAGTTTGCGGCAGGGCATGTGCCTGGGGCGGTTTCGTTGCCGATATTCGGCGATTCGGAACGCCAGACAATTGGAACGATTTACAAGCAAGAGAGTTCAACGGCCGCCCTGTTAAAGGGACTCGACTTCGCCGGGCCGAAAATGAAGAGGCTCGTGGAACAAGCGACGCAACTCGCTCCAGAAAAGAAAGCCATCGTGCACTGCTGGCGCGGCGGCCAACGCAGTGCTGCGATGGCTTGGTTACTTGATTTCGCCGGATTCCAGATTGATGTCGTTGAAGGCGGCTATAAGGCGTATCGCCGAGAGGTCTTGGCTGGTGTCAACGATCCATCCTATCATTTCATCGTCTTGGGCGGCCAAACCGGAAGTGGCAAAACCGAATTGCTTATTGAATTGGCAAAACGAGGCGAACAAATTGTTGATCTGGAAGGATTGGCCAACCACAAAGGTTCAGCGTTTGGATGGATCGGAGAACAGCCGCAGCCGACGACGGAACAATTCGAGAATTCGCTGTTTGAAGTTATGCGAAAGCTTGACCGAACAAAGAGGATTTGGATTGAGAATGAAAGCCGCGGTATCGGACGCGTGTTTTTGCCCGTAGAGTTCGCTCAGCGGTTGCGAACTCTGCCACTGGTAAATATTTCTATCGATTTTGATCTCAGAGTCAGCCGACTCGTGGAAACATATGCCCAAAACAAGTCCGAATTGAAAGCGTCGTTTGAGAAAATCACGCGGAAGCTTGGCGGTCAACATCTCAAAACTGCTCTGGAAGCACTTGAGCGCCATGATTTTCGAACTGCGGCCGAAATTGCTTTGGTGTATTACGATCAGACGTATCAATACAGCCTGGATCGTGCGAAACCAGGGCAACTTATTGATCTTGATTTTGATTCTCAGTCGCGAGATGAAATCGTCGATTGTCTGATCAAGCTGGACCTGCAGATCGAAGCGTCGACTCTTTCCAGCTTAACGGGCACGAAGAACACCAACGGAACGAATCAGACTCGACCCTGAATTAATACATAAGTTGTGCACCGACAGTAATGGATTGAATGAACGGAGTATTCGTCGTGTCGACGGCGCCAAGTGGGGCAGACACCCCAGTCGATAGGAATTGAGGTGGAGCTAGGGCGATTCCATCAATCCACATTGCATCGTAACCGACGTAAGTCGTTAGACAGGATGGAATAACTTCGTAGTTCACTCTTGCACCAATTTCAGCTACAAAGGTACCGGTACTTTTGGAAACCTCCGTTGTTTCAGGACCATTAATCGAGTCAAAGGTAGTTGAAACGACACGCGTCGGGTTGTTGTAGCCACCAAATTTTCCAACTGACGAAACATAAATGGCCTGACAGATTGGAAAGTTGAATTCGAAACCGGCCTGCAGGCCGTAAATCGAGTTGATTGCTTCAATCGATTGGCCACCGGTAACGGTAACTGGGCCAAAAATGGTGTCGACATTTTCGGTAAATCCGAATATCGCGTCTTCATCAACCGAGATAAATCGACATCCGGCCAACAATGTCAGGCCAGGAAATACAGCTCGTTTGGTATTCAGTTCAAAACTCAGGATTCGCGAGTCGTATGTATAGTCAATTTCTTCCGGACGAACTTGTGGCAGCAATGGGAAGTTGATATCGGTAGCCATCGCCTGGGAGTCCGAATTGAAGTTGACGAGGAGCGTACGAAACTCCCATTTGTTTCCTGTCCGGGGGCCATGGAAGTTGTACCTCAAATCAACGCCCGTCGACGCGTCGAGACTCGTTGCTTGGTCGGAGTCAAAGAGGACTTCATTGGTCACGGGGTCGAACGCCAGTCCAACGCCCAAGTCATCGCCAGGTCGGTCAAAAAACCTGGCACCGACTTCCACCGACGAGGAGGGATCCTTATTGGTTGTATAAGGCCATTGCGCTTGCACATCTGGCGCGGCAAGCGAAATGTAACTCAAGGCAATCGTGGTGATCGCGATGAGGAATTTTGGTTTGAAAGATAGCGGCCTCACCTTGGGTCCTCCAGACATTGATCAGCGCAGTGTGTGTCTGCATAACTGGATCGGCCCGCAAGTCCCGGAGAATTAACAGGACCCGTAGCCTCGACAAGGTCGACCAAAACCACCCCGTTTAACAGTCAACTCTTGGAGCTGGCTCGGTTAACTGCGAAATAGCAACGAAAAATGGCAAGCGAAACGAACATCGCTAGCTGTTCTGAGCGCCACTCCTGCGTAAACAGCTTGATTAGCGCCTGCCTGAATGGATACTTGCGCGCAGGTTGGTGGTTTACGAAAAATGCAGTGTTTGCTTGTCGACGAGAAACGAACGAGCAAAAGATTTTCGATCTTATTGGCTATATATCCCGTAATCAAACGGCGGTATCACGTTTTTTAGTCCCAACTTTTTGGCCTGTAACCGAAGAACCCGCTCGAAATAGACAAAAGGGTATTTCGTGAAAGGACGGTTTTTGCGGCCCCATTCAAAGCTGGTATTGACGAGTTTTACAGGAAGCCGATTCTTTTTGACTTGATCAACGACTTGTTTGACGAACAGCTTTTCCTCGTCACGACGTGTCTTGAGAATTGCGTTCAGCTGACGTTCGTAGAGTTCATATCTTGCATTTGAACTGTCCGGCGGCGGAGAAAAGTCTTGTGCTTGCAGAATTTGATTTGCTGACAATACGCCAGCCAATCCAAAACACACAAGTAAAATCAATTTTAAACGCGCCATCCTGTTCTCCATTCAAAGAGATTATTCGAAACGGTCAGCTCGAGAAAATCCGCCAGTGCACTAGTAGGCGAATGTCCCAATTCTCGCAATGCCAACTGGTTCAGGCCGGAATGGCAAATTTCGGGAATGGCACTTCCGCTGCCATTTGGGTCACGCCCCGATCAACAGCTCTTTTGTAAAAATGAATATCGCCATCGCCAGAATGAACCAGGCGAATCCCTTTTTGAGTTTTTGACCGGAAACAAATCGAACAAGATAGGAACCCAGAATGACACCGACGACCATGATCAACGCAAAAGTCCCAAGAAATCCCCACTCAATTTTTTCGCCGATATTAAACACGTCACCAGAGAAACCAATGATTGATTTGCCAGCCATAATAGCTAGCGACGTACCAACAACTGTTTTGATCTCCAGGCCCATTACGACGACGAGCAAAGGCACGATCATGACTCCGCCTCCGGCACCAATAAAGGCTGATAGCACTCCAATAAAAAACCCGGATCCGATCAATATGCCGTAATAACTGGCTGGACTCTCCTTTCGATAGTCAGGTCTTGGTTTGAGGTTACGACCGATTAAACCAATCATCGACATGAAAGATACCAAAAGGACAGAAGCAAAAACCAGCAACACCAGCATTCGCTTGGTGACACTAATTGGACCGAGCTGAAAAAGAACGAGAGGTATCTTTGTTTCATGTCCTGCGGCGTCAAATTCGTGATCCGGAATGAGGTGAGTCAAGTAGCCCCTGACAAGCAGTGTCCCGATCAGAATTGGGATACCTAAAGTGATTGCCGTCCGGAAATCGACTTGATTGGTTCTGATTCGAGGAAACATGCCAAAGAGGGCCGTCACCCCAACGAGTATCAACGTGTAGGCAGTTGCGAGTGTCGATTCTTTGTCGAGCAGGTAAATCAGTGTTGGTAGCAAAACCGATCCGCCGCCACCAATAAAGCCCATGATGACTCCCACCAGGAAACCGATCAGGTAGCCTAATATTTCCGCAAATTCCATAATGATATTACGCCGGGTTGGGACCGTCGTCGCAAATTGGAAACGGGCCGTTTGGAAAAACTAGAAACGGCTAGAATCGCTAACAACAACTCAATTCATTGACGGATCGTTAGGCAGTGATTTGATGCCAAAATGAGGCAACATAATATTATGGCCAACGTGTTCACAAACGCGTTTCCAAAGTCCTTCCGGGGATTCAAAGACATGATCGTATTCGGCTCTCATCGTTAGCCAACCCCCTCTTTCGATCTCTGAATCCAGCTGCATGGGACCCCACCCGGCATACCCGCTGTAAATCCTGAAGGGATGAACATCCTGCATCACCAGTTGATTCAGGTTTTCGCGCCTTAAAGACATAAACAACCCGCTCAGGATTTGAACTTCACCCAATCCCAAACTGGAATGAAGTCCAATCAACGGCCCTTCTACGGGACCACCCACATTGACCAACAATTTGGACAAACAGGCCTCTTCGGAAATCTCTTCCCAGACTTGCGAAACCGAAACATCGGAGGGCCTGTTGAGTACAACGCCCGATGCGCCTTCTTCCGAGTGTTGCAACAAAAGCACGACAGACCGGAAAAAATTCGAATCTGGCAGTTCAGGTACTGCGATCAGCAAATGCCCGGCCAGACTTTCCATTCCAGGATCCTTATGTTTGATAGGTGGAAATTATTTAATCACTCAAATTCTGTCGCAGCTTGAGAATCAATATCTTAGTCAGTAATTTGCCAAAAAATACAGCTGGACTGGTTTAAGTTTTGGTAAATATTCTTGCAACTCCCAGATAGGAAAATGGATAAACGGAAGATGTCAGCGACAACACATTCGGTTCAGATTGAACTCCGATTATTGTGGTTTTCCAGAAGTAATTAGCGTTTGACGGCATCAGCGATTACGCTAAAATATTGACCTTGAAAGCAAATGTGCCTGGGCGAATTTCCGTGATTTTTGCCAGCCCATATTTTACTGCATAAAGACCGAACTGCCATGAAACCAGATATTCACCCAGAATACCGCGAAGTCGTTTTCAAAGACAAACAGGCCAATTTTGGAATTCTGACTCGTTCCACGATCAAGACCAACGAGACGATCACGTGGGAAGATGGAAACGAATATCCAGTCTACTACGTCGATATCTCAAGCGCCTCGCATCCATTTTACACTGGCAAACAACAGTTCGTAGACACCATGGGACGCGTCGAAAAATTCCGCAAAAAATTTGGTGGCGAGTACCAATCAACACAAAAGAAAACGAAAGCCAAAAAGACGAAATAAAGTTGGCGGTCTTTAGTTGGCAGTTGTCGGGCTATTCAAGTTGACCGGCTTCATTCCATGTTTCTAGCCGGGATTTCTCGCGTAGGCGGGAACAAATTCGCGTATGTGCTTTGCCGGAACAGCGCAAACGCCACAGATTCGACTTGCAAACTGTTTTTTCGTTGCTACCGGAAAAGCGGCTGTAGTTCCGGCAATTACAAAGTTTGCTCGTTGCCGGCCTACGACTTGTGAGAAACGCGGCCTAGGTGCCTTTCGCTGCGGTGGAATTAAGCTTCCCCAGGGTCTCTCGTGTTTCGCGTGATTCTTCGGGCGAGCGACAAGCTACTTCTCTTGAGCTTGACTTGCGGCTTTAATTTTGGCGATTGATTCGCGTGCAGCTTCCCTGATTAACAGATCATCGTCTTTCAATTTTTCGATCAATGCAGGTATCGCGGGCTTAGCCGATTCGCCAAGATTTCCGATCGCCAATACCGCAAGTTCGACGACGTCATCCTCTTCGTTATCAAGTTCTTTTTGGAGTTTTGCCAACATAGGAGCCGCATCTGGTCCCATTTCGCTCAGCCGCCGAATAGCATCGCGTTTATAAGAAAGGGTATCGAGTTGTTGCGTCAGTATTTTCAGGGGCTCGTCGATTTCACCGGTGATTCGCCAATAGGTGTAAGCACCTCGCGTCTGCGAATTTTTTGAGGGATCTATCATTAACTTCTTGACCTCGTCTGTAGCTGCCGCGGCTTTCTTCCCCAAATGGCCCAAACCGATCATCGCCCGCTCTTTTTCAATTTGAGTAAACGCAGTTAGCTTTTTAGCCAGCAGTTCGACAACATCATGCTTTTCGGATGGCCCGATTGCTCCCAGCGCGATCGCGGCCCAACTGCGTGCGGACACAACGCCATTATCCAAGAGCACTACTAATCGGTCTTGAGCCGGCATTGCATCCGCGCCCATTCTTTCAAAAATCCGACAAACCGCACATTGGATATTGAATTCCTCGTGATCGAGCAATGCGATCAATTCGTCCATCAACGGCAACGCTTCTTTGCCCATGTTTTCCAGGCCAAAAAGTGCGGCCATCACTTTGGGCGTATTGTCTTCTTTCAAAATCGGTTTGTATTTTGGAATAAACCGCTTTCCGTCCGGACCGATCTGTTGCAAAACGACACTCGCGCGACGGAATTCGTTAATGTCATCCGACTCAAAAAAAACGTCGATGTGATCTGCCGCAGTCGGACCGAGTTTTTTGAGCGCCAGAAAGGCCGCAGTTCGAACAAGCTCGTCACGACCAATAGCAGCTTTCGCAATCGCCGGAACAATCTTGTCCATGTTCCCCGAGGAGTCAGCAAGTTCGAAAATGGCCGCAATTTGCTGGTCTCGGGTTCCCGAACGAACGAACGTCAGCAGGGCATCTACCGAAGCGGTTTTGATTCCGTCCGGTAATTCACGATCTTGAGTTCGGAATTCACCTGGATCGGTTGTGAAAACCGCCAGCGCCGTCACTGAGACCAAGGTTGCAATGACGAGTGCAACAGAATACGACAGCCAGGGACTTGCCACGATCAATTCCTTTGTTCTTGTTGAAAAACGTATTGTACGGCAGAGCGAAGGTTAAGACCACTTGGACTGGTGATGGGTCAATCGAAAAAGATTGAGGTCGACTCGCTCTCGTCGATTCAGGATGACAAATCGGGATTTGTGGGCCCGGAGCAAGCTGGGCGGCGTTCCGGCATCGCATCGGGAGCAACTTGGCCTTGCCGGAACAGCGCGGAGCTCGTTCCAGCCTACTACGCCGGACTCGTTTGACTTAGACTTTCATCCTTTCGTTTTAAGCCGGCAGAAAATTACCCGGTCCTGCCAAATTCCGTTTTGAATTTTCGGATTTTGTCGCCATACGTCCGCTTTCGTTCGGGCGTGTATTTCCACCATTTTTTTGGTGGTCTACCATCCATAAAATCAACGGCCGACATAAAACAGTCCAACACGCAAGGATCGTGAACTTGATTATCGATTCGGCTGATCTGCGTGTACAGTTTCCAAGGGTCTTTGTTGGCGAGCTGAATAGGTTTTGAAAGTCCCAGTCGCTGCAGATCATCGGAAATTGACGGGCCGATATTGATGATTTGCTGAAAGTTCGTAATCGTTTTGCGGTCAGTTTTGTGAGTTGCTTTTTTCATGTTTTCGTCTCCAGGTCTTAAACGTCAGGACCAAGATACCACATCGACTCGATAAATCTCAAAACAAATACGACGTTGATTCTGCATTTCAGTTCAAACGCAATAACTTTCAACGCACGTTTAATCGCCTCGGATAAGCTCTAGTCAAAACATGAACGGTGTTGCGTTTACAGTAATGAACTCAAAACCGCATTGAATTGTCGAGTTGCGATCGCCAGAGTCACGATAACTACAGTCCCACCCAGGATATTTCTAATCATCCGATTGCGAAACGGCCCCATCAATATTTCACGATTGACCGCAACCAAAAGAAACGTTGCGATAATGGGCAGCAACAGGCCGTTTGCGACTTGCGCAGTGATGATGGCTTCTTTGGGGCTATTGCCAAACAGGACTCCAAACACACCACCTGCGATAACCACCAAAGTCGCCGTGACTTTGAGTCTCCAATCGGACAAGTCTGCGGGCCAACGAAAACAGCCCGCCGTTGCGTAGCCGGCTGCAATCGGAGCTGTGATAGCGCTTGTTAGTCCAGCTGCAAAGAGTCCAATGGCAAACATGGTTTCCGCCCATTGACCCAGTGTGGGGCGTAGCTGGATGGCAATGTCTTTGACGTTATTCAGCTGAGTTTCTGTATCACCAAAAGCGACGGCGGCCGTCACGAGGATGGCCGCCGTAATAAGACCACCGACAAATACCGAGAGAATCGTGTCCAGTAACGAAAAGCGAACGGCTTTACGATGCAGCTCGACAGCGTCCGGTGCGTCCGTTTTATCAACTGCCCATTTTTTTGCGGCTGCATTGGCATGTAAAAACAAATTATAAGGGACGACAGTGGTCCCGATGAGAGCAATCACGAACCACATTGAACCAGGCTGGACCCTGGGCGTTACGAAACTCTTTCCAATGCTCCACAAATCCGGTCCGCAAGCGACGGCCGCTACGATGAACAGGCAACTCATGATAAATACGAGAACGCTTAACAAGATCTGCAACACATCAAAACGCCCGATCCAAATCACCACCAAGGCTGAGATCGCAATGACATATATCCAGGTCCCAACTTCCTGTTGAGTGAGTACTTCCAGCCCGATTGCGGCGCCCAGTATATTGCCAGTTTGATATGCCGCATTTCCGAACAGGATCGCCACTACCACGAGGAACAACATGGCCCACCGAATGATCGGTGCTTCAATGCTCGTATGAATCGCCTGACTCAATCCCGCGCCAGTTACGATCCCCAGTCGAGCGGCCATTTCCTGCAGGACGATGGCGGCGAAAACCGAAAAAAGAACGGCCCACAGGAGTGAATAGCCATACATCGCACCCGCTTTGCTGGCCGTTAACACAGTTCCCGGTCCAATAAAAGCGGCTGCCACGATGAGTCCCGGACCGAACTGAAATGCTGTCTTTTTTTGGGTCATTGCTTTTGCCGTCGACAGTGAAGAACTAGTCTTGGATTTTTCCGTTTAATCCAATCCGCTGAAATTGCCGGAACAGGTTGACCTGAACGGCTAAAAAGACCTTGTTACTTTGGCAAATTGGGAAACTGATTCTTACGTTATCTGTTCAATTGTCGATAGAAAGCATAGACTAAAAGCGACGATTCAACGGAGGTCACTTTGAAATTTCGGAATAGTGCATTGGCAAGCATCATGCGACAAAGAATCATCAAATTCCTGTCTTTGGCCACGATTTTCGCGCTCGGTACGGTCCCGGCAAAGGCGACCGGGCAGGAATGGGCGCGGAAAATGTTCAAGGAGTTTCAACACGATTTCGGGATGGTGACAAAACCGTCTCGGCCCGAGCATCGTTTTGAAATTGAGAATATTTATGAGGAAGATATCCGGATTCGGGATATTTTTTCCAGTTGTGGCTGTACTTCGGTTTCGGTGACTTCGAGAGTCTTGAAGACATACGAAAAAGCTTACGTTGTCTGCAAGTTTAATTCTCATATCGTTGATGGTCCAAAGCAGGCGACCGTTACCGTCCGATTTGACGCGCCATTTGTTGGCGAAGTGCAGTTGGTTATCAAAGGCAATGCAGTACGAGGAAGCGGAGTTCGATTAAGCACCAACCAGATCGATTTTGGACAAGTGACAAACGGACAATCTTCGGAACGAGTGATTCAGGTTTCCCGCCAGGGTAGTCCCAACTTCAAAATTGACAACGTGTTAAGCACGTTTCCGCATATCGGCGTGAGTTTGCGGGAAAACTACCGCGGGCGAGATGTCGTTGCCTATGATGTCGTCGCACGTTTGAAGGATTCCGTTCCTAAGGGTTATTCGCAAGGCGAGCTTTTCATTGTTGTCGATGACAACGGTCAAATGGTTAAATTCCCTGTCAAGTTTACGGCTCAAGTCGTTGCTCCAGTTCAAATCAGTCCGGAGATATTGACACTCAGTCCAATCAAACCTGGGGAAGTTGTAACTCGCAAAGTCATCGTGAAGGCTGATACGCCATTCAAGATTACCGACGTGACGAGCCACTGTCGAGCGTTTCGTGTCCGAGCGGACAGCACGGCCAAAAAAGTCCACTTTGTCGACGTGATCTATACGGGCGAAGACGATCCAGGTCGGTACGAACGCGTATTGACTTTCCAAACCAGCATCGGAACCGGAGCAACAACGAAAATGAAGGCGATTGTCGATATTATTCCCAAATCGGAAACGACGACCAAAGAGGCTTCGGTCACGAAAACGGACGTAGGCACCTGATAGGCTTTTCTTCTCCAATAGCGGGGGCATCGTTCGCCAGAGGCCCCCGCGCTTTTGGGTTGGGAGTCTCGCCAATTTCCTGGATCGCTGCCGCCTTTTCCGGAACCAAATGCACGACCACACAAAAAAACGCTGACCCGAATTCGAATCAGCGTTTTTACGTTTACTCTACAGCCCGTCTTGCGACACGGTTGAAAAACTACTTGTCGCGTTGTTGGTTTTGTCCTTCATTGAAAAACAGGCCACCAAAAACGGGTTGTGAAGCCTTGTTGTTGACAACGTACAACGACTCGATCCACTTCTCGATCCTTTCATTCGAATCTTGAAGATGGGCTTTTGTGTAGGCGTCGTACGAATCTTCTTCAGCAGCTTTGGCGATCTTCTTTTGCAGGTCTTTCAACGTCATGGTGGCGAGATTCGAAATCGACTTCATGGCCGCAATACTGCTTTCTTTGTCATTTGCCAAATCGAAGAGCCGATCAAGGTGTTCGCTCTGCAAACTACGTCGCAAACTGGAGACGGCTGGATTTCGTTCATCGAATTTGCCGTTGGGCAGCTCATCCAGTTCTTTCCAAACCGCATCGGTGACCGAATTGATCAGTTCCACGATCGTCAACGCATCTTCGTCTGCCGGAACACGAAACTCATTATCGTACACACGACGCAGGGTTGTCGGGTTCATCAATTGCGAAAGCGCCGATGCTTGGAGACTCATGATCCGATCGTGCACTGGCCAAGCAGGATCATCACCGAATCCTCTTTCGTCTCGCCATGAACTGGCGGTCATATGAACAAGCAGTTCGGGCGTCAATCCAAACGCTTCGTCGTACATCGTATTATCGAGTACGAATTTGAGCGCCTCGCGCTGACGATCTGCATCAACGACTTCCAGCGGCTTGCGACCATTCTTGTCACCCTTTTTGTCACGATTGACGATCGTTCCGCCGATCCAGTTGGCCATCATCGACGTGGCCTTGGTCTGCATTCCGAGCGTCAACAAATAACCTCGACGGGCTTTGTCCCAACTGTCACCTTTTTCAACGAACTTTTCGATGATCTGACCGCGGTGATGATTGGCCAGTTGGACTTGTTCTTCCGCATAATCAAGTGGATTTTTGCTAAAATCGTAACGCCGAGCTAACGGATCTGGGCCGGACGTGTCTTCGTCCGTGCAATAGGCCAATTCCGGTTCGGCAACTCGCTCAAGAATCTTTGCAAGTTTTTTGTCACTTGGCGTGTAGCCATATTCAATGGCCCACATGTCGTAAGGACCTACACCAATCATGGCGTAATCGCCCTGGATTTTGCCCGATTTGAAATTGAAGTTCGTTGGCAGGTAATCCATCACGCTACCGGCGAACGGCAATTTGCCTTTCAGCTTTTCACTGTTCATTTCCGCAAGCGTGTAGAGGCTAGAGGCTTTGAAGTTGTGCCGTAGGCCGAGCGTGTGGCCAACTTCATGAGAAACAAGATCTGCCAACAAAGGTCCGATGAAAGACTCGGGCATGCCGTCCAGCATTTGTTCTTTGTCTTCGTCTTCCTCTTTGTCTTCTTCCTTATCTTCCTTGTCCTTATCCTTATCTTCGTCGTCAGGTTTCGCGTCGTAGCGCATTTGAGTCATCATCATTCGCATCAATGCGACATCGTAGCCACGACCCTCCGCAGCCATACAAGCACCGTTTATTTCACTTGTTCGGCCAATCAATCCGTCGCCCGGTTCGTCGCCCATGAGTTTGGTTTTGAGCTTCGAGGTCTCCGAGTACGGTTGAGCCGCTTTCAGCTGCAGTGATTGGCGGATGAATTCGCGTTGCGATGGAGCCGCCAAGCGAATTCGAGGATCCCATTTCGGATACTGTGCAAACCAGGCCAAAGTTTCAGGCGTAAAATTCTGCATCGCGATTTTTGGCATGACTTTGTCAAACTGATCTTCAAAGACACGAATCCAGCCATCGGTCAAGACAATATCGGCGTCGAGGATTTGTCCCGTTTTCGGATGGACTCGACTTGGACCAATCGCAGTGCTGATATCATTGTTCAACCAGCGGACAAAGTTGTATTGAACATCTTCGGGATCTTTGTCCATGTGGGTGTTGGTCTGTTTGTCTTGTTGACGAATTTCTACCGCGTTCAGAATCCCAACTTGTTCAAACGCTTTGTTCCAGTTCAGGATGCCTTGTTGCACCCACCGCCGATAGCGAACGGGTGTGGTGTGTTCGACATAGAATACGATTGGCTCTTTTGGCGGTGAAAGCTTGAGCGAAGGATCCCGCTTTTCCAGGTGCCAGCGGTTGATGTAGCGAACTCGAGTTTCGTCGCGCTCGTATTTTCCATAATCGCTGTAGCTGGTTGTGAAATAGCCGATTCGCTGGTCAGCTTTACGAGGCTTGTAGGTTTTACTGCCTTCGATTTTGCTGATTGAGTAGTGAATCGTTTTCAAATTTCCGCCGGACATCGGAACTTCAAAAGCGACTTCCACATTCTTCGGGAAGACCTTTGCTTTTTTGATGGAGATCAAACTGCGGGAAGGTCGGTAGCTGCTGCCAAAAAAGACACTTGCGTTGGAGACAAGCAGATTGTCCAAGTCGATCACGGGTCCGCCGCGGGGGACCATGGTCAAGATTGGAACGTCCAGCAAGACGCGGTCGGTAAAGATCCGATTAACGGACGATTTTGATTCGTCGTCGGAGCCTTGAATCCGGAGGTTCTCGGCGATCAACGCGACTTTTTTCCCGTACGGTTTCCAATAGACGTAAAAATCGTCTGATTGAAGGCCGGCAAAGATTTCGCCGCCCGATACGGTTGTGGCAATAAACTGGCGATGGGTACTACTTGCGTAGTCCTTCGGCAGCTGGGCTAACATCTGCCCATCCTTTTCGCGTTTCCAAATTCGCATGAATCCGGTCCCGCTAGTGGCTTTAACTTCGGTGTATCCTTCTATGACTTTTTCGAGCGGGGGATACTCTGGTTTTTTAACTACGGGTTTCTTAACTTCGGGTTTCTCGTCATCGGCGTGGGCAGCCGCTGAGAAGCAGATTCCCGTCAATATGAAACTTGCCAACACAAGTCTCCAATCCAATATTCGGCGCATCTGTGATTTCCTCGAGGACAAAATTAACTAACAGTCGCGGTCAACGGCCGGACTGCAATTTGATACGGGTACGCAATCTAACTAGTATCTTTAAACCCCATTTTAGATAAAAAGGCTCGTTTGCAGAACGACCGCAGTACAAAGGTGGCTTACAACAACGAAAAAACGGGGAAAACTCTGAATTTTTCGTTTGTCTTTCGCGGAAACCGGAGATTCAGACCGTTCTCATACCTCACAACAAGGTAGTGGGCAGGGTTCAGGGGCTGATTTTGGGGAGAAACGTGCACTGAATTCGGATCAATGACTCGAGCGATTTCGCAACGCATGGTGTAAATTCCCACAGATCGGGCTACTAAATCGAGATAGGAAATGGGTCCAAGCCAAAAACAGCAACTGCCGCGTTCACGCGGTTGAGAGCCATTCGAAGGTCGGGGGTCGGAAATCGGAAATGTAAATCGAAGGCCGGAGGAAGTTCACGCGGTTGGGAGTTTCACGTCCATTCTAATGCGACGCTGCGCAACACACCCCGATACCCCCCGCGATTACGCGGTTGGGAAGCTCATCATTGACCTAGTAATGATCTGATCGCACGAAAGATTTGACTTGGGCCGTCGTGGCTGCCCCACCGGTCCCAACGTAAAAGCTTGGTTGCCATAACGCCGTCGTGTCGGAATCACGCATTGCCGCACAATATCGACGTCCGAGAAAATACTCCGAGTTTTTCATCAAACTCAAGGCAGCGCGCTCACGATCGTCTTTGGGCCGCAATCCGACCAACAATGGGCATGGTCCGAAACGACTTCGATGTCCCATGGGACCCATCGTTTTTTGTGACAAACACTACGCCAATATCTGACCAATTCTTCCGCGACGGTAACATCGAGAAATTCCTTTCGTTTCTGAGTTACGATCACGATGTGAATGTTGTATTCGTAAGCCGAATGAGAATCTCGGCGGATTTGCGAAGTATCAACTGAATTGTGAAAACGAGCCAATGGTCCGAACTCAGGATCGTGTTCGGGCTCTGCTCGGTGACGTTGATACTGACTCGAAGCATACTGACGAATGGCGTCCGCCGTTACGTTGCCCACACTGCGGACGAAGAATCCTCGCGACCACACGTTTTGAATACCGGTTTGCTCGCGAAGATGTTTGGCGAGGTTACCTCGAAAAATATTCGTCACTCTGGATGGACTTTGGTTCCCCAACCTCCGAATGACTCCGCACCGCGTGAACGGGGCTTCCTGGAGGGAGAGGTAATGGTCGGAGCCGGTTCGGTTAGAGGTGAACCTACCAATTCGCGTAAACGTGGGGACTTCTGCGTCGGGGAAATCAGCATCATCCGTCGTTGGTGAATTAAGACGAAGTCCTGAAAAAGCAACTTCAGTCAAAAATTGTTCCCAGGGAATTCGCTGGTGGCGCAGCCCAATTCAATTGCGGAATTGGGAATTTGGGATGCAAACTGCCGTTGGAAAGTCGAAACAATTGCTGCCAAACCACGCAAACCTGATATATTAGAACAACGACCGACTAATCATTCTGGCATGATGCCAATGCGACTCGAGGAACAGGTTAACTGAAGGCGACTGGACGATGACAATCTCGGAATGGTTTTGGCAGTTCTTTACGCAATTTAACCATCCTTGGTTTTTGCTGCTTTTCATACTGTTGCCACTGATCTGGATTCTCAGTTACGACTCGCTGGCAGGGCTCGGCAGATGGCGAAGAATTCTGGCGTTGACTCTCCGCACCGCTGTTTTCAGCCTGCTCGTCCTGTCGTTAGCTCAGTTTCAGTGGAAGCAAACGACCGACCGCCTGACCGTGATATATCTGCTCGACCAGAGCGATAGTATTCCAGCGGCGAAGCGCGAGTTTATGGCCGAGTACGCATATCGAGCCGTCAAAGAACATCGACGTGTCGCTAAAGAAGATCTGGCCGGCGTTATCACCTTCGGCGGAAATGCCAAAATTGAAGCTGCTCCACATGATGATGATTTGCCGCTAATCGGACGTTTGG
>JAHEJI010000275.1 GCA_024638965.1 Planctomycetaceae bacterium
ACTCCCCAAGCCAAACGAATTGTCATGTTCTGGCAAGGCGGAGGGCCATCGCATGTTGACCTGTTCGACGAAAAACCCACGCTGGAGGAAATGGCCGGGAAGGACGTCCCCGACTCCGTTCGAGGCACGACGCGACTGTCCACGATGTCCTCGGGTTATGGAAAATGGCCCTGCGTACCCGCGATTAAACCACACGTCGTCTACGGTCAATGCGGAATGAAGATGAGCGTGATGTTGCCGAACGTCGGCGAGTTGGCCGATGACATTTGCCTCGTGCGGAGCATGCATACCGAGGCTGTCAATCATGCCCCTGGTGTGACGTTTTTTATGACGGGCTCACAAGTTCCCGGCAGACCTAGCATGGGGGCCTGGCTTTCCTACGGTCTTGGCAGCGTCACCGATAACCTCCCGACCTTCGTGGTGATGACGTCCAGCGACAAAGGAAAGACCTGCGGCCAACTGTTTTTCGATTACTATTGGGGAAGCGGCTTTCTGCCAAGTCGTTATCAAGGTGTAAAATTTCGAAATACGGGCGATCCGGTTCCTTACCTTAACAATCCGCCAGGAGTCAGCTCAGCCGCGCGACGTGCGTTATTGGACGATATTGCCGCGATGAATGCTGCCCATCTGGCTGAATATGGCGATCCAGAAATCGATACGCGGATTGCCCAATACGAGATGGCGTTTCGGATGCAATCCAGTGTCCCGGACCTGGTCGACTTTTCCGGAGAAACGAAGTCGACGTTGGAGCGCTACGGACCCGATGCACTCAAGAAAGGAACTTATGCGAACAACTGCCTGATCGCTCGTCGGTTATTGGAACGGGGCGTTGGATTTGTGCAGTTGATGCATTCGGGTTGGGACCAGCACAGCAATCTGTTTACCCAGCTTGAGCAACAATGTATTGACACGGAGGGTCCTTCGGCGGCGCTGGTCAAAGACCTGAAAGAACGTGGCATGCTGGACGACACGCTCGTCGTTTGGGGCGGTGAATTCGGGCGAACGCCTTTTGGCCAGGGTGATCCGGAAAAGCCGATCGGACGCGATCACTTTGGTAAAGCTTACAGTTGGTGGCTGGCGGGTGGCGGCGTGAAACCTGGAACAGTCTATGGGGCAACCGACGAGTTCGGTTGGAACATTACCGAGGACCCGGTGCACGTGCATGACATGCAGGCCACGATCCTGCACCTCTGCGGAATCGATCACACTCGGCTGACCTTCCGTTACCAAGGCCGGCAGTATCGCTTGACGGATGTGCATGGGCAGCTCGTCGACGGGATTTTGGCGTAGAAAACCGAACCGTTTGTTCTCCATCTTAGTCTTCATCTTCGTCTTAATCCTGTTCGTTTTTGTGCAGTTTTCGACGGAGACTAAGACTAAGACTAAGACTAAGACTAAGACTAAGACTAAGACTAAGACTAAGACTAAGACTAAGATCATCTCAGTTGTAATCGTAATCGTAACCGTAGTCGTAATCGTAACCGTAGTCGCAGAGTTTACTGAAACGAAATTGATTAAGATAAAGATCTCGGCCGATTCGGCTTGTTACGGGCCAAGAGTGGCCGTGCAGCGACTCGGTTTTTTACGGGCAGGAGTGTCCGTTCTGCATTTCACAAATCTGATAAGCCGCTATTTACTTGCAATCGTCGTCACTGTGATATAATCGCCGAAATTTAAAAATGGTGTTAACACATTGCCAACGTTGATTGACTGGATTGAAAAAATGCAAACTTGGACCAACCGAATTATCGTATTCTGTTTCTTGTTTCCTCTGCTCGCGTACAACCCATTCGCCGCCGCAGATGAAAACGAACCGGTCTCCATAAAAGCGAACATTGTCAAAATCGAAAACGATGAATCTCGGTTCCGCATTGTCGTGCAACTTGAAATCGAGGACGGTTGGCATACTTACGATCAAGTTCCCGAAGGCAACCCCGCGCCGATTACCGAGGCAAAACTTGAGTTGCCCGATGGTGTCCGAGCGGTTGGTGATTGGGAACGTCCCATCGGGATCCCTTATTCGGAGGATCCGACAGCCATGATCTTTGAGGGGAAGGTCAAATTTGCATGCGAAATTGAGGCTGACCCTGGGGCAACACGTCGTGAAATCGGTATCGAAGTTGACTACCAGGTTTGCGACGATCAAAAGTGTTTGCCGCCGGAAACGTTCCAGACGAAACTGATCGTGCCGGCGACCAAAAAGCCTGCTGAAAAAATGGTTGTCAAAAACGAAGCGACCGAGGTCTTCAAATTCACCAACAAGTATTTTCAGGCTCCGGTTCGATTGATGGTTGGCGATGATCCGCTTAACACAAAAGCCAAACAAATGTACCCGTCACCGGCCATGTTTGATGTCGATGATGATGGTCAAGTCGAACTTATTGTTGGCGATATTTTTGGCACGCTAAATGTTTATGAAAACGAAAATGATTCTAGAGACGGCGATCCGGTCTGGAGCGATCATTCCCCATTAAAGACCGCCGACGGAAAAAAAATCAAAGTTTCGAACTGGTGATGCGTCGGTATGAGTTCACAGTTGGTGGACATCGATGCCGATGGTTACAACGACATCCTGGTTGGCAGTTTTGAGGGCGTGCCCTACTTGATTCTTGGAAGTGAGGAAGGCTTTAGTGAACCTCAGCAGATCAAGGACGCCTCGGAAGAAACCGTTGTGATTGCCGACTTTTGGAACCACGAAGAAGATAAATGGGATAAAACGGATCGGGCGGAATCAAAAGGTCATTGCACATCGGTCGAAGCGGTTGATTGGGACGACGATGGCGATCTTGATTTGCTGCTCGGCGATTATTACGGCGGGCGACTGTTCCTGCGGCTGAACGAGGGTTCTGCTGAGGAACCAGGTTTTGCCAAGACGAATCAAGCCGTCGAAGCGGATGGCGAACCGATCGTGATTACAAGCGGTCTGGCTGCCCCGCGTGTCGTTGATT
This sequence comes from Planctomycetaceae bacterium, assembly GCA_024638965.1. Lineage (GTDB taxonomy): Bacteria > Planctomycetota > Planctomycetia > Pirellulales > Pirellulaceae > Mariniblastus. The sequence goes on from JAHEJI010000275.1 coordinate 2,949, forward strand.
GGGACGGCGACGGTCTGTTCGACATCGTGTGCGGTGGCGCGAAAGGTGGAGTTTACTTTTTCAGGAACACGGGCGAGAAAGATGAGCCGGAATTTGCTGCGGCTGAATCGTTAATTGAACCAGTCATGGATCCGACTAAGTCATTTATCAAAAGGGTTCCTTCCATCGATGGCCAGCCTGCACTTCCGGGATCATCGTATCACATCGAATTCGTGGATTTTGATGCAGATGGCGACTTGGATTTGCTCGTTGGCGGTCGCAGTTCATGGCTTACCGGGCCGATCAGGACGCTGACCGAGGAAGAAGAAAAAGAACTCGAGGAAATCAACGCCCAGATTAAGGAAACCTTAAAAGAGATCCGTGAACTCGCCAAGGAAGTAGAATCCAAAGAAGTTCGCAAGGAACTTGTTGCGAGCGAAGGCTATCAAGAGACGATGAAACATTACCGCGATTTGGCTAAAGAAAAAGCAAAATATAAAACCGACCCAACCGCCTCCGGCGATTTTGTGTGGCTGTTTCGTCGGAAGTAAATCGACGTCAAAATCTTAGTCAAAATCGTAGTCGTAGTCGTAGTCGTAGTCGTAGTCTTAGTCCAAAACAATGGCGAGCGAAGATGATGACGACTAAGACGATGATGAAGACTACGACTAAGAGCATCATAGTTGTAATCGTAGTCATATTCGCAGAGTGAACCGATACGAGACTGAGTAGGCCGACAACAAATTTTGCTTTGAAGTCAAAGATGGAATGTTGATTTGCAACGGGTCTGGGAAGTACTCAGTACTTTTACTTGTTTAACGCGGCAGCTACGGCGCCCCGCATCTTTTCCAATCCGGTCCGAGCCACCGTCAGTACGTCTTGTTTCCAGTAGTTGCGATTGAACAGCTCCAATGACAACATTCCACGAAATCCGTTTTGGTGCAGTGTTTTGATCACCATCTCGAGTGGGGCAATACCGTCACCAGGATATATTCGGTCGGCATCACCGATTTTATCCCGTTTTGGCTCGGCCGGATAATCGTTCATGTGAAAAGTATGCATGGCCTGACCAGCGATTAATCGCAATCCTTTGAATGACGAGCCGCCTTTGTAAATATGGTAGACATCGGGTAGCAAACAAGC
>JAHEJI010000145.1 GCA_024638965.1 Planctomycetaceae bacterium
TCACGCCTTTGGGGACGTAGATAAATGATCCGCCCGACCAAACCGCCGAATTCAAGGCGGCAAATTTGTTGTCCGCCGAAGGAATGATCGTACCGAAATACTCACGTAGCAGTTCCGGGTGCTCGCGAACCGCCGTATCGGTATCGGTGAAAATCACGCCTTGACTTGCGAGGTCCTCTTTGAGCGAACCGTAGATTACCTCGGACTCGAATTGTGCTTTGACGCCGGCGAGGTACTTTCGTTCTGCCTCTGGAATACCAAGTTTTTCGAATGTTTCCTTGATCTCTTCGGGTACATCATCCCAGGACTTGCCTTGCTCGGTGGTCGGCTTGAGGTAGTAATAGATATCTTGGAAATCAAGCGCGATATCGCCTCCCCATTTGGGTGTCGGTTTCGAATTAAAGATGTTAAGCGCCTCGAGTCGAAACTCGCGCATCCAATCCGGTTCTGCTTTAATGTCAGAAATCTGATTGACGATTTCTTCGTCGATGCCTTTGCGAGCCTTAAAAACTGCGTTCGTCTTGGTCTTGAAATCGTACTTGTTGATTTCAGTCGACTTCAGTTCCTGGCTCTCGGTTATCTCAGTAGACATATTTTCTCCAATTCGGAATTCCCATTATTTTTACACTAGCGCTTCATCATTGACTCTCGCCGCTTCAGGATATTGCGACCGAATCCGGTCGTAACCCAGTGAGTGAAGTTCTTCCGCCAGTTCTTTGCCGCCCGTTTCGACGATCTTGCCGCCCAGGATCACGTGCGTAAAGTTGGGTGGATTGTGTTCTAGTAATTTGTCATGGTGCGTAATGATCAACAGGCCCATTTTCTTATGCCCAATTTCGTTGATCGACTGGCTGGCTAAGCGAACGGCATCCGCGTCGAGCCCCGAGTCGGTTTCGTCGAGGATTGCAAATTTGGGTTGTAACATTGCGAGTTGCAAAATCTCCGCTCGCTTCATCTCACCACCGGAGAAGCCGTCATTCACATAGCGGCGGGCGAATTCGCTATCCATTTGCAATTGTTCCATACGCTCTTTGATCTCTTTGCGAAATTCACGCATTGGGATCAAGTCTTCGCCTTCTTTCCGATCTGGATTGCGAACGTTGGTCGTTGCATGACGTAAAAAATCAGCCATCTTGACGCCCGGGATGGCGACGGGTCGCTGGAAAGCCATGAAGATCCCTTCGCGGGCTCGTTCATTGGGCTCCAATTCAAGCATGTCTTTTCCGTTAAGCAAAATCTGTCCTGATGTTACTTCGTAGTTCGGATGTCCCATGATCGCGAGACCAAGCGTGCTTTTTCCGCTACCGTTTGGTCCCATCAATGCGTGGGTTTCGCCTCGTTTGATTTCGAGGTTGACACCTCGAAGGATGGGTTTGTCGCCAATCGTAACGTGAAGGTCGACAATTTTCAGTACGTCAGTCATTTGTTATTTCAACTCGGTTGTATGGTAAAAGGTAGCTGGACTCGAAAAGAATTGGATCAACTAATAGTCATACCCGATTCTTAAGCATTGGTATCAACGATTTATTATGACCGGTTCGTGAGAATTCGGTTTAAGGTCTTTTTGTATTTCCAAATCGCGATCGGCGGATTGAAAAGAACAACATTGATCGCCATCCTGTTGGCACTGGCAAAGATCTAAAGGCTGCCCTACGATCTTTTCCAAAAGATTTTGTTCCATTTCACAAATGTCCCGATTCTCTTTCGCCAACGTGGGGTACGGACAACCGGAAACGTTGATGATCGGTAAACCGTCTTTTTGTTCGACGCTGATTGGAATCTGACGGTCGGAAAAGAGCTGAGTAATCGACTTCATACGTTCTTCAATGGTCTTACCGATCGCGGCAGACTGGTATTTCTCTGCTAACCGTTCTACAACACCAGAAATAACCCGCCGCCGAAGCTCAGGGTCGGGAATCTGTTGGACTTCTTCCCACAACACGACAGCCAGATCACCCATGTTATTTCCAGCCGTTTGGAGACCCTCGGTCGTCAATGAATAATGATGACTGGGCCGCCCCCGACCCTCGGGTGCCTGAGATCGGCTAACCAATCCCAACGCCATCAAACGCGTCAGTCTTTGGCGAATAGCCGTCGCAGTTACCCCCATCACATCAACGAGTTCGCCAACTGTCATCGCAGGGCTGCCGCGAAGAAGTTCAATCATTGCTTGATCGTTTTGTGACAAAGGAGTCGTGGTCATGACGGAAGATATTGTCTTTCCAAAGGGGTAATCTCAAACCGTAGCAATAATACGCATTAAACACATATTTCACAACCAGATATGTGGAAAACATTCCAAGACCCGTAAATCATTGACATTTTGCACATTCTCTTATAGAAAAGTCGAACGAAACACGGCGATTTAGCATGTTCGACCGGATAAAGACGGCCCACTTTGGGTTAACATTGCTATCAATTCGCGTTAACCCCACTCCAAACAACGCATTTAATCCACGGTTCGAATCATGCTTGCAAGCAGTCGGAATCAACGGTATTCATCCATTTTCTGGTTGGCATTGGGCTTTCTTTTTGTCCCCGTCCTGACGGCACAGGACGAAACGACTAGCGACGCATCTGGCGCTGAGATGGTTCAAAACGCAGGCGAAGACGTTGCTGAGACGTCGGTGGAGGTCGTCGAGGAAGCAGCGGAGGCTGGTGAGAGCACCGCCAGCTACATGGATGTAATCAACGAAAAAATCGAGCCGGTTGATGCCTGGTTTGGCAAATACCTCGTTACACCGCTTGAGACTGTTTTCTTTTTTGACTTCTACACCGGACCCAGATTTCAGGAAGGGCGCGAATACACTGATACAAACAGTAACGGTGCATACGATGATGGCGAACCAGTTGAAGCGGACGCTCAAATCTCAATCATCGACGAAAATGGTAATGAACGCCCGGTGACAACCGATGCCGAAGGCAAATGGAGGATTCTTACGTCCAAGGGTTGGCTGGGTGTCAGTTTGCCATTTGTGGTGATTTGGTTGCTGATCGGTGCGATATATCTGACGCTGAGAATGGCGTTCATTAATATTCGCGGTTTTTTCCATGCGATCAGCCTCACCAAAGGCGATTACGACGATCCAAAGGACCAAGGTGAAGTCAGCCATTTTCAAGCTTTGTCATCCGCGTTGTCGGCGACGGTCGGTTTGGGCAACATTGCGGGCGTCGCGATTGCCATCGGCGTTGGTGGCCCAGGCGCAACGTTTTGGATGATAATTATCGGACTGCTCGGAATGAGCAGCAAATTCACTGAATGCACGCTTGGTCAGATGTATCGGCGTGTCGATCCCCATACGGGTCGGGTAACGGGTGGCCCAATGCGATATCTGAAAGAGGGTTTGACCGAAATGGGTTTGCGCCCGCTGGGTATCTTTCTTGCGATCTTTTTTGCGATTCTCTGCATCGGCGCCTCGCTTGGCGGGGGTAACTCATTCCAGGTTGGCCAGTCGCTCGACGCGATTCGAGGTGACATCCCAATCATAGACAAAAACCCTTGGATTTATGGATTAATCATGTCGGTTGCCGTCGGCTTTGTCATCATTGGCGGAATCAAGTCGATCGGTAGAGTCGCATCGCGAATTGTTCCATTTATGTGTGCCGCTTATGTGATTATGGCGCTTTACATCATCTTTACGAATATTGACCAGGTCGTCCCCGCATTGCGAGCGATTTTTGACAACGCAATGAACATGCAGGCCGGCCTAGGTGCTATTCTGGGCGTGATGGTCGTCGGTATTCAAAGAGCCGTATTCTCCAACGAAGCTGGTGTTGGTTCGGCTGCGATTGCTCACTCGGCAGCTAAGACAGATGAGCCAGTCAGCGAAGGAATTGTTGCCTTACTCGAACCGTTTATCGACACGGTAGTAATCTGCACGATGACGGCCCTGGTCATTATTATCGCGGGTGGCGAATGGAACGCCGCCTCCGAACCAAATGACTTGTTATCCGCGAATTATGGCTCTTGGTCCAACCTGGAATATGGAGAACACGTTTCCGGAGCTAACAAATCCGGAGCGGCCTTGACCGTCGCCGCGGTGAGCGGTGAACAAGGCGTACCATGGTTCAAATACGTGCTGTACGCGGCTGTGATTTTGTTCGCTTATTCGACTTTGATTTCATGGTTCTACTATGGCGAACGTTGCTGGACCACGTTGTTTGGAGAGTGGTCCTCACTGGGGTTCAAGATCCTGTTTTTGGTTTTCACCCTGTTGGGCTCCATCGTGACCACGGGCAAGATCCTTGAATTTAGCGATCTCTTGATTCTTTCCATGGCGATCCCGAACATCTTGGGCCTGTACCTGCTCAGCGGGCGGGTAAAAGCGGCGTTGGATGACTATTTGTCACGGCTAAAAGCAGGCAAAATCCGGAAAATGCGTTAGGAGGACGAATTTGATGCCGCATCGAGTTGTTTGAATTTGAGATCGGCTCAACATTGGGCTTAAAATCACCTGTTTTTACGGGGCAATCGGCTTCATCTTGTCATTAAAAGCCATTTCCAGAAATTTTTGAAAAAGTACTCAATCAATACGTTTCCGCGGCGAATAAGCTCAAAAGGCCGAGAAAGTTTCCGGAGGAGCCAGAAAAATGGCATTTCACATACCATTCGAACATCGAAATCGTAACCGCAATCACATCGGGCCGATTTACATCGGTTTTGATGAGCCTGCACGTCGTCCCCGCAAGAAATTCAATTGGTGGGGCTTTCATGGTTTATGGCTGTCGCTTGTCAGTTTTCTGTCAGCCGGATTCCTTTCACCCATCTCACTCATTATCAGTTTGGTCGGATTGAGGAGAAAAGGCGCCAGGAAAATGGCGGCGGCAGGCACCTTCTTTTCACTGATTGGTATCGGTACAGCAGCCTTGTTTATTAGTGCGGTCTCTCATGATCAACATCAAGACTACTTGCGCCGACTGGAACGCCAAACGCAGATCCAGGTCGACGAAACAAAAGAAATGATGGCTAGTGCGACCGAAGAGCTGGAAGAATATCGCGATGGACATGACGGCGTTTTTCCGAAGTGGGTCGACTGCAACATGTTGATGATCAAATATGAAGATCCATGGGGCAATTCGCTTCGATTTGACGCCGATGCCGATGACTATGGCACACTTCGAAGTGCAGGAGCTGATGCTGAATATGACACGGCTGACGATCTGACGGTGCGCGTTGAAGGCCAAACGGATCGAAGCGTTTTACTCGGACTTTGATTAAGGCTCCCGATAAAAGTACTCTCAAACGTTCGACAGAATTTTTGTCGAGCGTTTTTTTGCGCCCAGATTTCTGGAAATCTTTGCAACTCACAACCGCAGTATTTTCGGCATAACCGGAAGCAACCGCAATACTGGCGCTCCAATGAGGACATTGTTGCGCGCTGGCGACATTGCATGAAGCGTCCACTGCATGCGATTCGATAAACCGTATGTTCGTGGAAAATATCAAACAGTGGATTGTTAAAAGAGTCTGATCATGTCGTTAAAGCGAGTTGTGTTGTTTTTAATCGTGGGTGCCAGCGTTGCCGGATTCTGCACAGAGACTTTTGCTCAGGGCCCCGGTATTCTTCGTCGTACCGGAAAGGTTTTAGGATTAGGCTGGGGTTCAGGTAATCACTGGCGAAATCCCACCGTGAATCCTTGTTATTACAACCCATATACTGAACACAACTCAGGACTGCTCCACCTTCAGCAAGCCAACGAGACTCAGCCTTCGACCTACCAGTATGGTCAACCGAGTTTTCAGAACACGTACTCACCGACTGGAAATTCCGTTCCATTTCCGTCGATTGTGGCCCCCACTCGGAATGAGAACCCTTCTCCCGCCGTGATTCAACAGAATACTGAACCAGGAACCATTGGAACTATCGAATCCAGCGACGATACGTTGAGCGGCTGGCCGAAATATGGAGAATCCATCAACGGATCTGGCGATTTTGAAATTGATACATCCGAGTTATTTTCTCAGCCCGTAATTCGTGATCGCAAATACACGCCTCGTGTCCAAAGCCAACCATTGGATGTCAATTCAGGCAACTTTGGAAACGATCAATAGAGTTTCGTCCCATCAAGGAAAATCGTTTAACCGCGTGTGTATCGCCCAATGCAATGGCACTTAATTTAGGACCCAACTTCTCCCAAAGTTTGGGAGAGGTCGACGTCTCAGCATCGGGTGAGGGTTGTTGATTTCGCAAGGAATCTTCTCGTTTCACTTTCCCGGACCCGCACGTGTCGCCTGGAAACAGCGCAAAACCAGTTTGCAAGTCAAATTAGTGGCGTTTGCGCTGTTCCGGCAAATTACAACCGCGACTTTGTTCGTCCTACATGAGAGACTCGGCTAGTATTTCGTCTCAACTCACTTTTCGGGTAGTGGACGACTACTAGGTTGTCTCCGAGGATTCTTTGGCAGACTTTCAGCGGCGCTAGTTTGACGTGCAACCGCGGATCGCGTCGTTCGCGCCATCTGTTGGGTTGCACAAAGTGTGATTGCTAGCGAATTCAACGATACGATCTCGATCCACTTTGTATTGACCCACGTCGCTACCCGTTCTTATACTCCCCGTTCAATCAGGAACGAAACGAGCGCTGATTAACAGCGTTCAGGTTTAGGGAGAAACCAAAATGGTTTATGCGATCTCGCACCGATTCACAAGTCTGCTTTGTTTCCTGGCAATTGTTGCCAGTTCAGGAATCACTGTTCGCGCCCAACCCCAGCAGGGTCCGCAGGCAGGACAATCGCCGCAACAGATTCAGACGTTGGCAGTTGTTAACGGGCAACCTATCACGCGACAACAAGTCGCTTCCGAATGCATGAAACGATTTGGAGAGGACGTACTTCAAAGCATTGTCAACAAACAGTTGGTGCTGAACGAATGCCGTCGTCAAGGACTCACGATTACCGAGAAGGACGTCAACGACGAGATTGTCAGTCGCGCCAAGAAATTTGGCATGTCGGACGATCGGTACATCAAATTAATTTGCACAAAAAGAAACATCTCGGTCGATCGTTTCAAGAATGATTTTATCTGGAACGAATTGGCGCTTCGTCGACTGGCAGCATCCAACCTCCAAGTCAGCCCCGAAGAACTCAATGAGCGCATGGAGTTTGAGTTTGGACCAAAAATTCAGGTTCGAGAAATTGCTGTCGATTCACAGCAACGAGCCGAACAAATCCTGGCTCACGTCACGGCGAACCCAGACGATTTCGGTCGTCTGGCAAAAGATCATTCGGTTGATCCCAACAGCGCTTCCGTTCGTGGATTGCTACCGCCGATTCGACGTAATTCCGGACTTCCACAATTTGAAAACATAGCGTTTTCTCTCCAACCTGGCCAAATCTCGAACGTCTTTCAAATCCAGGACAAGTACATCATCCTGAAATGCGAACGCGTGTTCCCGGCAGTTCAACTCACGCCCGAACAACAGGAAGAAGTTCACCAGCGTCTAATCGAAGAGATTTCCAACGAAAAACTGGCGACGGCTGCTTCGAGTCTGTTTGAACAATTGCAACAGACGGTCAAAGTAACCAACGTGATGAATGATCCGCAACTGAGCAAACAGATGCCAGGCGTTGCTGCGATGGTGGACCAGACAAAAATCACGAAACGATTCCTGGCAGAAGAATGCATCGCCCGTTTCGGTCGACAATTGCTTGAAACCGAAATCCATCGCATGTTGTTGATTCAGGCCTTGCAACAATCTGGAATGCAAGTCAGCGAAAATGATGTCAGTCAGGAAATCACTCGCGCAGCGACCGCTTTTGGTTATCTGAAGGAGGACGGTTCGGTAGACATCGACCAGTGGCTGAATCTGGTGACTCGCAACGATCAAAAGAAGATTGAATTCTACGTCGAGGATGAAGTCTGGCCTTCGGTCGCGCTGAAGAAACTCGTTCAGGACAATGTCAAAGTTACGCCGGAAGATCTGGCAAAGGGCTTTGAAGCCAATTTCGGCCCGCGTGTTGAAGTCCTCGCAATTGTTTGTAACGATCATCGTCACGCTCTCAAAGTTTGGCAAATGGCAACCGCAAATCCGGACCAGGAATATTTTGGGAAGTTGGCCAATCAATACTCAAATGACCCCGCGTCCAAAGCAAATTTCGGTCAGGTTCCGCCCATTCAAAAACACGGCGGACGCCCCGAACTTGAAAAAGAAGCCTTCAGCCTGCAGTCGGGCGAAATCTCGAAAGTTGTTCAAGTTGGTGAACACTGGGTGATCATGTATTGCCAAGGCCGTACCACGCCACGCATCACCAATATTGACGATGTCAGAGACGAACTTCGCGAAGACATCCACGAAAAAAAGTTGCGGATCGCCATGGCCGAACGATTTGAACAACTTCGAGAAAATGCCCAAATTGATAACTTCCTTGCCGGAACTTCACAGGCAGGCGCAGCCGCTGTTCGATCATCTCGCCAAACCCAGACCCAGGAAAGTCGCCCAGGTCAACTACCCTTTCGGGGTCAGAGATAGCATTAACCCTGAAATTGAATTTAATGGTCGAGTCCAATCTATGACTCGACCGTTTTTTTGCGCGAATATTGAGCCCCGCGTTGCCTCAGCCTGGCCAATCGTCAAGAATCGTTTGTAGAAAGTCGCTTCCCGTCACCGGCAAAGAAAGTAACATGGCGGCTCCCGCCCCGTCTTTGTCGAAAGCCCAAAAACAGGCAGTTGTGATGAACAAGCTCGAAGAACCAAAACCGAAAATCAGCTGGCGAAAGTTCATTTGGGTTGGGCTCATTTTGTTGATCGCTGGCTATTCTTACGGTCACCCAACCCTTGAGAAATGGACCGGGCTGGATTTGCCTTCACTTAACGGCGATGGTGAAGCGCGTCGTGCAAAACCAGAAAAAGAGTCAAACTCCGCCGTCGAAACAACGGAGTCGGAATCGTTCTTACTAACAAAAACCGGGCGCAACAAATACACTTCACCAGCCGGACTGATTTACACCATGGGACCAAACGGTGAACATCGGGTCGAACACATTATGCGGCACGCTCAGGACGAACCGAGCCGACAGGTGCACGGTGTGTTTGACGGTGACAAGAATACGATCCTGAAAATACTCGACGACGGTTACGAGCTGATCAAAAGCAACTCAAAACGTGTCGAGTCTTCCCGGGAAGGCAATCGAATGGAATACACGATCGACATGCAGCGCGAGATCGGATTCGAAGGCGGGCAAAAAGGGAAACGGAACAATTTCCCGCCGCTCAAACGGCTGAGACTGATCCTGCAAGACAAGAATTACGTGGTCACCGCTTATCCGTATCGGTAGCGGAGACTAAATTGCCTCGTTCTCGCGCCATTCCGCGGAGCCCCTACTCATCGGGATTCAGCAGCCGAAGATCCGCTAAGAAAAGACTATTTTCACACGAAAATCACTTCATCACTTCCGCGATCGCTGTACAAACTCGTTTGATATTGGAACTGTTCAATCCAGCAATGTTGATTCGCCCCGACCGCAATGCATAGATCCCGTATTCCGATTTGAGCCGTTCAGCTTGATCGCGACTCAAACCCGAATAGCTGAACATTCCGCGTTGGTGATTGACGTACTCGTAGTCCCCGTCCGGTATGATGCTATTTACGAGTCGGACGAATTCTGAACGCAGCTGTTTGATCCTGTCTCGCATCGATGCAAGTTCGGTCACCCAGTCTGATCGCATGGTTTGGTCGCCCAACACCTTGTTCACGATCGCAGCCCCATGCAGCGGAGGATTCGAATACGAGGCTCGAATGACTCGTTTGATTTGACTCAGGATGGCCTTGGCCGAATCAGCTGAACTTGTGACGGCTGTGATTCCGCCAACACGTTCAGCGTAGAGTCCGAAGTTCTTCGAGAACGAATTGCAGATGAATGCCTCGCCACCTTGAGTGCAAAAGTTCCGAATTGGAAATGCGTCCGATTCGATGTCATCCCCAAATCCCTGGTAAGCAAAATCGAAGATGGGAAATAACGCTTTATCCAGGATCAACTCAGTAAGTTGTTGCCATTGCTCTCGCCCCAGATCAACGCCAGTCGGATTGTGACAGACGGTATGGAGGAGTAGCGCGTCACCCGGCTGTGCGGAATCGAGCGAAGACATCATTTTTCCGAAATCGAGACCAGTCCCTCGATCGTCAAGGTAATCGTAGTTCTTGATCTCCAACTCCACTGCCGAATAAATCTGCGTGTGATTGGCCCAGGTTAGATTGCTCATCCAAATCGTTTTCGATCCGAGGTTCTGCTTCATCAGATCGCCGGCAACTCGAAGCGCGGCCGTGCCGCCTGGAGTTTGCGCCGTAGCGCTGTGAATGGATGTGCTACGTACTGGCTGGGTGCTAACAGGGCAAAGTTCGTCACCCAAAATCAGGTTTCCAATTAATCCGTTGTATCCCGGGATGCCATCAATCGGCAAATAGCTTTTGGATCCGGCCTGTTCGAGCAAAACTTTTTCCGCGTTCCCAACGCATTTCATGATCGGAGTCGTACCAGCCTCATCCTGGTAAACGCCAACCGATAAGTTGACTTTGTCTTTGCGAGGGTCTTTTTTGAACTCTTCGATCAATCCAAAAATCGCGTCCGGTGGATTGAGAGGTGTTGTTTCAAACATGGATTGACGTGTCAGATTTGATTGCATGGTCGTTTCAGTTTGCTCAATCGAGATTTGGTTACGGACCGGAACAGCTTGAACCGACTGGCGCAAGCCCTTGCTCAAAATCTGGGTCCGTGCGAGAATCAGTTATATTAACAGGGCTTGCTTGTTCAGGAAGTCCCCAAAATTCGCCTTCATATAACACGTCGGCATTTGAACGATTCTTGATGCCGTTGTCCGATTCCCAAAACCGCCCAACTGGCTATTCAATTCATGTCACGTCAAGTCGGTTTGTGGATTATCGGTGCTCACGGCGGCGTTGCGACGACAGCAGCGATTGGTCTTGCCTCCTTAATAAATCACCGAATCGATACCTGCGGCCTGGTCAGCGCGCGACCGGAATTCCAGGATCTGGACCTCGTTGATTGGTCCGAAATTGTTTTGGGCGGCCATGAAATTCGCAAAACGGATTGTCTGACGGAAGCCCTGCAATTGGCAGACACCACCCGTGCGGTCGAGCGCGAGCTTGTGATTGCTTGCCAATCCTATTTGGAAGGCTTCGACAAGAATATCCGCCCCGGCATCATCAATAATGTGGGCAGGGCGATTGAATGTCTGGCCGACAAACAATTCGTTAATGAATACAACTCAGCAAGATCTGCCGTTGAGGCAATTCAGCAGGATTTGGATGAATTCGTCACCGGCAACCAACTCGAACAGTTGATCGTTATTAATCTGGCTTCGACAGAGCCGCCGTACAACCTCGACGAACTGCCTGAGACTTGGGCCGAGTTCGAACCAATCCTTGATTCGACCGATTGTGGACTTCCGGCGAGCTCGCTTTATGCGATCGCCGCCTTGGAACGAGGTTGGCCATTCGTGAATTTCACACCTTCGACAGGAAGTTGTCCCAAAGCGATCGACGAACTGGCCGTCTTGAAAAATACGTGCCACATGGGCCACGATGGAAAGACCGGCGAGACGTTTCTAAAGAGTGTGTTGGCACCGGCGTTTGCCAATCGAAACCTTGGCATCATGAGTTGGGTGGGCCACAACATTTTTGGCAACATGGACGGACAGATTCTCGACAACCCACTCAACAAGCAAACCAAGGTGAAAAGCAAAGACCAATTGCTTAGCCAGATTCTGGGCTATGACCCGCAAACCCACATCAGCATCGAGTACATCAAGAGTCTTGGCGATTGGAAAACCGCGTGGGATCACATTCACTTTCGTGGCTTTCTGGGAACGCCGATGGTCATGACTTTCACCTGGCAAGGGTGCGATTCGATCCTCGCCGGACCGTTGGTGCTGGATCTGGCCAGATTTACCGATCTCGCCGTCCGTCGCGGTGAAACCGGGCTAATGATTCCTCTCTGCAGCTTTTTTAAATCGCCGCTCGGAACAGACGAAAACGACTTTGCCAAACAATTTCAAATGCTCGTCGACTGGGCAAGTCAAGCGTAAGGCGTCTTCTGCTCTTTTTAGCCTGGGCAATTGACGGGCCCTTGGCCGGTGCCAGCGATAGAGACGTGTATAACAATCAAGCGTTCACGCGGCGAGAGTTTCTCCTTCAACCTAAACTTGGTTCGCGTCTACGCAGCGGGCCACATCAACGCAAAGATCAATCCCAACAACAACCCAAACACAATCCCGTCAATGATGTCCGTGATCAGCCGCTTTTTGAACCAAATCCCATTGAGAACTCCGGATGAACCGTGCGTCAGAATGCCAATTGTGCCGGCGACTCGAAAGACTTTCATAAATTCTGTGCCAGGCGGGCAGGCGACGTAGGTGATATAGCCAATGATGGCAGAGGTAATCAAAAAGAAAATGACCGTCTTGACCATGTTCACCGGCATGCTGGGCAATTCATAAACATCCAGGAGACCCATGGGGCCGGCTTTATACTTTTCTTGGAATTCCTTGCTGTTCTGTTCTTGCTTGGTCCCTGCATACGGAAACATGTAGTTTCCAGGTGGAATCTTGAGTTCCTCAACGATTTTCATAATCGCGTCTTGATCGGGCAGCCTTTTCTTATCGGCAAAGTGATGCGGAAGAATAACCCAAGCCGCAAAGCTCGCAAAAAACAAAACGACAGTACATACAATAATTGGCAACCAAAGATCGACTAAGAATTCCATCATCGCCTCCTAATATTGAAGTCTGAATTTAACGCGCGTTTAGTAGAAGTTTGGCTTCTTTACTTCGGTTTCGCCCGACAATCAGAGCGCCACGGCCGCTATACGTCCGTGCGACTCGCACTAACGCGCCAGACATTCTAGTGCTTTTTCAAAGTTGATGTGCATCCCCCTGTGTCATCCTGAACCGAGGGACGAGGTGAAGGATCTGCGTAAACAAACGAGAGAATCTTTACGCCGGGGCGGGCTGACTTACACGATTTCAACAGTAGGCGAGTCTGTCCCAGACTCGCGACAGCCTGGGACAGGCTGGGACAGGCTGACCTACAGAAATTCTGCAGGTCGCCTATTGTTGCTTAAACAGCGCGAATACTTCATCGTGGTTTTGGCTGGCGGCTTTGTCCAAGGCGGTCATCCCGGCGAAGTCTTTGTGTCCGACGTCGGCATTACGACCAAGCAGAATCTTGACGACGTTGACGTTTACACCTGCGGAACCGGATGACAACGCCTTCGCTAACTTGATGTCAGGGTATTCGTCCCCTTGCCTACACATCTTATTTAGGGCTACTAAACCAAACCCGTATTTCTCACAGGCTGTAGGGTGGCGTCGAGCAAACGGTGATGCTGGTGGGTCTTTACTCGCTTTAGGTCCTTGCGGCCAGAGTACACTTTGTTATTTCAAACAACCGAGTTTGGGACGACCCACCAAGTAGTTGTGCGAGTTCGACCCACCCTACGTGAGCAATGCGGGCTAGTCATTCTGAGTGAGGAACGAGCGAAGAATCTCTCGTTCAATATTAAGTAATAGGCCGGAACGAGCCCTGCGCTGTTCCGGCACCGTCGGTGTACCGTGATCGTTGCCGCAACTGCCCACAGTTGTTCCAGCCTACATCTAGGGGGCTGAAGGATCTCTGGTGTTTAGCGGGACTTGATCCTTCGTTACAAACGCGCTCGGATTGACCCTAACCGCTCTTGTTCCAATTGACGCGAATGGTCTTTAACCCGGACTACCGATTTGTCGCAGGTATTCCGCCAGCCGCGCCTGCAAATCCAGGAACTTCTGCCACTGCTCGTGCGAAACTTCCACGGAAGGACTGCGCGACGATATTTCGACGTCGTTGACAATTCTCCGCATGTGCATGTGAAAAAACTCAAACACTTCGGAAAGCTGAGCCGCTTGGCCGGGAGACAATCTTTCCGGGAGTCCTGGCGGATCGAGATCCAACAAAGCGAGTTGGTAATTTGGATTCTCTTTCCAATCGGGCTTCACGGCGAGTTGATCTTTGGAAGCACTGTTGGAGACATCGGAGGCTTCCAATAATTCGGACGACCCCAACCGATCGAATCGTTGGTTGATTTCGCTACGCGTACCAAAGATAAGCGTACTTCGGCCGATTGTAATCATGTCACCGTGCCGAAGAATTCTCAACTGAACTTCTTCGCCATTAACTTTGGTACCGTTGGTACTTTCAAGATCGGTGAGCACCAGGTCCTCGTGATCGAGTTGAATTTTGATGTGATAACGGCTGATCCGTTCATCGTTGAGTTGGATCGAGTTTCCTTCTTCGCGTCCGATGGTAATTGGCGCAGACCGAATCTGATAAACCTGACCGCGGTCGGCTCCGTCAAGCACTCTTAAGGTAATCGGTGTCATTCAGCTCGCCTTTTTTAACGATCGTCATACAATCGTCGCCCCCAGGACGCAGCGGGAAACAGGATCTGGCCTCAAGTTCCGTCTTAGATCCGACCACACTCTATTATCATAGTTTAACACAACGGCTCATGCGTATTATCGTTCCGCCGGAAAACACAGTGTTTTTGCCATAAAATCTAAGGACATTTGGCCTGCTTTGCTGGCGAGGCAATCTGGAGCGGCCTTAGGTTTGAGCGATGCAGTCGGTCGTGTTGTCGCAAAATTCTAGTCAATTTGAGACAATGCAGTTGAAATAAAACAAAAAAACTCTATTCTTTGGATTTGATCACAAGGGTGGCGCGCGAGTTGCTTAATAGCGACAGTTACGTGTTGCCTTTTATGAACTTAGAGCGCCCGTGGCTCAACTGGATAGAGCATCGGTCTTCGGAACCGAGGGTTGCAGGTTCGAATCCTGCCGGGCGTATAAGAGCCTCTGCGATTGCAGGGGCTTTTTCTTTTTCCTCGCGTTTTACGCGATTTTCTTGCGGTTGGTTTCCGCCATTATCAGTAGTTTCGGTAGGCTTCGTCCCCACCTGTTGCCCCACCTGAATACTTGCGGCTTTGGCAAGTTGTTCATCGGTAACTTTGAGATAATGCTTGTGAGCAATCTTCACGTCATGCCCAAGCCATCGGCAAACAACATGAACATCGAAGCCAGCCTCAAGCAAATCGGTTTCAAGTGAA
>JAHEJI010000146.1 GCA_024638965.1 Planctomycetaceae bacterium
CGGGACATTTTTAATGCCGTGGACGCGAATCCCGAAAAACACCATTAACCACAATCGGCAAACCAAACGCGCAAAGTCCTGGACGCACCTTTTAAAAAACGGTCGAGGTGGATCCATCAGGAAAGATTTTAGCATGATCAACGATGTGGAGTCTGGTTTGTGCTGGCTGTATTTCGCATCGTGAAAAGATTACAGTTTAAGCACGATTTTCCCGCGACACAGCGCCTCCCGATTCAAAGGGAATCAAAATTGGAAATTTCCGCGACCCTGATCGTCGATTCATTTGCAGAGGCTTTCTCGATGAACTACACGAGATTGATCGTTACTGCGATCGATTCGTATTGGCTGGACGTTGCGGCTCGTGAGTTTTGCGGCTATGGAACCAGCGTTATCGGCTGCGACGCCGAAGTGGGAGTCGAGTTGGTGTTGGGTACTGACGTTACGCCTGATGGCCGGGAGGGGCTGGCGATTTTGGCATTCGGATTTTCCGATCAGTCATTAGGGGAAGCTGTGGTCAACCGCGTGGGCCAGTGTTTGATGACTTGCCCGACAACAGCCGTGTTCGATGGGAAGCCAGGAAGCGAAAACAATCTCTCGCTCGGCAAACATCTCCGCTACTTCGGTGACGGTTACCAGAAAAGCAAACTCTTGGGGGAGCGACGTTTTTGGCGAATACCGGTGATGGACGGTGAGTTTATAGTGGAACAACAACTCGGTATTGGAAAAGGCATTGCGGGTGGAAATTTTCTGATCCAGTCGGTGGATCAGACTTCGGGCCTGACGGCTGCTTGCCGAGCAATCGAAGCGATTGAATCCATCCCTGGAGTGGTCACACCGTTTCCGGCTGGAGTTGTCCGTAGCGGCAGCAAGGTGGGTTCGCGATACAAAGCTCTTCGCGCTTCAACTTCCGACGAGTACTGCCCAACATTGCGTGGGCAGGTTGAAACAAAAATCGTCGACAACGCCAATTGTGTGTATGAAATCGTGATTGATGGAATCGACTATGATTCGGTGGCACGAGCGACAACGGTCGGGATTATCGGGGCGATAGGGAAGGGCAGATCCGACGGCGTGGTTGCCATCGACGCTGGCAATTATGGTGGTGAACTTGGCAAACATCACTTCAAATTGCATGAATTATTGAGCGAAACGGGGGAATAGAACCAACAAGGCGAGAGGGAAAAACGAGAAACAACAGGCGAGAATTTGAGATATGAGATTTGAGATGGGTGCAACTCGCACCCATTTGAGATTTGAGAGATGAGATAAGAAATTTGAAATTCGTTAAGCACACGACCCGATGAACACTCGATCTACGATTGCCGAGCGACAAGCGGATGAACAATCCGCGAAGTGGAAATCGGTGTTGCGCCGATTTTTTGCGCGACCGGCAGTTGAGTTTGCCATTGGCTTGTTGGTCATCATTTCGGTCATTCTGACTTTGTACGAGTTTTCCGTCGAAGGTGCGATCAATCGAGGCACAGCGCCGGTGAATTCCGTTTTTGGTTTGCAAGATGAGTTTCATCTTCACACCGTCATGTTGATCAATGATCTGATCACGTTCGTTTTCATCGTTGAATTGACGCTCCGTTTTTTGTGTGCAACTTCCAAGAAAAGATACTTCGCCGAATTTTGGCTCGACATCATTGCGACGATTCCAGTATTTCGAGTCTTTCGTTCGGCAAGGGCGTTGCGATTGTTGCGCATGGTTCGCCTGGTTCGGCTGTTGGGAGTGATTTCTCGACTATCCAGCCATTACCCTTATATTTTGCGTCAAGGTGCAGTCGACTTCCTGATGATCACTGGCTTGTTATTGCTGGTGGTCTGTTTTGGCACGGCCGCCATGATGCACGTCGAAAGAGCTGCCGTGAAAAACATTGCGACCGGCACGGGCTCGACGACAACCGCGGACGATACGGATGTGGCGGATGGGGGAGAGTTTGATTTGGAGGATTCGTTTTGGTTTAGCGTGTATACCTTGTTTGCCGGCGAGCCAATACCGCAAACACCAAGGACCTTGACGGGGCGAATTGTTTCGGTGTTTTTGATGTTTATGGGGCTGACCATTTTCGCGATTTTTGCAGGAACGGTTTCTGCGTTCATGATCGATCGAATGCGTGTGGAGGGACGAGTTGTGGAGTGGGACGAATTAAACGATCACATTGTGATTTGCGGTTGGACGCCCAAGACGGAAATTATCATTCGCGAGTATCGGTCTGCCAAAGCAACTCGCCATATTCCAATTGTGGTGGTGGCAGAGTTTGAGACGGACGCGGATGCAGTTCAAGTCAAAGAAATGGGCAAAGTCTATTTCGTTGAAGACGACTTTACCAAAGTTTCGGCTCTGGAACGTGCTGGGATTGACCGTGCGACCACATGTATCATTCTTTCGGATCTTCGGGGCGGCCGTAGCGAACAAGACGCCGACGCGCGAACCATTTTGGCAGCCCTAACGGCCGAGAAGGTGAATCCCGATGTTTACACATGTGCCGAACTCTTAAATCGAAGCTATAGTTCGCACCTCGAACTTGGAAAAGTGAATGATTTTGTCGTTAGTGATGAATACGGTGCCTATATGATTGCCCAAGCAGCGATGCATCAAGGATTGGTGGGTGTGCTGGGAGAGCTGTTGACGTACGAAAACGGCAATGAGTTTCATCGGAAACCGATTCCGACTTCCTGGATTGGCGAACAATTCGATCAAAAGTTGAGCGAGCTGAAATCAACGAAGAATGCGATTCTGGTTGCGGTTCACTCGGCCGATGGACAAGCGCATGTTAATCCGCAGTCTTACGTTTTCCAGGATGGAGATGAGGTGGTAGCGATCTGTGAAGGTCCTTTGGGTTTTGAATAGGAATCGTCTTCAAATCAACTTTTCATGCGTTTGTGTCAATAAGTTGAAAAAGTTAAAACGCTTATGGAGCAAACGCATTTTCTCGATTAGAATTGTAACTAAATGGGGCGATGCAATCCTCGAAGTAGAGGTTCTTCCATTCGCAGTTTCAGGAAGCGTTGATGCGAAATATTACGATCTGCTTTTTCTTCAGCGTGCTTGCGTTCTCGTTTCGAGCCGATGTTCTTCAAGCTGATATCTCTTTGGCAAAGATCTTTTCGGATCACATGGTCTTGCAACGAAACTCCACGGTGAGGGTTTGGGGTACCGCGGACCCGGGAGATAAACTTGTTCTCAAATTCAATGACACAACCATTACTCCAACGGTCGATCCCGGAGGGCAATGGTCGACTGTGATCAAAACACCCGATGCGGGCGGACCTTACGTTCTTGAAGTCTCGACGGAGTCGGGTGAGCCCAAAATCGTGATCAATGATGTCATGGTTGGCGAAGTTTGGGTTTGTTCCGGTCAGTCGAATATGAATTGGCCGGTGTCCAAATCGCTCAATGCTGATACCGAGATTGAAATGGCCAAGGCTTATCCTGCGATTCGATTGTTCACCGTGGAACCTTACGCTTCTGCGAGTCCAATCTCTGATTTCAACAAAACCTCTCCATGGGATTGTTGTTCGCAGGAGTCGGTCAGAGGGTTTTCCGCGACGGCCTATTTCTTCGCCAGGGAATTGAGCAAACGAATTGACATGCCGATTGGGCTGATTCATGTGAGTTGGGGAGGGACCCGATGTGAGGCATGGACGTCGCGACCCGCAATGGATGCCGTCGAGGAATTGGCTCCGTTGTTACGGCAATGGGATGAAAACGATGATCCGACGAGTTGTCATCGGCCTTCAAATCTGTACAACGGAATGATTGCGCCACTCACCGGATTCTCGTTTCGAGGCGTGATTTGGTATCAGGGTGAAGCCAACGTCGGGCGTGGTTGGCAATATGGAACGTTGTTCCCAACGATGATCGACAATTGGCGAAAAGATCTCGGAAAAGGCAAGAAATTTCCATTCTATTTCGTGCAACTGGCGCCCTTTCGATACAATGGAAAATCACCCCAGGCGTTGCCAGAAGTCTGGGACGCTCAGCTAAAGACGTTCAAACAAGTCGAAAATACCGGGATCGTCGTGACCACCGACATCGGCGACCCCGCTGACATTCATCCCAAGAATAAGCAGGAAGTCGGTCGTCGTTTGGCGTTGTGGGCTCTCAAATCAACTTATGATTCCGAATTGGATGAAGAAAAGAAAGTCAAACAATGCTCCGGTCCCATTTACGAGTCAATTTCGACGAATTCCAATCAGATTCGAGTGACATTTAAGCATGCCGACGGCGGCCTCGTAGCCAGAAACGACGCGGAACTGACTCATTTTTCAATTTGTGGTGAAGACAAAGTTTTTCATCCCGCCCAAGCCGCAATCGACGGCGAATCGGTTATTGTCAGCTCTGACAAAGTCGAGAAGCCAATTGCCGTTCGGTTCGGGTGGGACGATACGGCCAGTCCGAACCTGTTTAATAAAGACTTTCTCCCCGCTTCGCCTTTTCGATCCGACGACTTCGAACTCGAATCGAAGGATGTCGCTTATTAGGGTTTTGCCCGTTCAGTGCGTGTCGCACGGACGTATTGCGGTCGCGGCGCACTGATTGCCGGGCGAAACCGACGAAAAGACGCCAAAACATAAACCAAACGCGCTCTAGTCTTGCGAATCGTGCAATCAAGACGACAATAATTCTTGCTTTAATTGGACGGTCTTGGTCCGTCGTCAACCTTTTTTTTCCAAATATCAAAGTCCCATGAGTACCGACTCAACTCCTCCTGAAGAAAATTCCCAGGCCCAATCTTCCGATGACAATCCTGTCAGTGTTGAAGACGAAACGTCAGCAGCAACATCGGAAGAAAGCACAACCGATCAGGAACCTTCGCCTCCTACAACACCTGCTCGCAAGATTTCGATTGGCTCGCAGCGTGACGTTGCGGGACCAGTTGCAAAACCCAAGGCGGTTGAGGCGGCGATCGCCAATCCACTCGAAATGGACAAGAAAGATGACGCAACAAAACCCGTCGCCGAAATCAAATCAACGGACGGACTGAGCGATGATCTCGATGCCGAAATCGAAGCAATGATGAGCAGCTTTTCGATGGACTCGGTTGTTGAAAATACGCAAGCCGCCGAAACTCAGCTGGAACCCAAAACTCGACTCAAGGCAACCGTCGCCAGGATCCATGGCGAGAACATTTTCTTTTCCTTGCCGGGGCAATACGAAGGCATCGCATCGGTTACTCATTTCAAGTCATTGCCAACAGAGGGTACTGAACTAGACGTGATAGTCCGCGATTTGAACAAAGAGGACGGGCTTTACGAATTGAGCATTCCCGGGTCCGCCGTAAACGTGGCCGACTGGGACGATATCAATGAAGGAGACGTCGTCGATGCGACGGTCACCGGTTCCAATTCAGGCGGGCTCGAAGCTACGGTCAATAAACTAAAAGGCTTTATCCCGGCTAGTCAAATTGATCGTTTTCGCGTTGAGAACTTCGAGGATTACGTTGGCAAGAAATTACAATGCGTCGTAATGGAAGTAAATCCTGAAAAACGCAAACTGGTGATCAGTCATCGCGGTGTGATCGAGCGTGAAAACGAGGCGAAACGGAAAGAACTGCTTGAAACTCTCGAAGAGGGGCAGTTGCTAGACGGAACGGTGACCAAGTTGATGGACTTTGGCGCTTTTGTCGACATCGGCGGAATGGAAGGTTTGATTCACATCAGCAAGCTGGCTTGGAATCGCCTCAAACACCCTTCGGAAGCAGTCGACGTCGGACAAAAAGTCAAAGTCAAGGTCGAGAAATTCGATAAACAGACGGGCAAAATATCGCTGTCCCATCGAGATACCTTGGAACATCCCTGGGAAGGCATCGAACAGAAGTATCATCCGGACGACATCGTCACCGGAACGGTAACTCGAATTGCCCCCTTCGGAGCCTTTGTCCAACTCGAATCGGGGATCGAAGGGTTGATTCACATTTCCGAGATCGACTACAAGCGCGTCGTCGCAGTCAAAAATTTTGTTAACGAGGGTGATCAGGTCACAGTCAAAATCCTCTCGATCGACCCTCAGAACAACAAAATGAGCTTGTCGATGAAGGCGACTCAGGCGCCACCCATTCCGAAAGCTGTGGCCGAACAACAAGAAGCAGATGAGGACATTCCGGTACGCGAACAAATTGTGCCGAAACACAAAGGCCCCTTGAAAGGTGGCACCGGAAAACCGACCGGTGGCGAACAATTTGGATTGAAGTGGTAACACGAATACAGAGTGGTTCTTTTTTTAACGCCAATACCGTTCAATTCTCGTTTAACGACCAGGCGCCGTCTTCCTTCATTAGCCGGCGCCTGCGGCTGGGCGTTAAACGCAAACCGTTCAATGAAGCAACGAAATAACCAAAGTCATTCTGAGAGAGTCTAAGCGACCGAAGAATCTCGCGCAAAAACACGAGAGATTCTTCACCTCGCTCCACTCGATTCAGGATGACTACAGCGTAACACTCCCACCAAAAGACGTTTTTATGGTTTGGCAATCCATCGTACGGCCTCTGATGTTTTGTCTACCTGCTGAAAAGGCTCATCATGTTTCCATGGGCGCGTTTACCGGATTCAACAGACTACCTGCCTTGGGATCTTTGCTCAGACGCAGAAATCGAGTCAACTCTCCCAAGCTGTCGAATACCGTTTTTGGTTTGACTTTTGAAAATCCAGTGGGACTGGCTGCCGGCTTCGACAAAGACGCTCGCTGGTACAACGAACTGGCGACGCTTGGTTTCGGTCACATTGAAGTTGGTACGCTGACCGGACAGCCCCAATCGGGTAACCCGAAACCTCGATTGTTTCGGTTGTCGGCCGATCAGGCACTTGTCAATCGAATGGGTTTCAACAACCAGGGGGCCGATCTGGCTGCCAGGCGGGTTGCTCGAACGGGCCGGAAATATCCCGAAACGGTTTTGGGCATCAACATCGGCAAGACGAAAATCGTCCCGGTTGAAACCGCCACCGAAGACTATCTGTTTGGGTTCGAGCGGCTCTTTGCATACGCCGATTACTTTACGATTAACGTTAGCTCCCCCAACACCCCTGGCCTCCGAACGCTGCAACATCGTGAGCCCTTGATCGAACTGCTCTCCGCAATCTCAACTCTCAATCGGACTCTGGCGGAAGATCATGAGATGGCGCTGAAACCGATATTGCTGAAGATTGCTCCTGATTTGTTGGACGAGCAGCTGGAAGACATCGTATCCATCGCCTTCGAGATTCCGATCGACGGCATCATCGCCACGAATACGACGATTTCCAGGGAAGGCCTTTCGTCAGCCGAAAGTCTGGTCGAAGAGGTCGGGGCGGGTGGCCTCTCGGGTGCCCCGCTACGACTCCGATCCCGCGAAGTCGTTCGTTTGCTTCATCAACGATCGACCGGAAAAATTCCGATTGTCGGTGTAGGTGGGATATCAACCGGAGAAGATGCCTGGCAGATGATTCTGGCTGGTGCGTCGCTAGTCCAGATTTATACGGGCTTTGTTTATGGAGGTCCTTCAGTCGTCCGCAACATCAACCGATATTTGTTAGAGCAACTCGAAAAAAACGAGCTGTCCAATATCCAAATGGCAGTCGGCGGCGAAGACAAATTCGGCTAGATTGTTACTTTGGTTTCCATGAGATTGGGGGTTAAAAGGGATCAGGAGTCAATGGTGCGAAAACCCGAAGGGCCGTTCCGGCCATTGACTCCTGACCTCTTACCTTTGCACGACTCCTGACCCCTTACCTTTGCAATGGAACAAGAAAGAAAATAGCCAATGTCATTCTGAGAGAGCCTATGCGACCGAAGAATCTCTCGTAAATGCGCGAGAGATCCTTCAGTCACTTAGGCACCTTCAGAATGACTAGACCGTTCTTCAATTTCTTGTTGATCGTTATTATATAAGCACTACATCATTGTTTCAGCAACTAAACCTGCCAGATGACAGATTCAGATCAAAACTACCTTGTCAACGAACTGCCTCAACAAGCTGTCAGGCTTGCCGCCGAAATTCTCAACGCGTCTCGCGAAAAAGAATCTTCAACAGAACGCGCGAGATCGGGATTGATGGCCCGCATGATGGTAGACGAACCGGGGAAAAAGTTCACGATTGCGATGGCCGATCAAGTCTTGCGAATGAAAAAGCCTCAGCGCGCGGCTCAACGCATGGATAGCTTGGTCGAAGAATATGGTGTTCCCAAATATTTTACGGGCTTGGACCGATTAGCATTGAAAATCGGCAACAAAGTGGCGGGTTGGCTGCCTCAAACGGTCATGCCAATTGTGAAGTCGAAAGTACGAAAAGACTCTGAGCATGTAATTATCTCGGCGGAAGAAAAAGAATTCGCGAAATATCTTGAACAACGCAAACGAGACAAAATCCAGGTCAATTTCAATCAACTCGGCGAAGCCGTCCTAGGCAATCAGGAAGCGGACCGGCGGCTGCATGATAACGAAAATCGATTGCTCGCTCCGGGTGTCGACTACATCTCGATTAAACTCTCTTCCATCGTCAGCCAAATTAGCTTGACGGGCTACGGTCAAACCCTTGAAGCGATCAAAACTCGTCTCCGCGCAATCTACCGCGCCGCGATCAAGGGCGGAGGCAGTCATGGTCCCAAGTTTGTAAATCTCGACATGGAGGAGTATCGAGATTTGCATTTGACAGTCGATGTCTTTTGCGAGTTGCTTGACGAACCTGAATTTGAAGATCTGGAAGCAGGGATCGTTCTCCAGGCCTATTTACCCGATTCTTTCGAGGTTCTTCAATTACTCACGGTGTGGGCTCGCACGCGTTTCGAACGAACAGGTGCCGGGATCAAAATTCGCCTGGTCAAGGGTGCCAACCTGGCGATGGAAATTGTCGAAGCCAGTCTGGAAGACTGGGAACAGGCTCCATTTCACTCCAAACTGGAAGTCGATGCCAATTACAAGCGAATGATCGAGTTCGCGACGCGACCAGAGAACGCGCGAATTGTTCGAATTGGAGTCGGCAGTCACAACCTGTTTGATATTGCCTACGCGATGTCATTACGCAAAAAACGAGGCGTCGAGGATCGTATCGAATTCGAAATGCTTGAAGGCATGGCCAATGCCCAGGCGCTTGAGGTTCGTAAACGAGCTGGTGATTTGATTATGTATGCTCCCGTTGTTCTCGATGTTGAATTCGAAGCGGCAGTTGCTTACCTAGTTCGTCGACTCGACGAGAACACCGAACCCGGTAGCTTTTTGGGAGCCTTGTTCGGTCTGAAAGAAGGTGCCCCCGATTGGAAGGAACAACGGGACGGGTTCCTGGACGCATGCCAACTTGCCTTTGACCCGAAATTGAATTCGGCACCCAATCGAAAACAGAATCGCTTGACCGAGCAACCTGAACCCGGGCCTGCTGGTTCACCATTTCACAATGTTTCGGATACCGATTTCTCGTTGCCCGCAAATCGACAGTGGGCTGCCGAAATCATCGAAGAATGGAAAGACAAAGTTCCCGGGCCGATTCCAGTTCAGATTGATGGTGAGTTTAAGCACGAAAAAATGACTGGCTCGGCGAGAGATCCGTCTCGTCCCGGACATCAGGCATACAAGTACGCACAAGTTGACGCAGACGATGTCGAAGTGGCTCTGGCGACCGCTGTCGAGTCGCAAAAGAGCTGGGGAGCTCGCAGCGTGGCCGACCGAGCCACCGTACTCCGCCAGATTGCAGCTGTGATTGCCCAGCGGCGGAAACATTCGATCGGCGCGATGTTACTGGACGCGGGCAAGAATATCTTGCAGGCCGACGTTGAAATCAGCGAAGCAATTGACTTCGCGAATTATTACTCCCGGGGTCTTGATGATGAGGGCTGGACCGATGGAACAACGGCTACGCCATTTGGCGTCGTCGTCGTCACGCCGCCGTGGAATTTTCCGTATGCAATTCCAGCTGGAGGTGTGCTCGCGGCGCTGATGGCCGGAAACAGCGTCATTCTGAAACCTGCTCGCGAATCGGTTTTAACGGCTTGGATGTTGGCTCAACAATGTTGGGACGCAGGCGTTCCTAAAGACGTGCTGCAGTTTGCTCCGACGGTAGATGGAGCGACGGGCAAGCTGTTGATTAGCGATTCGCGAACCGACGCCGTAATTCTGACCGGTAGCATCTTTACGGCCCAGATGTTTCAATCCTGGCGACCTCGTTTGCGGCTCTACGCTGAAACCAGTGGCAAGAATAGCATGATTGTGACCGTCGCCGCAGACCTGGATCTCGCGATTAAAGACATCGTCTCGGGCGCTTTTGGGCACGCCGGACAGAAATGCTCGGCCACCAGTTTGGCACTGGTCCAAGCCGAAGTTTACGATAACCCGTTGTTTATTCGACAATTGAAGGACGCTGCGCAGAGCATGACCGTCGGAGGATCCTGGAATCCTTCGGCGCTGGTGACTCCGGTGATTCGAGAACCTGACGAGTATCTTCACCGCGGTTTGACACAACTCGATGAAGGCGAAAGTTGGTTGCTGGAACCGAAGATGATCGATGACAATCCTTGTCACTGGAGTCCCGGGATCAGGTTAGGCGTGAAACCGGGCAGCTGGTACCACAAGACAGAATGTTTTGGCCCCGTGTTGGGGTTGATTCGAGTCGAAAGTTTCGAAGAGGCGATTGAAATTCAGAACAGCAGTGAGTTCGGTCTGACCGGCGGACTTCACTCGCTTGATCCTAAAGAAGTCGAACTCTGGCGCGAGAAAGTCGAAGTGGGCAATGCATACGTCAATCGCTCGACGACCGGCGCGATCGTGCGACGCCAACCCTTCGGCGGTTGGAAAGACTCATGTGTTGGGCCGGGTCCTAAAGCAGGCGGGCCGAATTATGTGGCGACTTTTGCGCATTGGAATGAAACAGAGTTGCCAAAGCTCGGCAGACCACTTGATTCGTCGGTTTCAAAACTGGTCAAAGAACTTGCCTCTCTGTTGTCGGATGACGATGCCGATCGGCTCACAGCGAGTGCGAAAAGTTACGCGTATTGGTGGGACAAAGAGTTTTCTAAAGAACACGACCCGTCCCAGATTCACGGTGAAACCAATGATTTCCGATACCGAGCTCGTCCCTGGCACCTGATTCGTTTGAACTCCGAAGAGGCGACGAACATTTGCGAGTTATTTCAACTTGTGGTGGCTTGTCAGACCGTAGGCACGCGACTGCAAATCAGCGTGCCCGATTCGATTGGCTGGGGCGACTTGTTGACGACGATAGCCGGTGTTGAAATCACGATCGAATCGGAAGATCAGTTGGTCAGTCGCTTGAAGGGGCTTAGAGGTGGCACGATGCGGATCAAAGGCGATTTTGACGAACGCAAATACGCGCCGCAGGAGATCGGCAACATCCCATTGCTTGAGTCGCCTGTTCTGGCGAATGGTCGGATCGAGCTTTTGAACTATCTCAAAGAACAAGCCGTTTCCGAAACCGTGCATCGTTACGGCAATATTGTTTGAGGCCGACTCGATGGCAAGGCTTTCTTGAAGGTGACGCCCCAAATTCGTAGGCGAGTCTGTCCCAGACTCGCACTCGGACGGAACGGCCGGTTTCTGTCCGTTTGGGACAAACGCACCTCCTAATAACTGAAATGCTTAATCTGTTCTCCTTTTTCGCCAATTTTCGTCATCGCTTCGATCCCGACTTCCAGATGTATATCGGAATACTTGCTGGTCACCCGATCGTCGGATTCCTCTGACTTGACTCCATCGGGTGTAATCGGAACATCGGAAACCAGCAACAACGCGCCGCGCGAAATCTGGTTGCAATGTCCAACGATAAACACGGTTGCGGTTTCCATATCGACGGCAATCGAGCTCATTCGAATCATCTTTTGCCGAAATTCATCGTCATGCTCCCAAAGACGTCGATTGGTCGTGTAGACAACACCCGTTCGATAATCAAACTGTCGTTCGACAAGGCGATCAGAAACAAACTTGTGAAGCTTAAACGAAGGTAGCGCGGGAACCGCTGGATCCAGATAGTCCATGGAGGTGCCTTCGCCACGAATGGCGGCGATCGGCAGGATGAAGTAACCGATCTCCGTCGATCGTTTTAAGCCACCACATTTTCCCAGAAACAAAACGCCTTTCGGACGCCTCGAAATCAGCAGATCCATGATCGTAGCGGCGTTGGCGGATCCAATTCCAAAATTAATGATCGACAGGCCCGCCGAATTCGTGGCAGCCTGCATCGGTCTGCCAATCCCCGCAATATCGCATTTGCATTTCTCGGCAAACTGAGAAACGTAATAATCGAAATTGGTAAGCAAAATGTAATCGCCGAATTGATCAAGCTCCATTCCGGTGTAGCGCGGCAGCCAGTTTCTTGCGATCTCAAGTCTGTTGTAACTTCCAACCATAATCCGGTTCCTGTCCGTGCTGCCAACTCCCTTGTCCACGCAGTATTGTCTCAAATTACGCTCGTTGAAGAAAGAGAACCCTGTGAGGGAAGTCGTTAGACTTCACGCAGCTGGGCCAACCAACTGAATTCTCACGAATCCAGCTACCTTGCGACCCGCAACTTCATCGCGAGGTCCGTATTTGCTTAACCTCGATTACATGGAGTTCACTGATGGTGGTTCAACCTTGCGTTGAAACGCTAACTTGTAACGAGCCAGAAGATGCAATACGCTTTGGTATACAAAACTGGTCGATTCAGCATCTGGAATGCAAAATATGTCTTCCGACAAGAACAATGATTTGCCCCACGGCTCGATTCTGATTCGTCGTGGCCCTTATCCGGAGTTCACCTGGCCGGCGATTTTGGTGGGTTGGGCGCTCGGCATCCTGATCGCGATTTCGATCAGCTACGCTGCTTTGAAACTGGGCTTTTCGATTGAAGGATCGGAGCTGGCCGCGATTTTGGGTTGGGGGATTTTGCGCGGATTGATGCGGCGAACCAGCATTCTTGAAAACAATATTAACCAAACCATCGCTTCGGCCGTCAATGGTGCGTCGTCTGGCATTATGTTCTCTGTGCCAGCCTTATTCATTTTGAGCAAAAAACCTGGCCTTGAGTCGGTTGCTGATTTTAATGTCCCGCTGATGGTGTTTGCATGTATTGCGGGCGCGTTTATTGGCTTGGCGTTCGTGATTCCTTTGCGAAAACAAATGATCGATTTCGAGCGTCTACCCTACCCTGGCGGGATCGCAGTGGCCACGATTCTGAAATCGCCGGGAGCGGGAATTCACAAGTCGATCATGCTGTTCGGCGCTGCAATTGTTTCGGCAATCGTCTATTTGATAATTACGAATTTTGGCGCTACCGAAGAAGTCAACTATGAAGTCGGCAAGTATCTCAAAATCCCAGATCTGTACAACGTCGTTTTCTTTGGTTCGTTGATGACCATAGGTGTCGGCTTTTTATCCGGCAAAGGTGGTTTCTGGTTTGGGGCAGGTGGCTTTATTTGCTACTGGCTTTTGTCGCCGATTCTTGCTCAGTACGCCGGCGCCGATATTCAGGCTCTTGTAGAAACGCCAAACGCCATGCGCGGCAAGATTTATAAGCCGACGGGCATTGGGATGTTGATTGGAGCGGCCATCGGCGGAATCATAATGGCCTTTCCATTGATTCGCAGCGCCATTGGCTCGATGAGTAAACGCCAGGATTCGGCAAAGAGCGTTGCTCAAGGAGACGAAATGCCAATCAAACTGCTCGCCGCTGCCGTTGTCATCGGCGCAGTGTTGCTCGTTGTTTTGGCTTACCAATCGGCTCCCGACATGACGATCGGTAAAGCATTATTGATGGCGTTGCTGGGAACGCTCTGGATTTGGATTGCGGGCGTGATTGTTGCTGAGTGTATTGGCCGAACCAACTGGTCGCCACTTTCAGGAATGACGTTGATCGCAATTACGATCTTGGTCGTGATCGCCAATTCTGGCATGGACAAACCCCAAACGATCGTCAGTTCACTGGTTGTGGGAGCCGCGATTTGTCTGGCGATTTCGCAGGCGAGTGACATGATGCTGGATTTGAAGTCGGGCTATCTCGTGGGTGCGATTCCGCGGCGTCAACAGCTGGCTCAGTTCGTTGGCGCATGGCTGGGACCAATCGTCGTAATCACGTTGATGTTTGTCCTGGAAAAGGGAGCACAACCTCCGGCCGGCGTCGAAAAAGAAGATACAACCTCCGTTGCAGAGGCACCTGTTGACACCGGAGAAATGGTAGTTGAATACGGAATCGGCAGCGACGAAATGCCAGCCGCACAAGCGATGGCGCTGGCGAGCGTGATCGAAGGCCTCGTCGACGGCAATGTACCGACTTATCGTTATTCGGCAGCGGCACTTTTGGGATTGCTTCTCGCCGTCAGTGGGCTCGGCGGAATTGGCGTGATGGTCGCGCTCGGTTTCTATATGCCGTTTAACATCGTTTTAACCTACACGATCGGTTGTATCCTGCGAATCGTTTGCGACAAAACGGCCGGGAAACGATTCAGCGAAGAAGTCGGAATACCGATCGCGGCGGGTCTGATTGTCGGTGAAGCACTGGTCGGTGTTGGAATTGCGGTGAAGAAAGTACTTTCAGAATATTTGAATAGTGGTTCCGAAACAACGGCGATGATCATTGACGTCGCCAACCAAATCGCACCCTTCGTTGGATAGCAAAGAACAAGACATGAATAGCATAATTGGTCAAGTTTTAATGTGGGCTGGATTCCTTTCGGGCTCGCTGGCGACGGTTTTCAAATTGGAAATTGCCGATGACAAATGGTCAACCATCAATTGGCCCTGGTATGGAGTTTCCTTCGCGGTTGGTGTTTTTGGCATTGTCCTGCTCCGGAGGGGTAAGGTCTCGGCGGCAGGTCAATCTGAAAAATCCCAATCTCAGTTGAAACAGATCAAGGCGAATCTGGCTGATCTGATCATCAATGTTGAATCCTTCAATAAGCAGATTAGCAAAATGCAACCGGCGGAAATGATCGCCTATATCGATGATGAGTTGGCCGACGATTTGCGAGAATTTGCGGACGGACGAGACAGTATAACGGCCGAACACGGGCTCGACGTATTTGCGGAAGTG
>JAHEJI010000015.1 GCA_024638965.1 Planctomycetaceae bacterium
TTATTTGTTCGATCATCATGGACAAACAATATCAATCATTCGACAGTCACGCTGCGGCTGACAAAGCAAATCTCGAGTACTATTGCCGACTTTCAACTACGCAACGGTTGGAGATCGCTTTGAAATTGATGAGACCTTATTATGAAGCTGCCGGTCGACTTCAAAGAGTTTATCGAACTTGTCAACTCGGAGAATGTCCAGTATCTCGTGATCGGAGGTTGGGCGGTTAACCGTTATGCGGAACCTCGTTTTACAGGCGACATTGACTTCTTCTTCGAAAACTCTGCTGAAACGGAAGCGAAACTTCGAAGAGTTCTAACTCAATTTGGCTTCGGAGATTCACTGCCAGATGCCGCCATTTCACTTTTTGAAAAAAAAGTAATCATGCTCGGTCGACCACCTAATCGGATTGATCTTGTGACCGAAATTGATGGCATTTCCTTCGCAGATGCATGGACCAATTGTGAAAACGAGGAGGTGGATGGCGTCAAAGTAAACTTCATTTCGCTCAGAGATTTGATTCAAAACAAGAGTTCAACTGGGCGCGAAAAAGACGAGGCCGATGTCCGAATTCTTTCGAATTTTCTTTGACATCGACTAAATTACTCGCCGTGAGTTGATAGGTTGATATCATTGTGCGCGCGTCAATGACGAATGTGAACAGAAACTCGCGCTACGACGGACCCACCAAGGCTGGTTTCTGGATCTCGAGTCTTTTTGAGAGTGCTTCGTATCTTGATTTTGCGATGGTCTCGTCGAGATACTTGACATGAACCCGATGGTCGGCCGGACCAGCTGCCGCAGTGTCTACCGATAGGGTGGCCATCTTCCAACGTCGATCAAACGGCGATTGATCGAATCGGAGAGTCTGAATCCGATCGAAGAAAGTAAGACTCAGTTTTTTGGTGAATACTCCGCTTCGATAGACGACGCCAAAATCCGTTTCCGTGTATCGCATGGCGCGGCTTTTGCGGATCGCCCAATAGACAAAAATCGGCAAGGCAACGACTCCAGCAATCCAACCCCAGGGACGCGCTATTGCAAATCCGACAATTGCAAGGCCCAGCGATTGAATGACCGCGAGCCGACATAATCGTCTGGCAGTTTTGCTGGAAACACCAATCCAGTCGGCTTGCTCTGGCTCCCAATTCAGACCGGGCCGAAGCTGCGGCAGCAACGATTCGACTTTCGATTGGCTAATGATTGGAATAAACCACCGCCGGCCGACCGAAGAAGCCGCATCTTCATTATCCTGTCCGGCCCCTCCCGCCGTTTCGATTCGAATCGATGAAAGACCAAACCAGCGCATGAATAACGACTGGTGCACGCTGATGAATTGGATGCGCTTTCTCGGAACCGTGGCGGAGACCTTGGTAAATAGTCCGCATGAAATTCGAAAATCGTTATTGTGAAGCGTCAACCGATAACCATAAAACCGCAGCAAGTACCAGATCGCTCCATAAACCCTTGTCACCACGAAGATCAGCAACAATCCGGCCAAGACCGATATGACGGTATTCAGCACGCCTAGATCTTTCGGCACTAGTTCAAACAGGAAATCAAGATATTCTTTGAATCGCTTTTCGAGATCGAATTGAAAAAAAATACCGATCAGAACACCAAATACGACGATCCCGCGGTTGCTCGCAATGCCGGCTTGAATAATCTGCTTAAACGGAATCTCGTGGAGTGTGATTGTTTCTACGTCTGGAAGCACCTCTTCCAAAACAAGTTTTTCGGCGTCTGCCGATTCGGTTGCGATTGATTTGGCCGGACGTTGACTAAAAACGGCTTCTCGTAACCGGGTAACCTTGTCCAAAGAGAGTACTCGGAGTGTGGCTTCGGGCTCTTTGCCGCCCGCGGTTTCGACGCGAACTTCAGCCACACCCAACATTCGGTGGAGGACGTTTTGAGTCAAATCAATGTTTTGAATGCGTTCCAGTGGTACGGTTCGCACCCGTTTAAAGATCAAACCTTCGCGAACGGTCAGTTCACCGTTTTCGATTCGATAACGAAGTGTAACATAGCGAAGAACCGAACGAAGCAATGAAGCACCAAAAATTGCAATCGCCAGATACATCCAGAACATGCTTCCACCGGCAGCAGTGAGCAGCGCGATGACAGCCGGGACCAGATTCTGCCGGCCGTTTGAAATTGCGTCAAACAAAACCGAACTGGGATGCAACCAGTGTCCGCTGGTCGCAGCATGAGGCGTTGACGGCGCAGGAGGATTCACCGTGACAGCTGCATCGGGCGATGTCATGGATTCATCAACGGGTTGATGTTCGCTAGACGACATCAGCCGGATCCTGTTTTGAAATCAATTCATTGCGCACATCGGTTGCCACCGAATGGGCCAACCCATTCAGCTTTACCGACGAGTTTTGGGTACCGGCGGTGTAGATCGTCAATTCTGCCAAACCGAAATTTCTTTGCAGCGGGCCCTGCGAAACATCAACGTGCTGAACGCGGGCTCGGGGAACCGAAATTCGATGTCGCCACAAGACTCCTTTGCGGACTTCCAATCCCAGCTCGTCTAATTTCCAACTGGCATGGCGGTGTTCCAGTCTTGGCCAGAACAGTGTCATCGACCACAGCCAGACGAGAAACAAGGCAACCCCGGCAATGATCAACAGCCAAATCCATCGCTCGTTGACCGCAAAGGCCGTAATCGCGATCGCGACGAGGCCGGCGACCGAAGCAACGCCAGTGAGTACAGAACCTGACAAAATTTCAACTATAATATAACGACGATCCAGGCGATGAAATCCAGGTTCCAACCAGCGGTCTTTGGGCGGGGGTGTTTCCATTGCCCGTTGCTCGACAGACCTCGCCTGTTCGTCAGCCGTTGGTTGCTTCAAAGGACCCGTTATCGCTTCGCCACCAAGTTCTCCACTACTCAAATCAGGTTTTCCTTCGTCAGCGTTCACGTTATGAGATACCTGGGTTGTTCGGACTTTGATCGGAAATATTGGATCGAAAAAGACGGCTTATTCTAATGCATTTCTAAATACATCGAAGTGGCAGTAAGGCTTTTACCGAAGGCGAGGGGGCTCAAAACAACGCTGGCTATTCTGCAGAAGCTGAATGAAAACGTTTGCGATTCTCGCGCAAGACGCGACGCCGCAAAGCAAAAATGTGAATTTTTCCTTACTTGGCGACTTAGCGGCTTTGCGCGAATTCTTCTTGCGAGTATTCATGGCCTGAATTCTGAACGCCGTGGCAAGCTACTTTCCGACGGCCAAAGATCGTCCAAATCGTGTAAATCTACGACGGCTTATTCGACAACGTCCAAATAGGGATCTTGACCTGTCTCAAAAAGGTGTTCCAGACGTTCTTTATCCTGCTTGAGCAAAATCATGCGATCAACCAGGTGTCTGCGTTCTGCCTTGCGTTGGGCAAGTCGAAAGTAGTTGAAGGCCGACCGTGTCACTTCCTGGGAACCGTTGTATTTGTGACGCAGTCGTTTTGCCCGACTGGGACCGAGTCCCATTTCCAATATCTCGTCATCGAGGGCCACGAAAATTCGATAACTTCCTGGATCGCCTTGCCGACTGCCACGGCCAATCAATTGCCAGTCGATTCGCTGGCTCTCGTGAATTTCAGTCAAGATCACATGTAATCCGCCATGATTTCGAACGATGTCGTGCAGTTTGATATCGGTGCCCCGACCAGCCATATTGGTCGCGACGGTCACTGATTGGGGCTGACCCGCGGCAGCCACAATGTCCGCCTCGCTTTCAAGGTGGCGAGCATTTAGAACTTTGTGGATGACTTTCCTGTCCGTTAACAATTTCGAAAGCAGTTCAGATTTTGCGACACTACGTGTGCCAATCAGGACGGCTCTTCCTTGTTTGATAACTTGGACGATTTCGTCCCTCACCGCGTTCATTTTTGAAATAAAGTCACCATACACTTTCACCGGCCAAGTCTGACGTTGAACGGGGCGGTTCGTCCGAATTCGACTGACTTTCTTGTTGTAGACCTTTGAAAACTCGCGGCGTGAAGTCCAGGCCGTACCCGTCATCCCTGCCAGATAACGATACTTGCGAAAAAAGTTCTGCGCGGTAACCCGAGCGGCTTGCCGGGTTGCGGGCGTAATCTCGACACCTTCTTTGGCCTCAACGCTTTGATGAATTCCCTGTTGCCACTGACGACCTTCGGCTGGCCGACCTGTAAATTCGTCGATGATCACGATCTTGCCATCTCGAATCGCGTAATTCTTGTCCAGCTGAAAGTCGCGGCGAACTTTGATTGCGTTCTCCATGTACGCATAGAGTTCGCGAATCGAAACCTGGGTTGATCCATTGTTCTGGGGAATCTGACGCAACCGGTTTCGACCTGCAATGGATAATTTCACTTTCTGATGCAGGTGGTCGTAGGTGAAATCTTCGTCTTCGATGAACTCGGCGGCAGATGCAGAAGCCCAGTAAAAACAGTCTTGGGAAATCGCTTCTTCCGTTCGATCAACCATGCCGATGATGAGCGGTGTCCGGGCTTCGTCGATTAGAATGCTGTCCGCTTCATCAACCAGCGCAAACTGCAAACCTCGCATCACGAGCCTTTCAGGAGAAGGCTCAAGGCCGCTTTCGCTGAGTCTAAGTCGTTTCATTCGGTCTCTCAGAAAGTCGAAACCAAATTCTTTGGCGCTCCCATAAGTTATATCTTTTCGATAGGCACGAGAACGCTGGTCGGGTTCCATTTCGCTTGTGATCACTGCACTGCTCAAACCAAGCGCATCGTAAACAGGTCTGAGCAGCTCCCGGTCGCGTACCGCTAAATAGTCGTTAACCGTTATGACATGTGCGCCCCGTCCGGCGAGTGCCTGCAGAAACACCGGCAAGGAAGCAGTGAGCGTTTTTCCTTCCCCAGTCTTCATCT
This sequence comes from Planctomycetaceae bacterium, assembly GCA_024638965.1. Taxonomy (GTDB): domain Bacteria; phylum Planctomycetota; class Planctomycetia; order Pirellulales; family Pirellulaceae; genus Mariniblastus. The sequence goes on from JAHEJI010000015.1 coordinate 4,882, forward strand.
CGGCAATCTGACCGAGAACCAAACGAATGCCGCATTCCAGTTGAACGTCGTAATGGGAATACCCCAAATGCCTCCGCGCCGCCTCGACCACCAAGGCAAATCCCTGAGGAATAAGCCCTTTTAGTGAACGCCCCGTCATTGCCTGATACTTGAGGCCGAGACTCTGTTTTTGCAGTTCATCGTCGTTGAGCTTATCAGATCTTGGCGACAAGCTTCGAATTTGACGAATCAGGTTGGAATCGGATGCGGACATCGCACAAAATGACTCTTGCGATCATAGATTAGAATGAACAAACGAAAAGTTTGAGAGTGGCGGGATTCAATTCATAATCATTCAACGTTATGAATGTAGCTGGGGTCGCGCGACCTCAGCCTGCTTGTCAAATCCGAGTGAATTCTCACGAATCCAATTGCCGATTTCAGACACCCTCAATTAACAGGCATTTAATTGCCGTTGATCTTAACATGAATCAAGCTCGTTTGGACGAGATCCGAAACATCGTATTGACTTCACGTGACGTGAAAAGTTTTTATGAGAGCTTTTTGGCAACGGTGGCTCGAATGTCAAAGGCTCGAATCGGCGTCGCCTGGGATTGCACCCATCCTCCCTTTCATCCAATTTGCCAGATTCAACCGAAGACCGCTCAGCCGATGCAAATGGCGATTAGCGAACAAAAGCACATGGAGCTACTTAATCGGGCGGCTCAAAACAGCCGGTCATTTATTGTACAAATCCGGGCGGATGAAAATGGAAATAGTGCTGGCCAACCCGTCTTGATGTTCGGGCCCATTCGGCGCGACTCGCAAATCGAGCTAGTCGAATTCATCTTGCCAAACGATTACGACCAGGAGGCCTGCCAACAGGTACTTGAAGAACTGGATGAATTTTGCAGCATCGCATCGCAGTTCGAAGAGAAAACAGGGTGCGAACATCCTATCCATACGGCGTCTTCACCCACCGCACCAACACGCGGGATTCGATCTCTATCCGGCGAATCGATCGACCAATACGCGCACACAATTCATGGAAGCCTGGACTTCAAAGAGACGGCGCGGACGATCGCCAATGAGGCACGGCGGGTCCTGGATTGTGATCGAGTTAGTGTGGCACTTAAGCAAGGTTCGAAATTCAAACTGCTTGCCATCAGTGGCCAGCCCTCAGTTAACCGGCGTAGCAATACAGTTCACCAGCTGTCGCAGTTGATAACCAAAGCACTCGCGACTGAACAGGCGTTCTGGTATCCATCCGATGAGCAGTTACCTCCACAACTTGAACAGCCACTCAACGCATATCTTGGATTCTCGGCGACTCGTTCATTGGCCATTTTGCCGATTTTTGATCGGCAGATCCAGGAAAACAACGATCCCAACAAATCTCCCCAACCGCCGAAAGTGGTGGCAGGATTGATCGTAGAACATTGCAATGAGCAATGGAACCGCGCTCAAGCGGCTCCGAGTATCGAAACGGCCAGTCGTCATGCCGCTGACGCGATGCGAAACGCGCTGAGTCATCGTCAGTTATTCGGCTATTCGGTCTGGCGGCTGCTCGGGAAATCAAGAGTCGTTACGGCTTCGCGAAACTTGCCTAAAACGGTGGCGTTTTTTGGCGTGTTGGTGCTCGCGATTATCGCATTGACCATGGTGCCCGCGCCTTTCACGCTGCACAGTGAAGGCATTTTGTTGCCGCAAACGCGCCGAAAAGTTTTCGCCGAAATCGATGGCCAGGTTGCTCAAATCGACGTGCAACACGGCTCACAAGTCGCAGAGGGCGAGACGCTTTTGACGCTGACCAATTTCGATCTGCAGGATCAACTTGAACAGATCTCGGGCGAAATCGATGCGCTCTCACAGCGGCTGAAAAGCAACAAGGCGCTGCGACTGGAAAATCGCAACAGCAACGATAAAGAAGCGATGCTGGACAATGACGGTGCGATTAAGTCACAAATTGAGAGTTTGGAAAAACGCCAAACGACGATTCAATCGAAGTTGAGTAAATTGTCAGTCGATAGTCCGATAAACGGCGAAATTATTACCTGGGACGTATCCGATCGCCTGCGAAATCGGCCAGTGACGGTCGGAGATTTGTTGCTGGAAGTCGCTGACGTCGACGGAGATTGGGAAATCGAACTCAACTTGCCGGATCGCCGAATCGGTCACCTGTTACGCGAACTCAAAACACAAAAAGAGACAGGAAACAATCAGGGCATTAAAGTGACTTATCAACTCGCCGCCGATCCAAGTCGCAAGTTCACAGGGCAGCTCAAACAAGTCGCGCAGGCGACCCAGTTGACCGCTGATCAAAAGCAAGGCGTCAAAGTTGTTGTTGAAATCGATACAAATGACATCGACGACACTCGTCAAGCTCGTAGCGGCGTGTCGGCAAAGATCCACTGTGGATATGAGCCACTGGGTTACGTTTGGCTTCACGATATTTTTGAATTTGTCCAGGCCGAAATCCTGTTTCGTGTTTGGTAGGAAATTTTCCAATGCGGAATGGGGAGCGCGGAATGAAGAGTGAAGAGTGAAGAGTGAAGAGTGGGGCGCGCGGTGTCGCATTGATTCTCCGTTCGTCTCTCGGTCAGTGAACGTTTATTTCAAATTTCAAATTTTTAGATTTGTCATTCAAACTTTCCGATTCGAATTTGAGCATGAAACAAATTCCGCATTCCGCACTCCGCACTTCGCATTTCAACACCCGTCCCGTTGGGCTGCGGGCGCGACGAGACCTTGTAGTCAGTCAGAGCATTTTTCAGGGTGAAATCAGTTGGGTCGTCAAAGACCCGATTGGGATGAAGTATTTTCGCTTGCGTGAGCCAGAGTATCGCGCGTTGCAAATGCTCGACGGGATCCACAGTTATCGGCAAATCAAACGACGCCTGGAAACAGACTTCCCCGAGCAAAGAATCCGGACCACGGATGTTCAACAACTGGTTAACTCGTTCCACAAAAACGGTCTGTTGATTACCGACGCGACAGGACAAGCTGCGCCCCTGAGAAAACGGCGGAACAAAGAGCTCAAACAAAAAGCGGTGGGGCTGATGTCCAGCATCATTGCGCTCCGATTTCCGGGGATTGATCCAGAGCGATTTCTCAGTTGGCTTTATCCGAAAACGAGTTGGTTCTTTTCTTCGATTTGCACGTGCATTAATGTCGCAATTATCACAGCCGCTTTGATGTTGGTGTTGTCAAACTTCGACGATTTTGTTCGGCGAATGCCTGAATTTCAGCAGTTTTTTGGATTGAATAACCTGCTGTTCATGGCGGCGATCCTGATCGTGACGAAGTCGATTCACGAACTGGGTCATGGATTAATGTGCAAACATTTTGGAGGTGAGTGCCATGAAATTGGGTTCATGTTGCTCGTTCTCACACCGGCAATGTATTGCAATACTTCCGATTCATGGGTGCTGTCCAATAAGTGGCATCGCATCGCGATTGGTGCAGCTGGAATGTACGTCGAAATTGTAATCGCCGCCGTTTGCACTTTTGTCTGGTGGAACACCCAGCCCGGTGCGGTGCATTATTTGTGCTTGAACATCATGTTTCTCAGCAGTGTCAGCACGATTCTGTTCAATGCGAACCCGCTCCTGAGGTACGACGGCTATTACATGTTATCGGACTATCTTGAAATACCGAATTTGTCCCAAAAATCGAAAATGGCGATGCTGAGTAAGCTCCGCGTCTGGTGTTTAGGCATGAAGCCGATCAGTGCGAGAATGTTACCCAGGCGCAGACAAACTGCTTTCGCACTCTACAGTGTCGTCTCGTTTCTCTATCGCTGGTTTGTGGTATTGATGATCTTCTGGTTTTTGACGGAGATCTTTGAGCCTTACGGTTTGGAAGTCATCGGCCGCATTGTGGTTATCATTTCGCTGATGGGAATGGTGGTGATCCCGTTGGGCAAGTTAGTCAAGTTTTTTTGGTACCCAGGAAGGTTTAGAGAAGTGAAGAAAATTCGCACGTTGTTGACTGTCGTTTTGGTGTTTGCGGGTCTGGGAGCGTTTTGTTTGTTGCCCTTGCCGCATTCGGTCTTGGTCAGTTTCGTGGTGCAACCGGATCAGGCTCAAAACGTTTATGTGAATCAGCCCGGTACGCTTAAGGAACTCAAAGTCCGTCCCGGCGAGAAGGTTGCGGCGGGCCAGGTTTTGGCGATTCTGAAAAATGAAGATTTAGAGATCAGCTTACTAACCCTGGAAGGTGAATTGGCGGGGAAGCAGGCCGACCTCATTGCTTTTCAACTCAGTCAAAACGAATTTCTCGATGCGGCTCGCAAGATCGGTGAAACCCAGGCCGAGATCACCAAGCTGGAACGCCAAATCAAGCTCAGCAAAAAGCAACTTGCCAGTTTAACACTGGTTGCCGACCGCAATGGCCAAATCCTCGCTCCACCGAATCAACCAGCCACTGACGATCAGAACCTGACGCTTGCCAATTGGTCGGGGACACCGCTTGACTCAGAAAATCTGTCGGCCTTTATGCCGCGCGAAACCATGTTCTGTTTGGTCGGTGATCCGTCCAAAATGAAAGCAGTCATGGTCGTCGATCAAAGTGACGTTAAGTTCTTGCGACCGGGACAATCCGTGGAGTTGGTTTTAAATCAATACCGCGATCAGCGAATCCAGGGCGAAGTCAAAGATGTTTCGCGCGACGAATTAACGAATTTGCCGCGCGAGTTGTCGAAAACAAATGGAGGGCCGGTCGCTGCGACGCCGCTGCCTGACGGCACGGAAAGACCGTTGTTGAAGTCTTATGAAGCAATCGTGTCGCTGGAGCACGTGACCGATCCAATCCTCTTTGCCGGCATGCAGGGCACCGCTAAAATCCGCGTCGGAGAAGCTACGCTGGCCTCGCGGGTATGGCGGCAGATTCAAACAACGCTCAATTTCCGATAAGCTAATTGAGGGTGTCCCGAAATTCAACGTTGGAAAAGCCGAAAATTGTTAGCGGCAACACGCTAACCGCCGGTATCGCATCCACTGAGCACCGGTGACTCACAATTCCCGGACGGCCTCAGCTAACTGCCATACAAACAGCCAAACCGCCGAGTTTACAATTTCTCTTCATTCAACAGGTGAACAGACTTCTTAAATGAGACTCTTCGAAGGTACTGAATTTGATCGACCGCCCACATGTGATCAGTGCGGCGACTTGGAACAGGACTGTCAGTGCCCTCCCCTGCCGCCTGAGAGAATTCCACCTGAAAAACAAATTCTCCGAATTCAGGCGGAGAAAAGAAAGAAAGGCAAAATCGTAACGGTGATTCGGGACGCCGATGAACTCGACCTTTCCGATTTGAAGGTCAAACTGAAGAATGCTTGTGGCGCTGGCGGAACAATCAAAGATGCGACAATCGAAATTCAAGGTGACCATGTTGAGCGAATTCGTCGACTACTTGAAGAAGTTGGCTATCGCGTGAAGTAAAGCGATCCAAACTCGACGCTAAAGCTTCCACGCGAGCTATTTGGCGAACAACCTCAATATGCCCCTCAATCCGGGTTTGAATTTGAGATCAGAATTTTCGATTTCAACCCACACCAGGAATTCGGCATTGACGGGGCTAATTTCGGGGCTGACAAAAACAATTTTTCCGTCGGCAACGATCGTGTTTTTTCCAATCTGCATTTCAAAACGGGCACGTTGACCGGGTTCCAGAACGAATGCATATTCCTGTCCAGCCAGTGCCTCGACACGAAGTCGTTTTGGGTCGATGATTCGCGCGATCGGCTGTCCCGATGCAATCCACTCGCCTTTTTGGGCAAAGACTTCAGCGACGACACCGCTGATCGGAGACGCTATCTCACGGTTTTCTAACCGAAGTGCGGCAACCTTGAGTTGTTCTTCTTTCAAGCGAAGCGTCAGCTGATTAATTTGCTTCGCGTGTAGAGCCTGGTCGCCCGAAAGAATCGAGCGCTGAAGCTCAAGCCGCAATCTGTCCAACTCGGTCTCCGAGATGGATTTCGCATATTGGTCAACGGCATTTTGAGATCGAGTGAGAACTTTGTCGTTCACCTGCGCCGACTTCTCGGCGTATTTTAAGTCGATATCGTTTTCGCTTTCTGTTGCGGCAATCTCTACTTCAACTTTGGCCGCTTCCAGTTCAGATTTATGAAGCGCATCGTCGAGTCGCAGGATAAGCTGTTCTTTTGTCACCAAGTCGCCTTCTTGAATCAAGACTTCGCTTACAATTCCAGGGTCGCGAGCCGAAACTTTGACGTTATCGATCAAAGTCAGTATCGCATCAGTGACTTCCACAACCATGGATTCATTTGATTGCGATTCAGCTTTGCCAATGACGTCATCTTGCCGGGGTGTTGAAGGATAAGCGTTGAGAGGATTGACGGCCGTTGTGGTTGCCAGGCAAGCCGCAGCGAAGCTCAGCAGGGCAATTCTGAATCCATTCATTCTGATCTTCCGCGAAACAGCTATCGCCGGCAATTCAAGTTCGGACTGCCGGGTGTTCCCCAGCCGAGTGAACTATCGCATTTTCGATTTCGACGGATGACCAAGTCAAGCGGAAATAGTGCCGTCCTGCCCAAAAAATGCGCACCGGAAACCAATGGCTGTGTCAATTCATTTCTTGTTGCCCCATGTCGCTCGAGAAGCGGTTGTTCGAACAACAGCCGACGATAAACGAAGTCGCTAGAGCCGAATTCGATCGATTTGGTCGACATCGGAGCTGGAACTAACAATTCAGAAGTTGTTGGCACCGTCTGTGGCGCCTGGCCAACAGGTTCGATCGACAGGCGAATTGCCATAATTTCGTTGCTGCGTTGAATCAACGGCTGATCGTCGTAAGTCGATCGCTGATTTTCGGCGTCGTTTTCCTCCGCGATCAGACACCCGCACCAAAACAATACCAGGATCGTCAGCGCGATGTTTTTCATTGACTCTGCCTCTCGATCAAACAATTACGGTATTGCGATTAAGTTTTTTCACTCGACAACACCTACGAATATCAATTCGACTGTCAAAACAAAATGCTGTACCGCAAACATTAAGGTGGATTGAGGTAAAGTTTGCGGGTCTTAATGTCAAATCCGGTCAAATTGTTGGGATTGTCGGGATCTTGCCTGTCTTTCCACAATTGCCGAAGGAATCGAAGACAATCGTGGTAACGCATTTTGTCGTCGATATCTCACATGTCGGAGAATCCTCATAATTGCGTAGAAAAGCCCCGTCGCGATGTTCCAAGCACGACCGTCTTATTACCCGATCGCCATACTCCTGCTCCTGCTTCTGGTGGGTTTGATTGGCTGCCAAAGCGGGCGAAAGACGGGTGTTTGGACAGCGAAGAACTGTGTGCCCGATCAACAGTCGGTGACGGCCACAAAACGGATCGAATACGCCGATGTCAATCGTTCGGTGGGACTCCAGCGTCTAGATGTTGCCCCTCCGCTAACCAGTTCCACAGAGCTGCCCGAGGAATCGCTCGCCCTGACACTGGACGAGACGATCCAAATGGCGTTTGAGAACACGGAGATTCTGCGAGACTTTGGAGCGCGCGTCTTACAAAATCCTGATTTTGCGCCCGGTTTGTCCGATCCAGCCATTCAAGCGACCGATCCGAACTTTGGAATCGAAGCAGCGCTTGCTGAATTCGATGCACAGTTTACCGGTGGGCTTAGTTATGCAAACAACGACAACGTCTTTAACAACTCCACCATCAACGGGGGTTCAAACGAGTTACAGCAGAATCTTACAACGGGCACGTTTGGAATCTCAAAAATTACTGCGACCGGTACGAGGTTTGCGGTTCGTGGCAACGTTCAAAACGATCGCAACAACCGGCTTTCGAATCTGTTTCCGAACTCCTGGACAACCCTTTTTGAAGCCGAAATGCGGCAGCCCTTGTTACAGGGGCGCGGGCTTGAATTCAATCGAATCGCCGGTCCCAACAGCCAGCCTGGTTTGAACTTTACGACCGGTGTTCTCGTCAGTCGAATTAACAATGATATTTCGATCGCTCAACTCGAACGCAACGTACGCCAATTCGTCGACGACGTGATTAACGCCTATTGGAGGCTCTACTTGGCGTATCGAAATTTTGATTCAACCAAGTCGGCTCGCGATCGCGCCCAGGAAACCTGGAGTGTCGTCAAGGCACGATTCGAGAATGACTTACCTGGCGGCGAGGCGGATCTCGAAGCCCATGCGAGGGAACAATATTTTTTGTTCCAAGGTCGTTTGATCAATGCACTCAACGGCGATCCGCAATCCGCGGGTGTCTTGCAGGCTGAGGCGGATCTGAGGCGATTGTTAAACCTGCCCCAAAGCGATGGGCGGTTGATTCGACCTATCGATCAACCGGCTGTGGTTGAAGTTGCTTACGACTGGTATGGGCTTGCACAAAACGCTCTTGATTGTCGAGTTGAATTACGCGAACAAGAGTGGCGACTGAAGCGGCGAGAACTGGAACTCCTGGCCTCTCGAAACTTCACTCAGCCACGCCTCGACGCGGTAACAACTTATCGAAATAACGGCTTTGGTGATGACCTCTGGGGAGGAGGCGACATCCCGTTTCCGAGTGCCATCAGTGTTGCCAGTCGCGGCGATTACCAGGAATGGGAATTTGGTCTGCAAATGAATGTGCCGATCGGTTTCCGCCAAGCTTCGGCAGGCGTCCGCAACGCGGAACTGCGACTCGAACGAGAACGCCGAATTCTCGAAGAGCAACAGAGTCAGGTCTTACATGGACTTGGTTCCGCGATGCGCCAATCTGATCGCGCCTATGCATCGGTGCAAGTTGCCCGTAGCCGACTGGTTGCGGCACGCGATTCGGTCGACGCCAGAAGGGCTGCGTTTGAGGCGGATAGCACCCCGTTTGATCAGTTATTAGATGCCCAGCAACGATTGGCAGATGCGGAAATAGCCTTTCATCAGGAGTCTATCGAGTGGGTGATCGCGACTGAATCAGTGTCCCGAGAAGCGGGAAAGCTGTTGTCCAGCCACATGGTCTATTTGAACGAAGGTCCAAGTTGGAACATGGCTGGCGTCAACATATCAAAACGCGCCTGCATAATTAACCGGGCTGATCAGCTGGATTATCGAGTCCCGTCACCGGGCATCCTTAGTGTTGGGCAATAGGAATTGGAACGATCCCGAAATTGCGATGTGATGTTGCAGAAGGCTCCGGTTGAACTACTTCAACGCGTCTCGCAAAATGGTAACCGGGTGAAACGCTTGGCGACCCGTTCCGTCAAGAATCTGGTGCCGGCAACTGGTGCCAGCTGCCGCAATCAGGTTTTCGGGCGGTTCATTTCGAATCGTTGGAAACAAGACAAGTTCTCCAATTTGCTGTGACAGGTCGTAGTGCTCACGCTCGTAACCAAACGATCCCGCCATGCCACAACAACCCGAAGGAATCAAACGAACATTGAAATTCATCGGAAGCTGCAACATCCGAACAGTCGGCGCCAGCGACGCAAGCGCCTTTTGATGGCAATGACCATGCAGCCGAATGGTCTGTTCGTTTTCGGTAAAAACAGACGGGTCCAATTCTTGTTGATCCAGGAACTCGTCGATCAGCAAACAGTTTTCAGCCAATTGAACGGCTTGACTTCGTCGCTCTTCACCCACCAATTGCGGATATTCGTCACGAAAAGTCAGTAGTGCCGAAGGTTCCAGCCCAATCAGTGGTTTGTCTGCGCTAACATTCATCGCAAGCAGGCTGATGTTTTGCTCGGCAATCTCGCGAGCTTTTCGCAAATAACCTTTCGAGATGCTTGCCCGACCGCTCTCAACGTGTTCCGGAATCTCGACCGACCAGCCCAGTCGTTCAAGCAACTCAACCGACGCGATTCCGACGCTGAGATCATTGAAGTTCGTAAATTCGTCACAATATAGAAATACGGAACCGCGAGAGCCCGCGTCTGGGTGCGGTCGGTGATTCGAAAACCAGCGCCGCAAAGTCTGTTTGCTCAATCGCGGCAACGAGCGACCAACATGAAAGCCAGCCAGCTTTTTGAACCATCCACCGGTCATCTTGTTCGCAACGAAGAAATTATAAAGCCCCGGAAACCGTGACGTCCAACGATTGATGTGGCTGAAATTGGCAATTAGACGCGTGCGAAAAGGAATTCCATTGGCGTCATAGTAACCTTGCAGAAACTCGGCTTTCATTTTCGCCATATCGACATTCGACGGGCATTCATTCCTACAGCCTTTGCACGAGAGACAGAGATCGAGAATTTCCAGCACGTCGGGATTGTTAAGAGGGTTCTTGGCATCGATCGGATGTGTTAGCGCTTGTCGCAACAGATTTGCGCGCGCGCGTGTCGTATCCGCTTCATTGCGAGTCGCCATATAGCTGGGACACATCGTCCCTCCGCCAGTCAAATTTGTTTTTCGACAATCACCCGAGCCGCTGCACATTTCGGAAGCTCGTAACATTCCGCCAGTTTGACCAAAGTCAAAAATCGTAGTTAGGTTGAGTGGTTGTTGATTCGGCTGATAGCGAAGCGACTGGTCCATTGGTGGTGCATTAACGATTTTGTTTGGGTTGAAAATGTTCTTCGGGTCCCACGTCTTTTTAATTTGTCGAAGCAGTTCAAAGTTGTTCTGACCGATTTGTGCCCTGATGAATTCTCCGCGCAGACGACCATCTCCGTGTTCTCCGCTGAGCGAACCGCGGTACTTTTTCACCAGTTCGGCGACGTCCGCTGTAATTTCATGGAACTTTTTCTGATCGGTCTCCGATTTTAGATTGAGAACGGGCCGCAAGTGGATCTCCCCTGCCCCCGCATGTGCGTAATGAACGCAAATGACCCCGTGTCTTGTTTTTAATAATTCGTCGACATCCCGAATGTACTCCGCAAGGTCGTTCACATCGACGGCGGTGTCTTCGATACAGGCGACGGGTTTACGATCGCCAGGAACGTTGCCAATGATCCCAAGTCCAGCCTTGCGAAGATCCCAAACCCGATTTGCGTCGTCGTCAAACAGTACAGGAAAGCGATAACCCAGTTTGGCAACCTTAAATTCGGTTTCGATTTTTTGTGTGATTTCCAAGACTGCGTGCTGAGAGCCGGCTCGTACTTCAGTTAACAGAATCGCCGCCGGCTCACCATCGACGAATTGACGATTCCGGTTTTGGTCAAGATTGCGTGCAGCACCCTCGAGGATCAAATGATCAATCAATTCGCAAGCCCACGGTTTGTGCTTCATGGCAATCTGCGTTGCCCGCAACGCCGCATCTACCGATCTAAAGTGACTGCACTGCAGGCCCAGGACAGGAGGCGGTAATGGACAACATCCGAGTTTGATTTCGGTTGCGAAAAACAGGGTTCCTTCTGAGCCCGCGATCAAGCGGCACAGATTGAAGGGTTGGTTTGCATTTCCAAACGGAGCGCAATCCAACAACGAGTCGATTGCGTATCCGGTGTTGCGGCGGTGGATTGTCGGCTTTGGAAATTCCCGTACGATCTCGGATCGCATTCTCTCGTCGCCGAGGACATGCGTGAGGTTTTTGTAGATCGTTGCTTCGAGTGTTGTTCCGTGCGATTTCGCTACGACCTCTTCGGGAGTTAGCCCGTTAAACGTTACTTTGCTGCCGTCCGACAGAAAACCGGTCAGCTCGATAACGTGATCGCGCGTCGAACCGTAAACGATTGAATTGGCACCACATGAGTTGTTTCCAAGCATCCCGCCAATCATGGCTCGGTTTGCAGTCGAGGTTTCAGGTCCAAACAAGACGTCGTGCGGCCTCAATGCCAGATTGAGTTCATCGCGAATCACACCCGGTTGAACTCGAACCCAGCTCTCCTCAGCGTTGAATTCAAGGATTTGGGTAAAGTGCTTCGACACATCAACCACAATGCCCGATCCGACCACTTGTCCTGCCAGCGAAGTTCCAGCCGTGCGAGGGATCAAGCCGATTCCGGATTGGTTGGCGAACCGAATCAGGGCCAATATGTCATCGTCAGTTTTTGGAATCGCCACCGCATGAGGGAGCTCCTGATAAACCGAGGCGTCGGTTGAATAGATCCTCCGCGACAGGTCGTCAACCAGCAATTCACCTGTGAATCGTCGTTTGAGGTGTTCGAAATCTTCAGCATGGACTGCCATGAATGTGACTTTAGTTCGCGACCTGTGTTAATGTAAAGGGACTCAATCTTGCCCTTTATCGGAATCAGTTCCTTGAAACGTATTTCAGCCGTCCTAGTTTCGCTGTTTCTGTTAACCTCGACCGTTTCGGCAAATGCAGAAGACGACTCAACGAGGCAAGCTTTACGTCCGAATATCGTGCTAATTATGGCAGACGATTTGGGGTTCGAGACGATTGGTGCATACGGCGGGGTCTCGTACAAAACACCGGTTCTCGATGATCTGGCACGACAAGGCGTTCGCTTTGAACACTGTTACGCCCAACCGCTCTGTACGCCGACTCGAGTCAAGCTGATGACGGGCCAATCCAATATCCGCAACTATGTGGACTTCGGAGTGCTGCATCGCAGCCAAAAAACGTTTGCAAATCTGTTTCGCGATTCCGGATACGCGACTTGTATTGTCGGTAAGTGGCAGCTTGGCACGGAACTCGACGTACCCAAGCATTTTGGTTTCGCCGAACACTGCTTGTGGCATTTTGAAACCCGCAAGGAGCGATTCCCCAATCCGGTTTTGACCACCAATGGAAAGACAAAACAGTACATCAATGGAGAGTATGGCCCCGATATCGTGGCCCAGTATGGAATGGACTTCATCCGCAGAAACAAAGACCGACCGTTTTTGCTGTACTACCCAATGATTTTGACGCATTGCCCCTTTTGTCCTACGCCCGATTCGCAAGACTGGGATCCAAAAAGCAAGGGCTCGCCAAAATACAAAGGTGATCCAAAGTACTTCGGTGATATGGTTTTTTATATGGACAAAATCGTTGGACAACTCCTGACGTGCCTCGAAGAAACTGGCGTTCGAGACCATACGATTGTGATTTTCGTAGGCGATAACGGAACTGATCGACCGATCGTTTCGAAATTGGAGGATGGTCGAGCAATCGCCGGGGCGAAAAACAAAACCATTGACGCCGGAATGCGAGTTCCCCTGATCGTGGATTGGCCAGGCAGGGCCGCCAAGGGGCAGGTCGTTGATGATCTGGTCGACATGAGTGATTTCTTGCCGACGATTTGCCAAGCTGGCGGTATTGGATTGCCCAAAGATTTCATCGTCGACGGGCAGTCCTTCCTGCCGCAAGTGAAAGGCCAAACCGGGAAACCACGAGATTCAATCTACGTCTGGTATTCGCGTAACGGAGAGAAAAAGAAGAACTTCGCTCCGAAGATCTTTGCCCGCAACCAGCAATACAAGTTGTATTCGTCCGGCCCATTATTCGATGTCGTCTTAGATCCTTTGGAGAAACAACCTCTAAATATAGAAACTTTGGACGACAAAGTTCACGATGTCCGCAATCAATTGCAGACCAAGATCGATCAATATAAGGGGCTACGACTGAGTTCGATCAAGCAGGCGAAGACAGCTGACAACTGATTCCTTCGTGTGTGTTTCGCCTTGAGACGAGGCTAGAGAAACGAAACATCTCCCTCCCAGCGCACAAATCCTTCGATGGCTTCATACTCGGCCAACCCGAGGGAATCAAAAAGTCGGGCTGTTGTCGCGTTGCGATCTTCGGCGCGTTGCCAGAATTCGCGAGCGTCATGGCCTGGAAAAACCGCACGATCTTTTTTTGATTCGTGCTTAAAGATCGCGTTGCGCTTTAGCATCACTTCGTTGGGGCTGAGCGGAACGGCCATATCAATTTCGTGCGGCTCCCATTCGTGCCAGGCACCTCGATACAGCCAAATGGTGCATTGTTGATACCAGTCATCCTTTTCAACTTGTTGACACGCCTGCAGAACCGCACGCAAACAAGTGCGGTGGGTTCCATGCGGATCTCTCAAATCACCAGCAGCGTAAATTTGGTGCGGTTGTATCTGCTCAAGCAATTCGACGATCATTTTGATATCTCGTTCACCGAGTGGCTTCTTTTTGACGGTGCCAGTTTCGTAAAACGGCAAGTTCATAAAATGCAGGTTGGATTCGGGTACGCCGCACATTCGAGTCGCGGCTCTTGCTTCTCCCTGGCGAATCAAACCTTTGATGACTTGAACCTCGGGGCTGTCAACCTGGCCCGCTTTTTTGTGGCGAAGAAACGTCTCAATGTGTTCTTCCAACTTAGACGCTTTTTTTGGGGCCACACCGAACGCTTTGTTAAAGTCAGCCATGAAATCGCAAAACCGAATCGCGTCATCATCAAACACCGCGATATTGCCGGAAGTTTGATAGGCCACATGAACTTCGTGGCCCTGGTCGACAAGTCGGATCAAGGTTCCACCCATCGATATGACGTCGTCATCCGGGTGGGGCGAGAAGATCAATACGCGTTTCGGAAAGATATCGTCGTGAGGGCGCCTCCGATCTCCCGGCATTTTTTTTTCGTCCGGTTTACCTCCCGGCCAGCCCGCGATCGTGCTGTTGATTTGGCGAAATACTCTGATGTTGATGTCATAAGCCGCGCCATGATCGGCCAGCAAATCCTGGAGGCCTTCCTCGTTGTAATCTTCGTCGGTAAGTTTCAAAATTGGCTTTTTCTGCTTCTGAGCGAGCCAAATAACCGCTTTTCGAATCAAATATTTATTCCATCCAATCGGCCCGACTAGCCACGGACAGTGATTGCGTGTCAATGAATCGGCCGCTGCCCGGTCCAAAATGAAACAAGCGTTGGGATGATCCTGAAGAAAACTCGCGGAAACAATGGAAGAAACGTCGCCTTCAACCGCTTCCGCCACGATCGACGCTTTGTGTTCACCAAATGCGATAATGAAGATTTCCCTCGCACTGAGAATGGTGCCGACGCCCATGGTAATGGCTCGCCGCGGGACGTTCTCTTCACCATAAAAATCACCGGCAGCGTCCGTGCGGGTAACACGATCGAGCGTGATTAAACGGGTCGTGCTTTTTTTGCTTGAACCTGGCTCGTTAAACCCAATATGGCCGGTTCGGCCAATTCCAAGAATCTGGATGTCAATTCCCCCGTTCAGCTCGATCAGCGTTTCGTAACGTGCGCAGAATTCTGCAACATCATGTTTAGAAATGGTTCCGTCGGGAATGTTGATTTTCTCGCTTGGAATATCAACATGGTCAAAAAGGTGTTCGTTCATGAAGCGGACATAACTCTGCAGGGCGTCCGGGTTCATTGGATAATATTCATCCAGGTTAAAGGTGATCACGTTTGCAAAAGAGAGGGCTTCTTGTTTGTGAATCCGCACCAGTTCGTTGTAAACGCCAACCGGAGTGCTGCCCGTCGCTAGACCCAGGACGCAGTTTCGACCCTCCTCTTGGCGGAGTCGCATCAAGTTCGCGATTCGGCTGGCAACTGCCGCTGAAGCATCGCGAGCGTGGTCAAAAACCTGGCACGGTATTTTTTCGAATTGATTCTGGGTCGTATCAATTTTCGGAAGAGAATCTTCCAAAGACGTTTCCATGGCAATCGTCCAATGTGTCATAGTTTTCCAGCGGTCGACTGGAGCGGAAGTGTTGACTAATTTTTGTCAGCCGAGAGCTGATTGCCAAGGTCATCGATCGCCATTCCAGCTGCTTTATCGGTGTAATTTGAATGGCTAGAACGAGCAAAATGAAGAAGAGCGGTCCATTCTTTCATAAATGAACAACTTCGCAGAGAAAAATCCATCACATCCGGCTCTCCGTGGCTTCAACCTTTCGCGGAGGTACTAGACGGGGTTGGTCGCGTTGGCTTGCCGCCAAGCCAGTTGTTTGAAGCTCATTTTGTAGCCCAAACTCAGCTAACGAATTGAACACCCGCCAGATAGAGCGGATACTCAGTGCCGACCGACAGATTGTAACAGACGCGGGCAATCACCGTCGCCTGAGTTTGTTCCGGCATCGCGATTCGAATGTACTCATGGAGGAGCGGGTCTTTGCAAATAAAACCCATTCCATTCGAACTGATGTCGCGCGTAATTGTGTGAAACGACTCGCCATCAGCTTGGAAGTCCATATCCAACGGTTGAATCACCACCGTGACTGAACGAAGCATACGGTCTTCACTTCGTTTGTCGACGCCGCAATGGAAACCAGTTAGCTCTTTCAACGCCGCGTAAAAGTTATTCTTCGAACTGATTACAGGACCTTGATCGGAAGGGTCGTGCTGATTGTCGTGCATCGACAACTCCTAATAGAAAAAACGACTGGCGAGATGACTGAAGTGAGGCGGTTGACCGATTGCCCATCGAAAACGTAGCTCACGAATCAAAGCGAGTGGCGGATTTTTAGGGCAGCACCGGTTATATTATTGGTGAATCAATCGAAATATGCCGACGGATCCAGCGGGCTTGCGAACATTTCTTACGCTTCCCGTCCTTCGCCGTAACCATCTCCCCAAGAATTGGGTCAAAACGGCGAATCTAAAAAACTTGATTCAGCGACCGCTTCGGTAACTTGATCCATCACTTGAGCGAACGGAATGTGTTGGCAGCTTCCAAACGAATCGTGGCGCGAGAGTTTGCTGCGGGTGAGAGCCGGTGAAGTCATTCCACAAAGGAACCGGGCAACAGAACGACCGCTGTTGAGCGCCGCAGGATGTTCGCCAATCAAATATTTGACCGTCTTGATTGTCGATTCGGCCAACTCGGGAGCAGGAGCTAATTCGATCTTGAACGGGCCTTCACTTAAACAATATGAACAATGACCGCAATCGCGATCGAGCGGTTGCCCAAAGTGGGTTGAAAGAAATCCGGCTTGGCATTGAGTTGCCCTGGCCAGGTCGAGGACTTGTTCCGCGCGGGCAATTTCCGCTTGCTCACGCTGTTGAATTCGTTGCCAGAATTCCTCCACCCGTTCGTCTATCGCTGGGAACGATTGTCGTCTGCGATAGCCATGCACGAGACCGCTGACACGAAGTTCAATCCAGCCTTTCTCCGCAAAATAGTCAAGTGCTTTGACGATCCGCGATCGTTCGCAAGCAAGCTTTTTCATGGCCGCCGGGATGTCGATGTAAAACCAGACTTTGCGCTTTCTACTGCTTGCCAAGAGTTGTTTGGCAAACTGATGTCGTTCACCCGAAAAGTTGTCAAGGATGACGCTAGAAGCAACATTAGGCTTGAATGCGTACTCGTCATAGCGCGGTGAGGTGGATTCCAGATATCCGTCCAACTCCAGATACGTCAACATAGTCTTGATCACGAGCGTTTTGATATCACAAATATTTCCTAACTTGAATTGACTTATAAAAAATTCGTCGTCCTGTCGGTCGATTTCTTCGACGAAGGATTTGATTGATTGGGGCGACGGCGTGTCACCGTACACAAAATTCTCCTGCGTGATCCGATCTTTGGGAACCAACAGCATCTCGCACCGGGAGACTTGTCCGTCACGCCCGGCGCGGCCAATTTCTTGAGCGTAATTTTCGATTGATTTCGGCGGGTTGAAGTGGTAAACGTACCGAATATCAGATTTGTCGATGCCCATTCCAAAAGCGATCGTGGCGACGACGATGTTATTCTGGCCGGTCATAAACCATTCCTGAATCTCGTTTCGCTGCTCGGTTTCCATACCTGCGTGATATGCCTTTGCAGACAGTCCGGCGTCAACGCATGCTTGGGCGACATGTTCCGAAGTCTTTTGCAACGTTACATAAATGATTGTGGCTCCCGGAGGTTCCGACTTTAATCGGTCAAGCAAAACATCAATACGTTCTGTTTCGTTCACAATCTGTGAACGGATATGCAGATTGGGCCGAAAGAAGTCCGTACAAATAACGTTGTCGGTGCGTATGTCAAAGGCTTGACAGATGTCAATTTGAACGGTCGGCGTGGCCGTGGCGGTCAAAGCCAATACACGTTCGACGTTTAATTCTTTTGCGATGGTTGCCAGTTTGAGATAGTCAGGCCGGAAGTTATGACCCCATTGGCTGATACAGTGGGCCTCGTCGATTGCAAACAGCGAAATGGAAGCGCCGTCCAACGAGTTGCGAAATCGTTCATTGAAAAAACGCTCGGGTGCGACGTAGAGCAGCTTGGCCACGCCACTTCGAACGTGATCCATCGCCGTGCGATATTCTTCGCCCGTCAGGCTGGAATCCAATCTCACCGCTGCAACACCCTTTGCTTTCAGCTGGTCGATCTGATCTTTCATTAATGCGATCAACGGGGACACAACAAGGGTCAGGCCTTCGAATGCGAGTGCCGGAAGTTGGTAACAAAGCGACTTTCCTCCACCCGTCGGGAAAACAGAAAGCACTGAGTCGCCATTGAGCAGCCGTTGAATAACATCCAGTTGACCAGTCTTGAATTCAGACCAACCAAAATACTGGTTCAGAATATCTCGCGGATCAATTTTGATGGAAGTGGGCATTGCAAATCAATCAAATAACAAATGGAAGAATCCGGTCAACTACAAGACGCAATAAATGAGGCAATAAATGACAAGCTCGCTTGCAGTATACAAAGTAACACTATTCGGTCAACTACCTCATCGAAAACAGCCGTTAAATTGGATCCCAGTTTTCCCGATTTTCGTTGCCGAACTTGGGTAGCCAAGTGGCTGCTACGGATATTCTGAAATCTTGCATCGGTAAAATCAGCTCGAAGAAAACCAGCCTTTGCGCCAGAAGAACGCGAGCATTCCAAAAGACACAACCGCCATCAGGCCAATCGCGAACAGATACCCGTAAGGCCATGCCAATTCGGGCATGTTTGCGGGATGCTGTGTGTCAAAATTCATGCCGTATAAACCGGCAATAAAACCGAGCGGAATGAAAATCGTCCCAATAATCGTCAGAACCTTCATCACCTCATTCATTCGATAACTAATCATTGACATTTGATAGTCGCGCAAGTTGGAACACATTTCACGATACGTGTCCAGCAAATCGACGAGTTGAATCGTGTGGTCATAACAGTCGCGAAGATAAACACGAGTCTCCTCCGTAATCAATGAAATCGCTTCTGGTTTCAGCGACAGCAGCGCGTCTCGCAAGGGGCGAATCGCGCGACGCAATGCCATCAATTCACCGCGCAAGTTGTGAATCATTTCCATGTAATTACCGGATTGCCTACCAGAGAGCTGAATATCAAGTTGTTCCATCTTTTCTCCATACTCATCAACAACCGGAAAGTAGCCGTCAATGACCGCGTCAATTAATGCATAGGCCAAATAGTCTGCACCATTTTGACGGATTCGTCCGCGCGATTCACTCAGACGCTCCCGAACCGAATCGAAACAGTCACCGGCTCTTTCCTGAATTGTCAGGACAAAATTCTTGCCGAGAAAAATGCTGACTTGTTCATTGTCCAGAATGTCATGGCTAATCCGGACCATTCGCAACACGATAAAAACTTGATCTTCATAAGCTTCGACCTTTGCTCGCTGGTGAACGTTGACTACGTCTTCCATCGCCAGTCGGTGGATTCCGAAGACTTCGCTCAGTTCGTGAAAAGTTTCCGCATTGCCTAACCCATTGACATTGACCCAGGTGACTGACTGGTCAGTGATATGCTTTGCAAGGTTGGAAACTTCGGCTCCTTCTTTCTTGACGAAGTTCCGTTCTGTGTAGTTGATAACGGTGATTGTTGGCGCGGGTGCATCAAGAGGAACCGAAAGCGTTCCAGGTGCGGAACCCGGTGCTGTTCGTTTTTGGATACGAGGTGGCTTTCGAGATCGGTGGCGGTGTTTCTTTTTCGACATGCTGACAGTCTATTTCGTGAAAGGACTGAGGAACACCACACCCTAAATTCGGCAAGTCGTGGCTCTAATAACCCGGGTTGGAGACCAATTGACAGGGAACGTCTATTTGGCTGTGAGTGAAAACCGGGCGCCGCTCAACCACCCAATTACAAATCCGATAGCGAGCATGACGAACAAAAGCACGGCTCTGGGCATAGTTACGGTTGCAAACAACAAACGAGTTTCAACGTTAGCGGTGTTCTGAATCGCGATGATCAAAACAATGATTGCCAATACGGCGATGAAAATTAATTTGAGTTTCCGCATGATACTTTGGTTTCCTTCCGGCATGATCTCTTCCCCTTATTCTGTTGAAATTCAGTTGGATTCTCTCCATGTTGACGGGCAAACCTATGTTTCTTCGACGATCGGTGAAACAAATCCGTGTGGTTTAAGAGTAAACACTGAGCAATCCACTTGCCGCAATACTCGTTCCGCCGTATTGCCAATCAAGAGTCCCGAAACTCCTTGACGCGCAACGCTACCCAGCACCAGCAAACTTGGACGAATTTCCTCGACTGCGGAAAGGATCACCTCATCAGAAAAACCACATTCAAACGTTACGTTCTCCGGTTTGATGGGCCGTTCGCTTTCAGATAGAAACCGTGACAAGTTTTCTCTGCATTTGCGCCCGTATTCTTTCTCATATTTCTCGTATCTTCGGATCGTATCGGCTTGGACCGCGTGGCCGAAGACCTTTGCAGGAACTTGGTAGGCCGCAACAACGAACAATTTGCAGTCGAAGGCGTTCGCAATTGCAGAGGCGTTTCGAACCAGTTCGTGGTTTAGTTTTTGCTCATCGTCGGTTGTTTCGGGGTTGATCGCGACCAAAACTCGATGAAGTGGTTGTTTAGATTTCGGATTAACGATCCAAACCGGAACCGGACAATGCCGAATCAGCCTCATATCAAGGCTGCCGAATAGAAAATCAGTTGCCTTTGAACTGGCTTCCTTGATCAACAAGTCATGCTCACCGGAGACAACGCATTGGACCAGTTTTACAATTGGACGCCCTGTTTGCACGCTGGTGGTCACACCGGACTTTCCAAAGTCGATGCCTTTCACGAGCTCACTCAATGATTTATGACGATGGCAAGCTGGCGTTTCGTCAAAATCTTCCTCGAACAAGTCGTGCCAAAATGCGCTCAAAGGAGGTTGCACATCAACCACATTGATATTGACATCGGCGGCCGACAATTTGGAGGCCAACTCAAGGGCTTTTGCTGACTTCTCGTATCCGTCTTGAAAAACAAGAATTTTTTTGAACGGTGTTTGCATCGCCAGTCCTCGCTCCATGAACAGGCCAAATATTTCAATAATATCGGTCATTGAACGCAAAATATAAAGGCGGCGTCACGAGCCGCTGATACAAGTCCAGCCCCATCGACGATACCCATGACGTTGGCAAACACCATCAATCTCGCAAGTGCTCAAACCGATCAACAAATGACGAACTTCAAGTGTTCTGCGAATGGTTCGTCTTTGGGTGTGTTCCTGAATCAAAATTTCAACTCGGACACAAGAGCCAAGCAAGTCGGCGTGGGTGGCCATTATCTGCATCCCTATTCGTATTCGAGGCAAAGCAATTGGCGTGCCAACATCTGTTTCGTCATTTAATGCTACTGGATCCGACTGCGGTTCAACCGTCGTTTCAACCCTAGCGCGGGTGGCAACCAAGCTACCAGTTTGAGATTGAGGCGCGCAGGCGCTGAGCGGCGTGGACAATTTTTGTCCACCTCGAGCATTCGAAGATCTACCGCGGAATCGATGTCGTCGGTAAAACCAGCTTGAACTGGTTTGCCACAAGATCGTGCAACATCAAAATGGCTGAAAATCTTGGCAAAATTTCATGCCAACAAAATTTTGGAAAACTTTTTGCCGATGAATTCTTCTGGCACAGTACGTGCAATTCGTCATTCAGTGTTTTGTCGGAAACGGCATTGCATGACGGATAACGGCCCGAGTACTCCATGGCTGATTTAGATTCAGTTGGGGTGCGGAGGCCGGCCGTCGCCGATCTTCAGCAACTAGTCGGATCGACTGCCTAAAGCGCGAATTGGCCGGGCATCGCACCTGCCCACAAACCGTGTAAAGAACGAGTAAACCGACAGACACGAAGAGATCAGCGACGGCCCCGTCATGGTAAACGGAGCTCTCAGCGTTCAAATTTCAAGGAACAAACGATGTCTGTAAGCAAAATGGAAAAACGAAACGTGGCTCGTATGAATGCCGAACAAGCAAAAGCCAAAAAGAAGCAAGTACGCGAAACGAAAATGTCAGCACCAGTCAAAAACAAGAAAACGGCCAAGGCTGCGAAACGAAGATAGTCCTTGGGGCTGGTCAACTCTTTCGTCTCCACGATTTTTGGAATGCTGAACATGGTTCGTGAAAATAAGCGTTTCTCGTTAAAAAAATGGAATCATTCGTCACGTCCAAAGATTTCTCAGAGTGAACGCAAAAGACGCGTCAAACAACGTGAAATCCCAAGACGAAAAGCCTGGAGCTCCGAGCAATCCTCATTTGACGAGTGACGCTTCCGGTTTGGTAAACACCAAGCGATGACACCCCGGAGATACGCGCGGCTCCACTTAACCGCTGAAGTTGCCCATCCGCCTAACCTAATAATGGCCAAAGCATCATCAGCGATTCCATAGAGCAAATGCCGGATGACTCAAAATCACCGGCATTTGTTTGTTATTCGGGCTGATCACAAAAAATTAATGGTTTTTTCGAAACAAACGGTTCGCGTGTGTAGCCATGTGATCTAGTTGGATTTAACGGTCGTTAACCTGTTGGCTCAACGATCAGCAAGTTGGAAGAAAGCTCTTCCACGACTCGCTCTTCCAAGCCGTGTTCTTTGACCCGCAACTTCCTGAGTTCAGACGGCTTGATCTTGGTGGGCAACCTGCCCAGATTGCAAATTGGATCGCCAGGGCTAATGGCGGGTAAGGTTGTCATCCCAATTACAATCGAGTTATAAGGCGCGTAAACCGTGTAGCGATCCCGACCGAGCAAATTCGTGTTGGTGGTGAGGGCTTGCCCTTCTTCGACCACTTCACCTGGTTTTACGTGAAATTCGAGAAAGCCACCTTTTTCCGCACGAATCCATTTTGACTTTTTGACCACAACTTGATAGTCGGGGGATTCTGGCGCAGTCTCCAGCATGTCCAATTCGCAAAGGACGTTTTTGATGCCCCGGTTTGACGCCTCCACAATCCCTGGTTCAACCTTGAAGACCTCTCCCGCTTCCATGACGATCGTATGACATCCCGCGATGCAAGCTTCGCGGCGAAGCGACTTTGCAGGCCCCTTTCCGTCCATGATAATCTCGCAACCAAATGCTTCGGCGATTCGTTTGACTTCGGGATGACTCAAGTCCCCTCGAACGTTCGGATAGTTGGTGCGACGAATCGCGGCCGTATGTAAGTCGATTCCATAATTTGATCGCACGACAATTTCTTCGAAGACTGTGTTTGCCATCCGCGCAGCCAAACTACCGTCGGCGGAGCCGGGGAAAGCTCGATTCAAATCACGGCGATCCGGCAGGTAACGTGAATGTCGGTCAAAGGCAAGGATGTTGAGGACCGGAACCAGAATTACTGATCCCCGAGCTAGTTCTAACGTGTCATCTTGAACCAGTTGGCGAATCGCGCCGGTGCCGTTGATTTCGTCGCCGTGCAGGGCTGCGGTGACGAAGACGACCGGCCCGTCTTCCTTGGCACGACGAACGTGGACGGGAATGTTGATCGTCATTCCGCTGTAGCTTTCAGTGACGGCCAGAAAAATGTCTTTGGATTGGCCTGGCCCGATCATTTGACCATTCCAGTCACCAATCGGTTTTCGATCGTATTGCATGGATTGTTCGCTTTCACATCGAATTCGGATAAACTCGTCTGGAATTGAGTGCCGGCTTCAATCGGCGATTGTAGTTGCCGATTCCTCGATAACTTGGTGGGCAACCGGTAGATCTGGTAATTCTTGAACGTCCGTTTTGCGTCGCCTACGGATTTTTGGAGGAATCAAATCACGCATCAATTCGAGTTTTCCAAAGCACAGGATTCGGTCGTCGATTGACAGTTGACGACTTTTCTTTGGGTTCGGAATGACCTTTGTTCCTTGCGTCAACGTTAGTACGTTGATGTCTTTTTCTTCAAAGCCGACTTCGTCTAATCGTTTTCCCACATATTGCGATCCTTCGGGAATAAACAACTCGGCCACACCATATCCGCGACTGACAGTAAGTCGCTGCCGCAGGTCGATTTCTGGAAAATCGACGCGCGCACTGATGTAATCCACAATCGCGCCTGCGATATCAAGTTGTGTACATTGCTCGATGCCTTCCAAGCCGGGTGAAGAGTTGACTTCCATGATTTGCGGACCGTTTTTTCCTTCCAGCATATCGACACCCGCGACGCGGAGCCCCATGATCTGGGCGGCCCGAACTGCAGTCTCGCGATATTCATCGTTCAACTCAATTGCTTCGGTCAGTCCACCTCGATGCACATTGCTGCGAAACTCCTGTCCCTGAGCGACTCGTCTCATCGCAGCGACAACCTCATCTCCCACGACAAACGCCCGAATATCCTTGCCCTTGCTCTCGGATACGAATTTCTGAATCAAGACGTTCTGTTTTTGACTTTGGAGCAACTCAATAATCGCTTCGGCGGACTTAACGGACTCCGCCAGCAACACTCCGATGCCTTGAGTACCCTCGATCAGCTTGATAATCACCGGCGCTCCACCGACGCGTTCAATGGCTGGGAGAATATCTTTCTTTTCCCGTACAAACGTGGTTGCCGGTATGCCAACGTGGTGTCGGCTAAATATTTGCAGGCTGCGAAGCTTGTCTCGCGAGTTGGAGATGCCTGCCGACGAATTGGCGCAGAATACATCCATTTGCTCGAACTGTCGAACAACGGCCGTACCAAAATAGGTGATCGAAGCTCCAATTCTGGGCAGTACGGCGTCGAATTCAGCGAGCTTTTTCTGGCGGTAGTAGAGGTCAGGATTGCCCTGCTGTAAATCAATCGACAATTGCTTGGTGTTGATCACCGATACGCGCTGCCCTCGCTGAGTCGCGGCTTCAACCAGTCTCCTGGTGCTGTAGCATTTTGCACTGCACGACAAAATTCCCAATCTCATAAAATCTCCTAGGTAGAACGTGTGTTAATTTTTAAGTTAGGCCGAACGTTTTCGTTTTTTCTTTTTTCGTTTGGGTTTACCACCATAATACGATCCGCCAGGGTCGACCAGGAAATGTTGCCTTGTGGCTTGGCGACCCAGCAGCATTCGGAATCCCATTTCATCGCGATTGGCGAGGGTCAGTTCGACGGGCCAAGTCAGTTCCAGCAACTTCACATTCGTAATAATCACGGGGCGGATAGTCGATTTGCCACTGGAACTCTTGACGGAACGATATTCCAGCACTTTAGCTTCTGTCGCGACGATGTTTTTCTGTGAACGTTGGGCCGGATGGATTTTGAAGCGCACCCATTTTTCACCCCGTTTGGAAAATTCGCTGAGATCAAACACGTGAAGCGAAGAGGTTCTCGCCCCTGTGTCGACTTTCACTTTGATCCTGCTAACGCCCAAGTCAGGAAGTTTGACCCATTCGCGCCAACCAATGACGGGCAGGTCCTTGATATTTCCAATTCTTTTTGTCACGACACTCCTGTTCGCAGTCGACTCCAAAGTAATTTTGTACCAAAAGCCGAAGAAATCCGCTGGAACCTGGGGGAATTGCGACCTAATGGCGGTTTGATCTAATTTTTCGCCCAGCCGTTTCAGCTCCTTTGCGAATATTTCCAAGTCCGCTTTTAATTGTTTTGGCGTAAGCTCAAGTGTTTCGTCAACCATACCAAACGGACTGTATTCGCTGCGAAACTGGCCAACGATTGGACTCGGCAACAGTAATGTGTACTATGAATCAACTTAAATGCAATTGATGTGCCATTTCTGCATTATCACAGATCCAGCAATTTCGGTATGGCAATACGTAACGCTTAACAAATGTAGCGTTCGCCTTGGTCATTAATTGACCGCCCCGAGCAATTCCTGTTCAGGCTTTCGGTCACTCAACGATCCGCCGGATGCCGATCCCCAGCTTGTTGACCTTGCTGCGAACGGTGGTGCGGGTGATTCCCAGACGTTTGGCAGCTTCCGTTTGATTGCCGCCGCATTGGTCAAGCATTTCCGCCAACAGTTTACGTTCGACTTCTTCGATGACGTCATCGTAAAGCGTTGGAGAGTTAGCGATACGATGACGTGCTATTAGATGCTCAACGGATTCCGCTGACGGTTCCAACACGGATTCAGCATTGGCTTGATTCTGCTCTTTAACCTGTGCGATTGACGGATCAGGCTCGGGCAGGGCCAGATTTGGATCACCCGAAACAAGCGTTGGAAGGAAATCAGCCACCAAAACCGTCCCATATGATTGTAAAACAGCTTGATGGATGACATTTTGAAGTTGTCGGATGTTTCCAGGCCAGTCGTACTGCTTCAGCTTCGCAATTGCGTCTGGCGCAACCGCTTTGAGCTCTTTGCCGAGTTCCTCGTTGGCAGTTTTTCGGAAGTAGTCAATCAAGAGCTCGATATCGTCGACACGATCACGTAGTGGCGGAAGTTTGATGGAATAGCCGTTCAAACGATAGAACAAGTCCTCGCGAAACTTGCCCTCCTTGCAGAGCTGTTCAATGTTTCGATGGGTCGCCGCCAAAATCCGCACGTCCGCGGTCAGGACTTCATTACCACCGACGCGTTGGAACTGTTTTTCCTGAAGGACGCGAAGCAGTTTGCTTTGCAGCGTCGCGTCCATGTCGCCGATCTCGTCAAGGAATAACGTGCCACCGCTGCATTGTTCAATTTTTCCGATGCGTTGCCGATCGGCCCCAGTGAAGGAACCTTTTTCGTGGCCGAATAGTTCGCTTTCCAGCAAGGCCTCCGGGATCGCGGCGCAATTGATTGCCAAAAAAGGCTTTTCGCTCCGAGAACCGTTTTGAAATATTGCTCGGGCGACTAGTTCTTTGCCAGTGCCACTCTCTCCTCGAATCAGAACCGAAATATTCTGGGCAGCCACGCGGCCGATCGCCTTGTAAACTTGCTGCATTCCTTCACAACAACCAATCATGGCGGAAGAGGAAATCGTCGGCTGGTCGGTCGCGTCAATCTCCACGGTCTCGACCATCATTCGACGAACATCCAGGGCTTGTCGTACGACCTTGTTGAGTGAACGCACATCCAATGGCTTCAGCAAATAATCCAAAGCACCCAGTTGCATGGCTTGAATTGCCGTATGGCTGTCGCGACTGCTGGTCATCACGACGACCGGCAGTTGAGTATCGATCGTCTTAATTTTCCGAAATACATCCAGCCCGTCCTGATCCGGCAATAGGACATCCAACATCACAGCATCGGGCTGTTTAGTCTTGATCGCTTCGATTGCAGTTGATCCCGAATCGGCACTTAGGATTTCGATCCCGGAATTGACGAAAACATGCCGAAACAGAGCAACAATTGCCGGTTCATCATCGATAACCAGCAGTTTTATTGTTAGCTCGGAACTGGACTCACTCATGCCGTAAAGGTTTTCTTGACGAATATTTTTGCATTTGCACACTGCGATATGCCCAAACCGCCTAAATCGCGAATATCTGCAAACCGGCTGTTACGACGCGTGTCGAGTTATTCTATCGTATCGCCAGATTCGATGTCCGACATATCCAGGCGGATGCGATGAGTATTGAGCTCAAAATCATCGACGTCAAGAATACGGATGACAATCGCAGTGATATTGTCCTTGCCGCCGCAGCCGTTGGCGAACTGAACGAGTGAATCAGCGATGACATTTACGTGATTGCCGGAGAGCATTTCAGCAACCTCCTGCTCGCCTGGAAAGTAGTTGCTCAGCCCGTCGGTGCACAAGAGCAGGACATCGTGCTGCCGGGCTTCAAACATCAGCGTTTCGACGGCGACCGAGTCGTCGTTTCCCACCGATCGAGTCAGGCAATGTGAGAACTTTTGGATGAGGGTGGGATCAAGATCCTCGTATTTTGAGACCATTTCATTGTAAATCGTATGGTCAGTCGTCAACAAATACACTTCATCTTTTCGTTTCAAATAGAGCCGCGAGTCACCGACGTGACCGACAATGGCATTGCCGTCGATGATCATCAACATCGTTAACGTGGTTGCCATCCCGTCAAGGTTTGGGTCAGAGTCGGCAATTTCCCGGATTTTGCGGCAAGTCTCGTGAATCGCGCGTTCAACGAGCTGGGTCAGTTTGTAGTAGCCGATAGGATTTTTGTTGGCTTGCTCAACTTCAGACCAGTGTTCGCAAAGGTATGCAAGCGTAAATTCAACAGCATTATGAGACGCAACTTCGCCCGCTGCTTGTCCGCCCAGTCCGTCACAAACGATAAATAACCCCTTGGAGTTATCGACGTAAAAGTAGTCCTCGTTGATCTTGCGATACTGGCCGACGTCGGTTTGAGCCGAAGATTCATAAATCATTTTTGTCCTGGTTGTGTGGGTTTGGTTAGACGACTAGCACTAGACCGGTGCTAATTTCGACTTTCAGAATCGCCTTCGAACGGATTCAGTGCTCTGAAACGAGGCGCAGCTATTTTCCCTGCTTTTGAATTACATCGAGCAAAGCATCGCCCGATGTAAACTCACCGACGATGGTGGTGCCAGGAAACATAAGTTTAGGCACGGTTCCCGAGCCAAATCGCTGATAAAGTTTAACATGTTGGGCAATATATTGACTCGGAGTTTGACTCGAAAATTCTGTTTCCAGTTTCTCACTTAGCGATGGCTGATTTCCATCCTTCGCATTGCCCAACATCTCGATGGCTTTGGCTTTGGATTCAGCGAATGTCGCATTTCCCGGCGTGGTCATCAAATACTCGTGAAACTCGGGGAACTTTACTGGTGCGACCCGCCAAAAAGCAATTGCCAATTGAGCTATTTCACAGGCCTCGGCCATGCGAGGTCCCGTCGCCGTAATGGCCGAGTTGCATTTGGTATTCAATGGCACGGGCAAAACAATGACGGCGAGGTCGTCACCTAACTTTTGTTTTGCGGCCGAAATTGCAACGTGGGTCCGACGACAGTGGTCGCAAGTGTAATCAAACATCTCAATAAAGACGTGCTTCGCGTCCGGCTTCCCGAGTAGCGGCCATTGATTGATATCGAGCTGAAAGCTACCCCCCTGCACCGAAACCAATCGACGATTCACTGGGTTTTCACTCGGGTTTGCTTTTTGTGTTGCTGACTTTGTATTTCCGTTGGTCTCCTGAGTTGTTACGATCATCGCAGACAACGTCGACGGGCTAACGAGGGATGCAATTTGCATTTTTGTGCGGAATAAAAGTGAGAGTTGGTTATCGGTCGCCCCGCCTGAATCAGCCGGAGGAATAAACTCGAAAATTTCGCCTGAATTTTCAGTGTCGCTTGGTTCGTCGTGCTCAATGAATTGGTAAGTGACCGGCTTGAATAGCAACTGGCCGCCACCCAGCATGCCAAAACCAACCAGGCTCAATAGAGCAAGGTTGCGGATGGTTTTTATTCCCAACGGACGGGTCCATATCAAAATGCCTGAGATGAATAATCCGCAGGTGTGCGCGGCCAAGCAGTAATTACACAGGTGCTTGACGACAAAAATCTGGAGTGACGTGAACCAGATCGCGGCCAATCCAGCAGACAAGCCTCCTAAGATAACAATGGTCCAGGCGATCGAACGCATCCATGCAGGTGTTTGACGGATCGAACCTACCACCGTAGCAGTGAGGACGGATAGGTAGAGTCCCAGAGCCAACACGCTCACCGGAAGGCCCAACCATCGCGACCAGCGGCTGTTAACCACATCGTTACAGTCAAAGATTTGCCCACCACCGCATCCCGCGATTTTGGAGGACGACATGGCAACGGTGACGAGGTAGGCTGTAATCCCCAAGGCAATCACGCTGGCAATGGCAATGGCCCAGCTTGCTCGGACAGAAGGATACGTCAATCCCTCAAACTCGACACTCGCTGAAAGAGGGCTTCCTGGTTGAGAATCAGACGGGAACAAGTCGGCAGTTGATTCGATTGATTGATTCATTGTTTGTTTTTCTTTTCCGTGAAATGCGTATTCGCAAATTTCGTAACTCACACGTCATTCGCAATCACCGTGCCAATTCAAAAATCCACGACATTTCTGGATGAAGTTCCGTTCTGACGGGTACGAATTGACCGCTGCGAACAATATCTATTCGCGCGAACAGTGGCTAACCACTCAGAAGGTTATCACCATCAAAAAGCCTTGGATGGACTAAATCCGAACCACTGCCTTCATCGACCGATGGCGACGACCAACCAGGCAACTCACCGCGCTGAATTCGGACGTTTTGCGGTGCTTCAACTCCCAGCCGGATGACCTCGCCTTTTACACGGCACACGTGAATCAGGACGTCGTTTCCAATCTGGATGGTCTGATTCTGTTTGCGACTCAACACTAACATTCTAGTTCCTTTAAAATCGAGAAACTGCAGACCGAGACATGTTGCAGTTTTTGTGCCAGATCAAATAAACAGCTTTGTTGGCACGGGCATTGCATTCCGAAAGGCACTAATTTGAAGAGGCTGATAGCAGTTTTGAATGAGTGAATCTCATCCATCGAGCGGCTTGAAAATCACGCCGATTAAGTGCCCGGGATTTCTGTGGGACGTGACCATGATAAAACGTAAAGATTCGCTGGCATTTGATCCCCATCGCACGAAAGATATCCCGATTGAGCAGCCCGCCATGACATCTCAACTGATTTTCGACTTTGCCGACCTGCCCCAGAATTCGATTAGGCGACAGACAACGGCGGTGGAACAGCTTTGCATTCTGTGTGGTCTGGGGAGACGGCCAAGTCGACGCGTTTCCAAAGCGACGTTTGCTGTGCTTTCGAACCATTCGTTGGAAGATTTTGTCGAGAATTCCATTTACCTGGAACACGCAAATGGAATTTGGGCGCTTGTATTTCGATTTGCGACTCGGCCGTTGGCAATTGAAATGAATGGAAATCAGGATCGCGCGACAACCAGCCTTCGCAGATTGGGAGAAAAACTCGAGGGATTTGACATCGGCGGCTCGCCAGCAGAAGGATTTGATATTTCTTTCCAACAATCACTTGCAACCGACTTCGTTCCACCCAACAAGCGTGATTTGAAGCAGTGGCGACAGGTCTTTATTGAAGGAGACTGGGAAGCCGCATTTGGGCGATTAAGCCGGCTGTATCTATCAGGCCGAGCGAAAAATCAGCAGTTGCGCGATGGCATTTCGATCAAAAAAACCATTCTGGAAAGCGGATCAGGAAACGCCGATGTCATTCTTTCATTAGTCGCCAGTAAAACAGACAACGCTGTGATGATTTTTGATACCGGTTCAAATCTCGAATGGGTCAACCAGGCCTTTTCTCGGCAGATGGGTGTTAAATTGCCGGGGAACGGCAAGCTTAATGTGCGAGACGTCTTGTTTAGCACTTCCAATCTAGATGCCGAGAAATTCAGTGTGCAGCTTGCGGCGGAAACCAGTTTTGATTGTTGTTTTGTGATTTTGGGCGAAGATGGCGAGCCGCACGACTTGGACAACGCCGGTGCTTGGTTCGAGTTCCAAATGACACCCGTCCGTGACGAAGATGATCGTGTTGTGCGATGGATCGGCATCGGCACAGACATCACAATGCGCCGCCAGGCAGAATTTGCAATGCAAGCCGCCAAAGACGTCGCGGAATCGGGGAGTCGCGCGAAAAGTGAATTTCTTGCTATGATGAGCCACGAAATTCGCACGCCGATGAACGCGATCCTTGGCATGACCGAGTTGACATTGGGAACCAACCTCAACGTTGAACAACGCGAATATCTGACAACGGCTAACAACTCGGCTCAGTCACTTTTGCAAATTCTTAACGACATTCTTGATCTTTCCAAGGTCGAAGCCCGTCGACTTGAGCTAGAGCGAACTGATTTCAACCTTGCCGACCTCGTCCGCGAAACTTGCGATGCGTTGGCAGTGCTGGCTCAAAAGAAGGGCCTGCAATTGCATTGCAACGTTCCCTGGGAAATACCGCAACAATTAGTGGCTGATATGACCCGCATTCGCCAGATCCTGGTTAACTTGATTGGGAACGCGATCAAGTTTACTTCTGAGGGTGCCGTCGAACTGAACCTGGAATTGACGGATGAAATAAATGACCGCGCGACCATTCATTTCAAAGTGCGTGATACCGGTGTTGGAATCGCCGAAGAAAAAATCAGCCGGATCTTTGAAGCATTTTATCAAACGGATGCATCCGTCAATCGTCAATATGGCGGGACGGGTCTCGGATTGTCCATCACCTCAGAGCTGGTTCGACTCATGGGCGGCCGGATTTGGGTCGAAAGCAAAATCGGAAAAGGTAGCACCTTTCATTTTGTGTTGACGTTTTCCAAATCAACTGAAACGCAACTGGCAGCCAGTATTCCCGCCCTGGTTGGCAAGCAAGCCTTGCTGTTTTCTGAAAACGAATTGGTTCACGCGAGGTTGAACCACTGGTTGGCGGAATGGGAAGTTCAGATCCGATCGTCGTTTTCTCCGTCCGAAACCCTTCAATATGATAAATACGATATCGTGCTAATTGACGTGGATAGCCTGGATGAAGAGGCTTACCGACTGGCGCAAACTCTTACGGAAGAAAACGGCCCGCCGCAGGTGCTGATCTTCTCGCCGGGGGTGCGAATGGCCGCCATCAATCAGTGTCGCCAACTTGGAATTGAAGATTATTTAGTCACTCCGGTATCACCCAGATACCTGGCAACGGTTTTACAATGTGCAATAGGTCGTCCAGTTACGGAATTGACGGCGGACGAATTGCAGCTTGCCGGACAAACGGCAAAACCTACCAATAACCGAAGGTCAACTGAGCCAGCAACCGAACCCGTGTCCGTTTTGGTGGTTGATGATCATGCAGCTAATCGAATGTTGATCGCCGAAGTCCTGCGCAAGCGAGGGCATCAGTGGACCGAGGCAACGAGCGGTGAAGAAGCAGTTCAGTTGGTCCAACAACATGACTTTGACGTGGTGTTGATGGATGTTGAAATGCCAGATAAGGATGGTTTAAAGACGACAGCTGAACTTCGAGTGCTCAAAGGGGATGTCGCTTCCATACCGATCATCGCGGTTACGGCTTATGTGACGGACGAAGATCGACAGCGTTGTTTGGAAGCGTCGATGGATGATTTCCTTGCCAAACCCATCAACGTTGCTGAACTGCTTGAAAAAGTCGAGCGATGGGGACGAACCGACCGCTCGGTTCAAGAAGCGAAATCGGAATCTGAGACGCTAGATACCCAGTTGTTGATTCAAGACACACCTGACTGGGCAACACATATCACTCAGACCATTGTCGATGCGGACAATGGCCTCGAGTCTGAGAGTCCCACCGATTACTTTGACGACGATGTTGGCGATGAGTCGGAACAGTTCGCGATTGCCCTGGAACGTTTTGGTGGTGATCAAGAGTTACTCCGCATGCAAATGGACTTTTTTACACAGGGAACTCCCCAGCTGTTGGAGAATATTTGTAAGGCGATCCGCAGCGGAGATGCGCGGGCTCTGCACCATAATGCTCATCGCCTCAAGGGATTGGTCCGGACATTTGATGCGGAATTCGCTGGCGAACTGTGCGCTCAACTCGAAGAAATGGGGCAATCAGATTCTCTTGAAAAAGCAAACCCAACCTTCCAATTGCTTGAGTCGGTCGTCGAAGAACTGCAACACAAGATCGCGACTTATTCGTCTTAAAACAGCAACCCGATCACGGTTCTCGACACGCAAACAACAAGGTGATTTTCAATGAACAAAGGATTGAAACCCAGAACATCGATGCGAACGGTCAAAAGAAGAACGAATACAGGGCTTCGCCCACGCCAACGAATAGGCAAATACAAAATCGAACGCCAAATCGGATCCGGTGGATTTGCTCAAGTCTACGCGGCTCTGGATATGATCGAAGGGATCCGGGTCGCCTTGAAAGTGCCTTTTGACAATCTGGTTGATGAAGAAATGTTGGATTTGTTTCGCCAGGAAGTCCGTCTGGTCGCCCGGCTCGATCACCCCAATATTCTTCAATTGAAAAACGCTGATGTGATTGACGATCGTTTTGTGGTTGCGACGTTGTTGGGGCGGGAAACACTTGACGATCGGCTGGGCAGACGACTGTCCGTCGAAAAGGCACTCCTGTTCGCCGAACAAATGATCGCTGCCGTTTCGTATGCGCACGATTGTCGAATCGTTCATTGCGACATCAAACCGGAAAACTTTATCCTCTTTGATGAGGATGTTCTGCGATTGACTGATTTTGGGATCGCCAAGGTGGCACGCATCACAATTTTGGGTTCCGGAACCGGAACGATCGGACACATGGCTCCGGAACAGGCGATGGGCAAACCTTCGACACGATCGGATGTTTTTTCGTTAGGACTGATCATCTTCAGAATGCTTGCCGGATCATGGCCGGAATATCCTTTTGCATGGCCGCCGCCGGGGGCCAGTAGATTGCGGAACAAATATGTTCACCCAGACTTTATTCGCTTCATCAAAAAAGCGATCGAGCCTCTCCCGAGAAACCGTTTTAAAGATGCCGTAAAGATGGAAGAGGAATTTGAAAGGCTTTATCCGATCGCGTTACGCCACCTCAAGAAACAGAAACGAAGCCGATGATCGCTCACCCGAGAATCAACATGATGTGTCAAACCTGGTTCGAGGAAATCGAAAGTCAAGCGAGGCAGGTTGATTTCTGCCGCGGTTCGGTTGTCGGCTGTTCGTACCGGTGCCCTGGTAAGGAATCGAATAATGAGGATGCCGCTGCCCTAATCCAACTTTCACCAACTCATGGAGTATTGGCGGTCGCCGACGGGATCGGCGGCCAAAACGCTGGCGACCGCGCTGCCAAAAGTACGATTCAGTCCGTGATTGAGCATTGTCAAAACGCCGCGGCCGGCAGTCGCTTGCGGATGCACCTGCTCGATGCAATCGAATCCGCTAATCGCGAGATACTGAAATGGAGGATCGGGGCGGGCGCGACATTGGTCGTGGCAGAATATCGCGATGGCAGTCTGAGGATTATTCATGTTGGCGATGCCAGCGCAGTTGTCTGCAGTAACCGGGGCAGACTTAAATTTCTTGCTGTGGGTCACGCGCCAGTTGCGATGGCCGTTGAAATTGGAGTACTCAACGAGGAAGAAGCACTCCTGCATGAAGACCGCAATCTTATTTCCAACTGCGTCGGAAGCACGACGATGAAAATCGAAATCGGGCCCCGCTTGGCGATGGCTGCCAGGGACACGCTGGTCATGGCTTCCGACGGATTGTTTGACAATCTCACGAGCGACGAAATTGTTCAGATCATTCGCGCAGGGAATTTTGAAAGTCAAGTTGAACTGTTAATCAAGGAATCGCGATCTCGAATGATAAATGCCGATGAATATACAGGTAAACCGGACGATTTAACCGTCCTCAGTTTTCGCCAAACACGATGACACCGATCACGACCCAGCTATCAGGTGGAAGGATTGTGAAGCAGACAGAAAAACTAATTGCCGCGATGCGAGCGGAGGATCAGGTTCTCGTCGTGATGCATGACAATCCCGATCCCGATGCGATTGCCTCGGCTTGGTGCGTGGTCGAATTAGCCCGACATTTTGGTTTGCAAAATGTCCACGCAGTTGCTGGTGGCGCGATTGTTCGAGCAGAAAACAAACAAATGGTGAAGTTGTTGAATCCACCAATCAAACTGGTCGCTGATTCCGAATTTCCAAGTGGGCGAGGTTTGGGTGCGATGCTCGTCGATTGTGGTGCAGGCGCCACCAATCACTTTGTGACCAGGAGTCAAATACGACTGTTGGCCGTCATTGACCACCACCAGCACAAATTATTTGAGCCCAATCATCATTTGTTGTTTCAAGACGTTCGCGAGGTTGCGGCTTGTGCGTCAATCGGCGCCAGCTATCTCATCGAAAACGACGTCGTGCCCTCCTCGAAGTTGGCGACGGCCATATGGTACGCCTTGCGAACGGAAACGTGCGCCTATGAGTCGAGGTATACTGCGCTTGATCGCGACGTCTTGATCTGGGCGACGACATACGGTTCCCCGTCGCTGCTTGCCGAAATCGAAAATGCGCCCCTGGTTCGTGTCTATTTCACGGATCTTGTTAGAGCCCTCAAGAATACTCGTGTTTATGGTGACGTTGCAGTATGCTGGTTGCCTCAATCGCAGGGCGTTGAAGTTGTCGGAGAAGTCGCTGATCTACTTGTTCGCGATGAAGAAGTTCACCGCGTCCTCTGTGGAACCGAGCTTGAGGATGCGGCCTTTGTCTCGGTCCGGACATCTCCTCACGGCGGCAATGCAACTTCTTTGCTACTTGCGACTTTGGATGGCCTCGGGCACGGTGGCGGGCACGATCATCGAGCCGGCGGAAAGATTGTTCCGGCATCGACAGATTTGACCAGTGGCAAGCCGTTGGCGCAACAAGTCATCCTGCGGTGGTTGTCGGTAAACAATGTTGAGGATGAAAAACCAAGAGAACTTTTGGATTCATCGTCGATTGTTTGACAAACGACTTTTCGCTAGCAATGAAGTTGGCTGAACTTCGTTATTCCAGTTCGCGCCTTTTAGATGAAACAATACTTTCATGACTCATTCCAAAACTGACGCAGTACCTGACGACATCAGTGAGCAGTTACAGCATGTTGTTAAAATGCTCGAATCTGGCGACCTCGAGAATGCCAAACAAGCAGTCGACTCAATGGTTTCGGCCAATCGTACTGTCGTACTCTCGCGACTGCCTGAGCAACTTCGTCAACAATTTTTAATCGGCATCGATCCGGAACGCGCGGCGACTTATTTACATAACTTGCCTGAAGTCCAGGCAGTTGAGCTATTGGGCGAGATCGAACCTGCGGCTGCCGCTGGTATTCTCGAGGAGTTGCCCAAGAGCGAACAAGCCGACCTGGTTGGGGAGCTTTCCCAGCGTTCGATGGATTCCATTCTCTTGGAGATGCCTGCGCGAGACGCGTCCACCGTTCGGACGCTGGCTGAATACGAGGATGAAGAAGCCGGCGGCATCATGGTCGTCCGTTTTGTGGCCGTGGACGAAACACAAACGGTGAGGCAGGTTGTCGACAATCTACAAGCAAACGCTGCAATCTATTCAGATTTTTCCGTGCAATACGTCTACGTCGTGGATCGGTTGGGAAAAATCAAAGGCGTCTTGCCCCTTCGAAGTTTGCTGCTTTCACCGGGAAATGTCTTGGTGACCGACGTTATGATTCGCGAACCACTTTCTGTTTCCGTACATACGCCTCTCAAAGACCTTCATCAATTCTTTACAGAACACAAATTCGTCGGCGTTCCTGTTGTCGACGAACAAGCCAGGCTTGTCGGTGTTCTGAGCCGCGGTGATGTAGAAGAAACCATGGCCACACATTATGCGGAAGACTACCTGAAGACACAGGGCATCGTGAATGAAGAGCTGCGTACCATGCCATTGGTTCTTCGTTCGCGTCGGAGGCTGGCTTGGTTAAGCATCAACATTTTCCTGAACATCATTGCAGCCAGCGTGATTGCCTTTTACCAGGAGACGCTGGCCCAAGTCATTGCCCTGGCCGTTTTCCTGCCAATCATTTCCGACATGAGTGGATGCAGCGGCAATCAAGCGGTGGCCGTCAGTATGCGAGAACTTTCACTGGGATTGGTCGATGCCAATGAAGTCATCCGTGTTTGGATTAAGGAGCTCGGCGTCGGGTTGATCAACGGATTTGCGCTCGGCTGCCTGATTGCCGCGGTCGCATTCTTGTGGAAAGGCAATCCGTGGTTGGGGGCGGTCGTCGGGTTGGCGATGATGACCAATACGATTGTGGCAGTTTCGCTGGGTGGCACGTTACCGTTGATCATGCGTCGCCTAAACATGGATCCGGCACTTGCCTCCGGTCCCATTCTGACGACCGTGACCGATATGTGCGGGTTCTTTCTCGTCCTTAGCTGCGCGGCATTATGGATCGAGAAATTGGTTTGATTTCAACTGACTCTCATCTTTGGTTGGCCACTGGCACAGTTATTGCAATGTGGTCAACAAGTTGAAACACGTTATTGAAAAGAACCCCAGCTCAATATGCCATGAAAATACTTGTACCGACTTCAGGCGTCCCTCCGGCACGCCAGACCGCATGCTACATAATGGAAATCGCGTCGGCGATCGACGCAGAAATACTAGCTCTGCACGTGGTTCGTCCCGGGCACGCATCCGAAGCCGGTGAGTTGTGTCTGGAAATCATGAAAACTGCCGCACAAGAGGCCAACGTCGCAGTCGAATGCATGTTGTGCCACGGTCCGATCATTGATGAAATCATCGAAGTGGCCGAAGGCCGCCAAGCAAATCTGATCGTAATGGGAGCCAGCAATGGTTTCGTTTTAGAACGATGGCTGAGCTCTGAGATTTGCGGGAACACACGAGTTCCAGTTGTGGTGATCCCCTACCAGGTCTTCGACAAGTAATTCAACAATGACCCGGAAGAATGCAGACTTGGCTCGCGGCGCGGGCACTGTTTAACCGCACTGGGCAATAACTACTCGGCCGGCATCGCCCATCGATGTAAATTCGGGCTATTATTTTATGATTTGGCTGGCATAATCATTGCATCAAGAGCTTATGATAAAGCTTGGCATATTCAATCCAGACATGAAATCGAATTCAGCGAAACTGATACTCGTTATTCTTTTGACATGTTTGTTTTCTTCAATCGGAGAACAGATGGTGTCCCAGGGATGGCAATCGTGAGCTTGAAGTATCTCATCGAACATTTCGATACAGAACAGCCAAATTCTACCTGGAGAAGCGAGACCATGAACGAAATCGTGATGCGAGACAAAAACCATCCGGAGATGCGTTTCAACGGTCAGTTGATCGCGGAAACACAATTCCAAGTTGATCTAGACGACGAAGATGAGCGAGAGTTCAAATTGCAGGTTTATGCGACTGAGGGGGGCGGGTACGTTGCCAATCTTCAATACGACACCACGTGTCCAAATGAAACACCCGTGGTCCTTTATGAAGATATGGACTTGTTAAAGGACGTCGAGAATTTCTTTTATGTTTTTGAAGCCAACGAAGTCATGCAGGATCTAGACCGATTGAAGCGAAGCGAACGAAAACTCAGGTCATTGACTTATAAGCGAATCGCCAAGGCTTACGAAAATTCAATGTTCAAGTTTCTTGACATTGTTCGCAATCGCGCACATAAAGAAAAGTTTGGGGATCGAGTTGTTGAAAAATCCCACCGCCCCTCGATTCTCCGGGCCCTCGGCCTGACGCGATAATAATCTGAAACAGATATGCAACATTTGAAGTATTTAACTGCTTTTGTTTGCGTGATTGTCCTTGCGCAATCAACGGTCTGTGTTGCGTTGCAAAGCGTTCAGGAGCCAGCCTCCGCGACAACGGATGAATTCGCGAAGCTGAAGTCCGAATTTCAAGCGGCGACCGACGTTGATGACGCGACCAAAACCCAAATTCAGAATGTATTAACTGCTGCGGAACGGGACATTGCGCGCGTCGCCGAGCTGACGAAGCTTTCGAAGGCCTACAACGAACTCCCCAACGTTGTCGACCAGCGAAAAGTACTGGAACAGGAAATTGCAGCATACAAACAGGCTGATTCGGCAGCCCAAACGGTGCCGGCAGATAATGACGCATTAGCGGAGCAAATCAAAGCGATACAGGAAAGAGTCGAGTTACTAAAAAAGCAGACCACCGATTCAAACAATGAGGGGAACCGACGAACAGCCCGCCGGGAAGAAATTCGAATTCGCTTGTTGGCAATCGAGTCAGAACTCCCGCAAGTCGAGGCTCAGTTGAATACCACGCCGGCCGGTGACACCTCGATCCTGGGGCGGGCCAAACGATTTCGATTGGTCATCCAAAAGCAGAAGCTTGAGACCGAATCGACGTTTATGAAAACCGAGTTATCTCGATTCGACTCCGAGGAAAGTGAGGGCATTCTTCGTCTTCAGCGCGAACTTTATCGAATTCAACTTGCTCGCCAACAAGGACTCCTGACGCGGCTGGAGGAGACACAGAGTCAGCGCGAAAAAACAGCAGCGGCCGAGGCTTCGTCAGAGGCCAAAAAACAGCAGGCGGCCGTCGCAAATCGAAATCCCGTCTTGGCCAAGAGTCTAGAGATCAATACCGAGCTCGCTCAACAGAACGAAGAGTTTGTCGCAAGATCGGCGGCCGTTAAGTCCGAATTAGACGATTTGAAGAAGCGTCTTGAGACATTGCAAACGCAGTACGCTGAAACCGAAGCCATGGTCGAACAGGTAGGCCTTTCCGGTTCTGTCGGAGACTTGTTGCGTCAGCGGAAAACGGAACTGCCCAACTCACAATTAAATCTCAACAAAGCAAAAACCACAAAACTTGAAGTCGAAAATATTCAATTTCAACTTTTCGATATCACACGGCGACAAACAGAATTCGATCCTCAGGCGATCGAACAAGCAATCCTGGCGGCAAATGATAAGTCAACGGAGGCGAGCCGGATCGTTCTCGATGAACAAATAAAGTCACTGCTGACTTCGCGACAAGATGTGCTCGACGCGTCGAAACGTAACGTGCGTGCGTTGTTTGAGTCATTGGTCGACATGGAATATCGCTATCGTACTCTTGCCGATGTTTCCCAAGAATATAGGCGTTACTTGAATGAGAGAATTTTCTGGATCAAGAGTAACAAATTGTTATTCACCGAGCTAAAGGTCGATGAAAGTGACCTTCGACTTCTTCGAGCATCTAGCTGGAAAGATGTCCAGATCGGTTTTGGAAAACTTGTTTCAGCTTCGCCCTTGCTCTTTACTTTCTTGTTATTTGCGATTGGCGGTCTGATTGCTTTTCGGCCGCGATTAAGGGCCGAGATCCGCTCGATGGGACAAGTGGCGGCACGTGGGGCGTGTGATACGTTTTGGCCCACGATTCGAACGCTTTTTGCAACCAGCTTGCTGGCGATCGTCGCGCCACTGCCCTTATTGTTTGTTGGAATGGCAATTCAGGGATCCCCGTTGAACGACGGTCGATCGCTGTTTTCGGCTTTGGGATTCGCTTTTGTCGCAGCTGGATTGTTTGCAGTTCCGATCGAATTTCTGCGACATGTCTGTCGAGACAGTGGCTTGGCTCAAATGCACCTCACCTGGTCAAACGACGCGGTCAAGATCTTGAAGCACAATCTTGGCTGGCTGAGTTTTGTGGGTACCGGGATCGTGTTTGTGATTGCTCTTTTTCAGCGACACGATTTGTCTCATCGTGTCGATCTGATTGAACGGCCATTTTTCGTCGCGGGAATGGTTTGCCTGTTCATCTTTCTCCGACATGTTCTCTCACCAAGCAAAGGAATCTTTCACCAGTATCTTCGTACCCATCCACGTTCCTGGGCGACACAAACTTCATCACTATGGTATTACGCAATTCTCTCTCTCCCTGTGTTGCTTGCGGTGTTGGCGGTGTGGGGATACTTTTACACGACCGTGAGTCTCGTAATCTGCGCGTTTTCGACGTTCGTATTTGCGGTAATCGTGGAAACCTTACGGGCTCTTTTGATGCGATTCATTCTTGTCCGGCGGCGTCACGTTCATATCGAAGCCGCGAAGCGAAAACGGGAAGCAGACCGGGAACTACGCAGACAATCTCTGAAGGCGCGGCAAGGATCCACCGACGGCAGCAGCGAACCGACTCTGCCCGACCCACTGCCGGAAACAGATCCCGTCATGGACATCGATGAGAACGCGGTGGAAGCGAATAAGCTGGTCGGACTGGGAATGTGGATCGTTTGGGTATTTGGCTTGTGGATAATCTGGGCCGATGTGCTGCCCGCACTCAAAGCGCTGGACAAGCAACCGGTTTTTCCCAGTCAACTGCTTGAGAATCAATCCTCGAATGTGGTGCCCGCGACAACTGCAACCCAAACGAATGGAGAAAAACCAAATTCGGAAGGTACTTTCCAGCCCAGCCCGCTTATTGCGGCGGGAACCGCCGTCTCGTCATCAACTGAAAAAGAGCTGACTGCGGTTACTTATGGGGATGTACTTTTGTTCCTGGTGATCGCAGCGATTACAATTGCGGCAGCCAAAAGTCTGCCAAGTACGCTGGAAATGATTTTTTTGAACCAGCTACCGGTCGATCGATCGGTTCGGCATGCTACGAAATCGTTGATTAGCTACACCATCGTTTTAGTTGGAATGATACTGGCGTTTCGAGCGTTGTCGATTGGTTGGTCAAACGTGCAATGGCTGGCGACCGCGTTGACATTTGGCTTGGCGTTCGGACTACAGGAGATATTTGCCAACTTTGTTGCCGGTATTATTCTGATGTTCGAAAGACCGTTGCGACTAGGTGACTGGGTTACGATCGACGAATTTACGGGGATGGTCACAAAAATCCGGACGCGTGCAACAACGATCACAAATTTGGACCGCAAAGAATTTGTGATTCCGAACAAGGATTTCATCACCGGACGGTTGGTCAACTGGACGCTAAGCGATGCCTTTAATCGCGTCGAAATCAACGTCGGCGTTGCCTACGGTTCCGATGTGGAAAAGGCAAAACAACTGCTCCTGGAAATCTGCAATGCTCATCCCAAAGTCGTAAGCGACCCGCCCACCACCGTCATTTTTCTGGAGTTTGGCGAAAGTTCATTAAACTTAGTCGCACGTGTATTCTTGAACGACTTTGACAGCCGGATGCCAACGATTGACGATTTGAACACCCGCATCAATCGAGCTTTCATTGAAGCCGGCGTCGAAATTTCGTTCCCCCAACGAGATTTACACATCCGGAGCGTCGACCCTGGAGTGGAATTTTTCCAAACACAGACAGCCAGTCAAACCTAAGTTCGTAAGAAAACTCTGCGATCAAGATCAGCGGAGCATCGAGAACCCGGCGAGAAACATGTTGGTTGTGCCGCTGTCAACGTTCGCCGACAGGTCGTTATAATCGAAATACACGTAGCGGAAATAGGTGGTCGTCAACGGTCGAAATTCGTAGTCGAAGCCTATGTTGATTCGCGTGGTTTCCACGAGCACATCGGAGAACGTCGGTAGCGCTGACCAATTCGCGCCTGCTGTTGAGGGGGGAACGGAAAACACGTTGTTCCCTCGATCCCACTCGACTCCACCGACCAATTGGGTGCAGGGGGTCCAGGCATAGTTGGCACTCAAACTGAACAGGTTGTTGTACCCGTCATAGTTCCAACGAGTCGTCTCGGTCGGATTGTCTTGAAATCCGATCGTAATATCCTGATCGATCCAGTTTGAAAAGAAGGCGTAGCCAGTCGTCAAGGAAAGCCGAGCGGTAGGTGCGTACCAAATTGTAAACAGGATCGGATAATTGTCCTCGTCAAAGTTAGCATACTCAGAATCGTGCCAACTGTTCTCGATACCGAACAATGCCGTGGCCATGAAGTTGTGACGAGGGCTCCACGT
Source organism: Planctomycetaceae bacterium (assembly GCA_024638965.1). GTDB lineage: Bacteria > Planctomycetota > Planctomycetia > Pirellulales > Pirellulaceae > Mariniblastus. Next base: position 48,143 of record JAHEJI010000015.1, read on the forward strand.
TCCGCCAAATTCGACTCCGTGTACTTGTTCCGGTTGGTTGGTATTAAACTTACCGTCCGACCG
>JAHEJI010000016.1 GCA_024638965.1 Planctomycetaceae bacterium
ATGAGTTGTAATGGGACTGCTCATGAATTCAATTTTCCTAATCGAAGCAAGGTGATTTTTAGTTGTTCGTTCGAGGCAATTTGTAACTCGGTTTCGGGGTCGTTGGGCAGACGCGATTCCAGAATCGATAACATTTCTTGCGCCGATTTGCCCGTGGCGGAGACGATGAAAATATATCCAAACTTTTCAATGTAAACATGATTAAGTTCGGCGAGTCGTTGAATCGTGTCTGTTGAGGCAGAACCCGCGCCCGCCTGTTCAGCCGCAGCCCAATCCGAAGTATCGGCGAACTTGGCTTGCAGGCTCTCGACGTCGCCAATTCGAGGATGAGCCGCAAAGGCCTCCAGTTTGGATTCGCGATCCAGCTCCTTCCAAATTTCAGTTGCTGTGTCGATCAGCATCGAGTCATCTTCAAAAGGCGAAGCATCCAAAACGCGTTGGATCCAAGTCGGTGATGCGCAACATCGGTTCAATTCCGGCCAGGCATCTTCGTGGGAGAGATGATTGAGGTACGTTGATATTTTTGATTTAGCGGCAGATTCTTTTTTTGGTACGCCGAGGTTCCATACGAAACGGAGTTTTTCCAGCGTTTCCAAATCTGCGGCTGAAGAGTCGTACGGTTCGTCCCGCGAATTCGGATTCAGTAAATTGCCGATTGGCTGTCTGGCAACCACGCCCGTTTCAAAAACAGGTTTGCCGCGCACAAAAGTCTGGTGAACCACACCTTGCAGAAGCTGCCCATCGTATGCCGAAATCTTGTGACGATGAAGAAGTTCATCTGCATCGACTTTGAATACCGCATCCGGATTCCAGACAACGATGTCGGCGTCGAATCCCGCCGCGATCTTGCCTTTTGAGCTGTCATACCCAATCAACTTGGCGGGGTTTTCAGAAAGCCATTTTGCCAAATCATTCGGTTGCCAACCCATTTGCAACCCTGCCGTCCAAACCACAGGTAACGTCAGCTGAAGCCCGGAAATACCCCCCCAAGCAAGATTCAAATCGCCCAGCTCACAAAACTTGATTTCAGCGGGGCACGGTGAGTGATCTGAGCCAATTGTGTCGATCACGCCCTCTCCCAGTGCGCCACACAGCATCGACCGATTTAGTTCACTGCGGATGGGAGGCGCACATTTGCATCGCGTCTCACCATCCGGAATTCGCTCGGAAGCAAAATACAAATAATGCGGACATGTCTCCACCGTGATCGGCAGACCTTCGTTTCTTGCCTCGACGAGCATGGGTAGCGCCTTTTGAGTCGCCAGGTGCACGATGTGTATCGGCGTCTCAAATTCTTTGCAAAGGCGAATCAATAATTCGATTGCTCGCAGTTCCCACTCGTCGGGACGTGAATTTACGTACGCCGCATAATCTGTGTTACCTTCCGATGGTTGAGGCCAATTCGGATTGACTAGTTCGGCGTGCACAAGAAGTGGGATCTTTTGCTTTCCTAAAATTGGAAGCGCAAGGCGAAGATCATCCTCGCTAGCATTGGGGAATTGTTCCAAACCAGAATGGCAAAGAAATGTTTTGATTCCCAGCACGCCTTTTTGAATCAGCTCGGGAATATCATCGCTATTTCCCGGGATGAGACCGCCGTAGAAACCCACATCAACCCAACATCGACCTCGCGCAACTGCGCGCTTCTTCTCAAGTGCGGCAACGTCGGTTGTTACCGGTAGACCGTTCAAAGGCATGTCAACAATCGTGGTAACGCCGCCTGCAGCCGCTGCTTTAGTTGCCGATTCAAAGCCTTCCCAATTTGTACCCGGTTCATTGACATGCACATGGGTGTCAATGACGCCAGGTGAAATAACGAAATCGCCGTATTCGAACCTGTCGATGTCCGGGTCGAGCGACTTGGGGTCCTCAATCGACTCGATTGTCTCGCCGCGGATCAGCACGGCAGCCGGCCGAACACCATCGGGCGTGCAGACTCGGGAACTACAAAGGGCGAAAGGTTTCATTGTTTTCTTTCACAAAGTAGGATTCTCCGAGTCTTATTATCGGACACGACTCGGAGAGGTTTGATGTTTTTCTGTAGCCGAGTCTGTCCCAGACTCGGACGCCACATCTCAGCCAGGGACAGGCTGATGTACAGAAACGACTCGGAAAGCCGTCCACTTGTAAGCTCTATTGAGCAAGCTCGAGATCGGCCGGCACAAGTCATGCGCGGTTCCGGCATGAAATTGTAACGATACGGCATTGCCGGTACGGCGCGAAGCTTGTTCCGGCCTTTTAACGACGAATAAAGTTACAACCTCGCAGAGTCGAACAGCACAAACAAACACACCAAAATATCCTCAGGTTTCCGACCGCCTGATGGTAGCCGAAATCACGCCAAACGGTTCGTTCGTTGGCACGAAAACCTCGTTATCGTTTTCCAGGTTGATCGGCTCGAGATCGGCCAGCAAATGATGTTGGTTTGGCATCTTGATCGAAATCTCGTCAATTTCGCGACACGCCGACAAAACGGAATCGGCCATTTCGTGAAGCGTTTTCTGAACCGATGGACTGTAATTGTGGGCAAAGACATCGAGCATCAAATCTCGTACGGTTTGGCGTGTTGTTGTCCAGTCGTGTTGGTGATCTTGGCACGGCCAATGCGCGGTAATTGTTGTTGCGAAAATTCGATCGTCGGTTTCCTCTAGAGAAGTAAACTCGTCGCGCAAGAATCCTGAGAAACCTGATTCGGTCGTTTTGAGAACTTGAAGCCCGGTGATTCCCGAATTCAGCGTCATTGCTTCACGCGAAGCGGTGGCATGACAGGTGTTTTCTTCACTTCCGCCACCTAAAAACGCGTGACCGTGGTCCTCTCCGTCGAGATCAAATCTATGCCATAGTTGTTGTCTAACGCGAACATCCACTTTTTCGAGATGGTCAAACCTGTCGATGAACCGTTGAGCCAGCGTTTGTGCGAATGATTCGATGTCTTTGACACCATGCGCTTTTGCAATCGCGTATACGGTGTTCTTCATCGTGTCGGTTGGAATAACGTTGGAGTTGTCGCCTTCAACATAGGCGTTGTCAAAATCGCCTTCGAGTAAAATCTGGGCGGTCAATTGAACGAGATTGTGCCGAGCATCATCGCGATCGACGCGGGTCAAACGGACTTGTGATTTTCCGTATGATTGATCTGACAGATATATCTTCACTGGATCAGCTCCTGTCGATCGGTCAAACTGTCGCGGTGAATATCTTTGTAATAAATATAAGCCGCCGGCTGTTTGCCCATCGCCACAAACCATTGCGGGCAGTAGGACGCCATCCAAATCACGTCGCCTTTACCGACTGGGTAGTAACTTTCAGAAAGTCGGTATAAACCCTGTCCAGCGATCATCTGCATACCATGTTCCATGACATGGATTTCGACTTGTGGCAATGTCGCTCCAGGTTGGTAGGTAAAGATGTTGATCGCCATGTCGTATTCGGGCGAAATCGGCAACAGAGTCTGCAGCACCGCATCGGGATCACCCATGAAGGCCTCGCCTTTAACGTTATCGGCTTCGCCCAAAACCGGGGCCGGGACTTTTTTGCCATCGAAAGGAACGTAAAGCTTCTCAAAGACAATCAGCGTCGAATTCGAATTTGCCTCAATTTGGTGTTCGACATTTGCCGGTAAAAACGCGAATCCTCCCAAGCCAAGAGCCTTCGATTGACTGCCGACGTCAACACCGACCGAGCCGCTGTCGACGTAAATGAACCTTTCAACTCCGTTTCCCGGTAGCCCACTTTTACCTCCAGATCCCATCTTGGCGGTGTATTGCAAAAAACGTGCTCCGATCTCCGGCGAGATGTGAATGATGCTGGTCGAGTTGGACCAACCGACGAGCGGGGAATCGACGTGAGTATCGGGCGTGATGAGTGCATGGTCGCGAGCAAGGCGACTTCGTGTCTGGCCATAGACGTCCATCGTTTTGTATCCATCAAGTTCGTGATTTTAGCAGTCCATTCGAGATTCGAACCAGACCGCGAAACAGTATTTTGATTGCCGCAACGACATCTGCTTCTTCAACGTGTTCGTCGGGATGGTGACTAATACCGTCACGACAACGAACGAACAGCATACTCGTTGGCACCATTCGCGCCATAATGACAGCGTCATGACCCGCACCACTTGGGATTTGGACTGGCTTGTATCCGCAATCGGAGATGGCTTTCATCAAGTAATTTGTAATTTCTTTGTCCATTTGGACAGCCGGCTGATTCAAGTTGGTTTCGAGGGTTAGTATAAGTCCACGGCGACCCGCGATTTGACTGGCCAGTTCTTTTAGTGCTTGCCAAGCCATCATTCGGACCGAATCGGATTCATGGCGAAGATCGACTCGAACGATGGCTGAGGCTGGAACTACGTTGGAGACATTTGGCTCAACTCGAACGTCGCCGACGGTCGCGAACAGACCATCGGTTTCGCGGCCTTTCTTTTCGACAGCTGAAATGAATTCGGCGGCACCGGCCAATCCGTCGCGCCGATGCACATGCGGAACGGTTCCCGCATGTCCTGCTTTGCCTTCGAACCCAATCGTAGCTCGAGTCTGGCCAGCAATCGCAGAAACAGCCCCCACGGGACAGTTTTCCATCTCAAGAACCGGACCTTGTTCGATATGTACTTCGATAAATCCTGCCATATTCCGATTCGCAAAACTGGCGTTTCCGATTTCGGTCGGATTGCAACCAAAGGATTCGAGTGCCATTTCAACGGTGATCCCGTCCTCGTCTTTCTGGCCTAAGACTTGGCTGTCAAAACACTCCACGATCGCGCTTGAGCCGATGTAAGGTGAATCGAATCGCACGCCTTCTTCCTCGGAAAAGCCAATGATTTCTACGTCGAAGGCAAGTTCAGTTTTTGACTCACGAATCAATTCAGCGATCGCCAATCCGATCATTACCCCGAGAACGCCGTCGTATTTTCCAGCATTTCGGACGGTGTCAAGATGCGAACCAATCAGGACAGCTGGTCGGTCGACGTTCGTGTTGTGACCAAGTAGGTTTCCAGCTGCATCAATTTCGGAGGTCCAACCGATCGCTTCCAGCCAGCTACCGATTTCCTTATGAACTTGCTTCATGGGTGGAGAGCAAAATCGTCTAGTCAAGGCACTGTTCTCTTCACTGAAATTTGCAAGCACTTCGCAACGGTCCATTACGCGAGCCGCCGCAGCAGAAAACCGTGCTTCGGATAGCTTGCCTGAAGATGATTTCATAACGAATTCTGTAGTTAACCACAGCACCTGAAAAGCGTAGGCGAAAACAGGGTTGTCGAGTATATTATTACAACAGTTGCATTCCAATACGCGTAACTTTACCCCGCAGCTGTTATGCGCGATTTCATTTTGCTTTACATCAATGGGCTACGGTACGAAATAAAGGGAGTCGAAGTATTTTTGACCTTATCTGATTATCTTCGTCAGTCACTTGGTCTTCGCGGTACCAAAATTGTCTGTAGTGAAGGTGACTGCGGTTCTTGTTCCGTACTCGTCGGAAAACCCGATGGTGACGCTCGGTTGTCTTATCAATTCATCGATTCCTGCATTCAATTTGTGTTTCAGCTCGATGGAAAACACGTCGTTACCGTTGAAGGCTTGGCCGATTCTGATTCGACATATTGTTCAGATGTTGGGACTCGGTTAAATGAAGTCCAACAGGCAATGATTGACTGTCACGGTTCTCAATGCGGATTTTGCACACCGGGATTTGTCGTGGCGATGACTGGATTGTTGCAGGAAAGACGTTCGTTATCAACGAAACAATGGCGGGCCGGTTTGACCGGCAATCTGTGTCGCTGCACCGGTTATTCGCCGATCATTGAGGCGGGACTCAAAGCTCAAGAATCCCCAACTAAGACACTGAATGAGATGTACGACGCGACGGAAATATTGGCCGCGTTTCGTGAGACACAGCGTGATTCTATTTCGATACGTGATGATATTGAACAGCTGCAGGTTTTTTGTCCGACAAGCCTCGACGAATCGCTCCAACTTCTGGGCAGGCATCCCGATGCCAAGATTGTCGCTGGCGCTACGGATGTTGGCGTTCAATTCAATAAAGGATTGTGTGAGGCGAGGATTTGGATCGATTTGAATCGAGTGACCGAAATTGAAGGAGTTTTCGTCCACAGCAACACGATCGACGCGGGTGCTCGAGCGACTTGGGCCGAAATCCAGACGATTGCCAGCCAGGTCGAGCCAGAGTTTGAAAAAATTGTCTCAGCTTTTGGATCACCTCAAATTCGTCACGCCGGTACGCTCGGCGGCAACATTATCAATGCTTCGCCCGTCGCAGATTCGTTGCCTTTGTTGTTGGTTTGCCATGCCCAGTTGACCATCTCAAGTGTCAACAGAACTCGAACCGTTGACATTAACCGCTTTTATCACGGCTACAAGAAATTCGATCTCAACTCTGGTGAGCTGCTGACACGAATCACAATACCACTGCCGGAAACAGGATTGCTGCGGCTGTATAAGATTTCACGTCGTCTTGACCTGGACATTTCCAGTTTTACGGCCGCTATTTGGCTTAATACGGAAGGCAGCAGCAAAGGGGTGTTGCGTAACGCGTCCAAAATAGCAGACGCCAAAATTGCCTATGGTGCCGTGGGAACAACCGTCCTACGTCTTTCAAAGACGGAAGAATTTTTGCGCGACAAATTGTTGAGTGAGGAAACGATGATCGCGGCTGGCGACATCGCAGTCGCCGAGATCTCACCGATTTCTGACGTGCGTGGCGGCGACGAATATCGCTACAATCTGGCACGAAACGTCCTGGTCAAGTATTACCATCAGTCGCAAAGTCGATCGTCGATCGCGGTTTAAAGGTCCGTTATGCCATCGGTTGGAAAGACAATTCCGCATGACTCGGCTGTTGGCCATGTTACCGGGACAGCTCCCTACATTGATGACCTGGAAATGCTGCGCGACGAACTCCATGTCTCGTTTGTTGGCAGCCCGGTTGCCTGCGGGACTCTCGATTTAGTTGACTCGTCAGCCGCAACTGAAATCGACGGAGTTGTGGCCGTATTTACGGTGGATGACGTCGGGTCTCACAACTTGTGGGGGCCGTTATTTCGCGACGAGCCGTTTCTTGCCGACAAAAGATTGATGTACGTTGGACAGCCGGTGGTTGTCATCGCTGCCGAATCGCCTAAGGCACTCGCAAAGGCTCGCCGAGCGGTGGAGATTAACGCAACTGCCGAGCCGCCAATTCTCGAAATACAGGACGCGATCGACAGCAAAAAGTTTATTGGACTTCGTCGTCAAATTGCCCGCGGCGATGCCGAGACTGCGATAAGAAATGCAGCTCATCAACTAAGCGGACAATTTCAGATTGGCGGACAAGAGCAGTTTTATCTTGAGTCACAAGCCGCGATCGCCTATCCCGGCGAAGAAAATCAGCTCATCATTCACAGTTCCACACAAAATCCGACTGAAATTCAAGCGGTAGTTGCCGAGGTGTTGGGGCTGTCAAATCACCAAGTGGTTTGCATTTGTAAGCGGATGGGTGGCGCGTTTGGTGGCAAAGAGACTCAGGCCGCACTTCCAGCACTCATGGTAGCGCTAGTCGCATTAAAAACGGGTCGCGCCGCGCGGGTCGTCTACAGCAAAGACGACGACATGTGCGTGACCGGAAAACGGCACGAGTACCTGGCAATTTGGTCGGTTGGATTTAGCTCGGAAGGCGTGATTGAAGGTAGCAAGTTCGACTTTTATTCCAACGGCGGCGCTGCGGCCGACCTCTCCACGTCGGTGATGGAAAGAGCGATGCTTCACGCCGACAACGGCTATTTTTTTCCCAACGTCGAACTCAACGGACAAGTCTGTTTCACGAATCTGCCTCCGAACACGGCGTTTCGCGGTTTTGGTGGCCCCCAGGCGGTAGCAGCGATTGAAAATGTCATTCAGCGGATCGCCGAGCATTTAAATGTCGACGCGATTGAAGTTCGTCGCCGAAATCTTTACGGTGTCGAAGACCGAAATGTCACACCCTATGGTCAAATCTTCACGCGTAATCTTTTGCCCGGGATATTTGATCAGTTAGAAGAAAGTTCGGACTACAAAAACCGCCGTCTGCAAGTGACAAGAGCGAACCAAATCGACAACATGGTCTTACGAGGGCTCGCCTTGACGCCGGTCAAGTTCGGAATTGCATTTACCAGCAAATTCCTGAATCAAGGCAACGCTCTGGTCAACGTTTACACCGATGGCACCGTGCAAGTTTCAACGGGAGGCACGGAAATGGGTCAAGGCCTCAATACCAAGATCCGGCAATTGGTGGCCGACGAATTGGGCGTTCCCTACCGCGACGTAATCGTGATGCCAACTTCGACCGAAAAAAACAACAATACTTCTCCGACAGCAGCATCCGCTGGAACAGACATTAACGGTGCAGCAGCAGCGAACGCCTGTCGCAAAATTCGCGCCCGACTGGCCGATTATGCAGCAGACCTGTTTACCTCAAACGAAGAAGGATTGGTTAAGTCTCCGGAGCACGTCGTCTTCGCGGAAGGAATCGTGAGTGACTCCCGGCGGACGGACAAACAAATCAGCTTTGGGAAACTCGTCAATCAGGCTCGACGCGATCGAATCGATCTTGGCGCGCGCGGATTTTATGTCACACCTGGCGTCGATTTTAATCGCAATACCGGAAGAGGAAATCCGTTTCTTTATTTCACGCAAGGCGCGGCTGTCGCTGAAGTCGCCATTGATCGGTTCACCGGTGAATTAACAGTTCCGCGAGTCGATCTCTTGATCGACATTGGCAAGTCAATCAATCCAGGCGTGGACATGGGGCAGATCACAGGTGGATTCATTCAAGGCATGGGGTGGGTTACGGCGGAATGCCTTGTTTATAATGAACAAGGCCATTTGCTGTCGCATTCGCCAACGACATACAAGATTCCAGCGACGACCGATTTTCCATCGGTTTTCAATTGTGAGTTGTTTGAAAACGATGAAAACCTTCACAATATCCGTCGCAGTAAGGCGGTCGGTGAACCGCCCCTGTTGTTGGGAGTGGCTGTATGGGCTGCTGTCAAAGATGCGTTGTCGTTCGTCGAATCCGAAGTTGATCCTCAGCTTTGTCTGCCGGCCACCGGTGAAGAGATTTTGCGATGCCTAACCGACAGTGGCAAATCGATCAAGTGATGGGCAGAGACATCTTGATGTCCGTTTCGCAAACCTTTATCGAAAAACTTGCCGACCTCGCGGAATCGAATCTGCCATTCGTGCAAGTCACGATGGTTGAAGCCAAAGGGAGTACGCCTCAGGACATCGGCTCCAAAATGCTTGTCAACCAAGGTGGGCTTGTCCACGGGACTGTCGGCGGAGGCAAAGTCGAAGCTCGTGCGATTGAACACGCCCAACAAATGTTGACTGATCGTTCCGCCAATCCAAACCAGTTGGTCGATTGGAATCTGCAACGGGACATTGGTATGACATGCGGTGGATTGGTCAAGCTGTTTTTCGAAGTGTACAACCGGGACGACTGGCGGATTATCGTGTTCGGTGCGGGACACGTTGCTCAGGCACTGATCAAGTGTTTGTTGACACTTAATTGCAAAGTGATTTGTCTCGATTCGCGTCAAGAATGGATTGACCGTCTGCCGAATTCGAGCCGACTGACGAAAATCTGTACTGAAGATTTGACTGCTTTTACAAACGAAATCACGGCATCGGATTTCGTTGTGTCAATGACGATGGGGCACAGCTCGGATCGACCCATTCTTGAAGCGTTATTCAAACGCGAACCGCAACCTTCGTTCGTTGGCGTTATCGGGAGCAAGTCCAAAAAAGGCGTGTTGGTACGTGAGTTGAAGAAATTAGGAGTTGATGCACAACGGGCTGAGAGTTTTCTCTGCCCGGTAGGATTGAAGATTGGTACGAACCAGCCAAGCGAAATTGCGATTAGCATCACCGCTCAGTTGCTGGAGCGGAGAGATGCACGTCGAGTCAAAGTGTAGGACGGCGGCAGGAAGCCACCGTTACACCGACTCGTCTTACTTGCCTTTTTTCTTTGATCGTTGCGATTGTCGGCGTTGGGCTTCACGCTGCGCTGCCCTTTGCTGGGCTGCTCGCTGCTGAGCCGCCCGCTGCTGAGCCGCCCGCTGCTGAGCCGCCCGCTGTTGAGCTGCCCGTTGTTGAGCCGCCCGTTGTTGAGCTGCCTTTTGTTGAGCTGCACGTTGTTGAGCTGCCTTTTGTTGAGCTGCACGTTGTTGAGCTGCACGTTGTTTGGCCGCCTGTTGCTGGGCCGCTCGTTGTTGAGCATCACGTTGCCGCTGCGCTTGTTTTTGTGCCTCTCGTTGTTGTGTTTTCAGTTGAGCATCGCGCTGAGCCCGCTGTTGCGCATCGCGCTGCGCGTTTTGTAGTTCGGCACGCCGCTGAACATCACGTTGCTGCTGCACGCGTTTTTGCGCTTCAAGTTGTTGCGTTTTCCGCTGAGCGTCGAGCTGAGCACGCCGTTGCGCGTCGCGTTGGACTTGTTGTTGCTTGGCCAGCCGTTGTCCCTGATTTTGTTGTTGGGCGGATTGCCGCGTTGTTTGTTGCTTGGCCGGCTGTTGAATTGCGCGTTGACGTTGTGCCCGTTTTAGAGCTTCCTGTTGAGCCCGCTGTTGGGCATCACGTTGGGCCTTTTGCAGTTCAGCTCGCCGCTGCGCATCACGTTGTTGTTGGGCAGATTCCTGCATTTGTCGTTGTGCAGTTTGTTGCTGTACCTCGCGTCTCCGCTGAGCTTGCTTTTGCGCTTCGAGGGTCGCCGCCCGTTTTGAATTTCTTTGTTGAACTTCTCTCGGTTGAACCAGTTGTTTTTCGTTCAGCCGTTTTTGCTGCTCTCGTTGAGTAGCAATTCTTTCTTGTTGACGTTTATCTGACGCAATTTGCGCTTCGACCTCAGTTCGAGCGTCCTTTTCTTGAGCTTTTTGTTTACGCGCCAGAATTTCCTGAGAGCGTTCCTTTTCGCGGCGAACTTGTTGTCGTCGTCGTTCGTTCTCCATGCGTTGCATGTCAATTTTGCGTTTTTCTTCGACTCGCTGGGCAAGCGTTTTCGTGGATTGTTGCTTTTGGGACTCTGCCACTTTTTCGGCGTCACGTGCCAATTGACGTTTGCGTTCCGCGAGTTTTTCCTGTTGAAGTTTTTCCGATCCGATCCGCTCCTCAACCTTCTTTCGCGCGTCCCTTTCTTGGGCTTTCTGTTTACTTGCCAGGTCGGCCTGGGCGCGTTCGTTTGCGCGGCGGACTTGCTGTTGACGTCGTTCGTTCTCAAGACGTTGCAAGTCGAGTTTGCGTTTTTCTTCGACGCGTTGTGCGAGAGTTTTCGTGGACTCGCGGTTTTGGGTCTTAGCCACTTTTTTGTCACGTTGCCGACCGCGATTTATTTCGTCAATCATTCGCTGGGGCTCGGTCTTCGCAACGCGAGCTGGTGTCCTGTTATCCTGACCAAGCTTGCGGTCGAGTTGTCGTCCTCCACCCTGGCGGTTACTGGTTCGATCGTTGTCTCTAATTTGTTGACGAACTTGCTCAGTCTGCCGCGTCGAACTGCGTTCAGAATTCCGAATTACGAGTTTGTTGGCTTTTTCGTTTTTCCCGCGATTGTTTTGCGCGAGAGTCTGTCGTTGTCGTGATATCTCACGATTTGAATTGGTCGCTTTAACGTAAGTTAACCGTTCCACGTTCTGGATGCGGTGGTACCTGTTGCGGGTAGACTCGTTCTTGCTGTTGTGTTTGCGAACGTGAGCGCCGTAGTTTTCGCCGTAAGACGCCCTTCGGATTGCATCAATGTGCGTATCCCGATGATCTAACCGGCGGGTAAAGTCGATTTGAGCCTGAAGCGTATGCCGCGGGCGGGAGGCCTGATGGCGATGGTAATACTGGTGTTGGTTCTGAACCCAGCTAACCAGTTGCACATTGTTGTATCTCGTTGTGCGGCAACTGTAGTAAGCGTAGAGCGGATCGTACGCTCGCCGCAGATGCGAAGTCCCATGATAGCTCGACCACGAGTAGAAGTTTCTGGACGCGTATCTGGAGCCGTACCAGTCACCGAAGTAATATTGGTTGCAAGATGGGCGGACAAAAAGGTGAACCAGGAAATTGTAATTGGTATTGATGACACAGCTGGGTGTGTAACGATAACTGATTCGTCGATAGACCGGCGCTCGGAAACAGACGGGTGCAAAAACAACTCCCCGACGTTGAAGTTCATAATCCCAATAGCCTGCTCGATAAAGGCAACCGTTAGGTGTCCACACGTAACAAGCCGGGATCCAAATCCGGTTTTCCCAGCGAGGCGCCCAGTAACCTGATTGCCAGATGTAGTTGGTGTTTTGATAGACCCAGTTTCCCGGAACGTAGAAATGCTCATCGCTTGGGGCAGCATACGACGGTCCGTTGTCGATGCTTTCGGGCGGCTGAGGCATGTAGTTAAGTTCTTGTTGTTCTTCACTCGTCCAGAATCCTGTTACCCACCGATATCCGTCGTCTGTTTCTTGCCAGTAACCCGGTATCCAGCGTTGGCCCGGCGGGACGTCGCGCCAGATCCCACTGATCCAGATGAAGTCAACGCGGTCCTCGTCCCAGGCCCAATATCCCGGAATCCATTGCACGTTGTCACCCTCGGGCTTGTATTCTGGGGGAAGCTCTTCAATGACCGCCGGTGGTTCACGTTTGACAAGTGGCGATGGTCTGGCGTCGTGCTGATAGACGGCTGCAAACGCTTCGTGGAGTGGTCCTCGCATTAACACATCCAGATTTGGATCGTCGACGTTTTCGGTTTCCTGGGGCAAAACGACATCGTCAGCCGGATTAGGCAAATAGCCTTCTGGAACCGGTTTTTGAATCGTTTGATCCGCGGTTTGCGGGTCGACGGCTGTGGGAGGTTCGAAAACGGAGTAAGTTTTTTCGGTCGCGGCCGGAACGGAAGCTGGAATGATTGTTTGGATCGGTTGTTCATCGGAACCTTGCAACACTACGGGTTGGTCGCCCCAATTCGGTTCGTCCTGGGAATTCAGGATTGGGAGATTCAAAAACGATGGCGTGACGACAAACGCAATCATTAGCGTCGCGAACTTGCGACAGTCTGTAATCAAATTGATCATTCGATTGGCTTCCCTGATCTTTCCGCGAGTAACTGGAATACGCAAAAGATCATATTTGTATTGATAAGTGAAGGGTCCGGCGGTTTTGCTTCGAGATGGGTTTCATAGGGTGCAAACATCGTGCCGAGTTTGAGCATTGAGTATTTAAATCTGGCCAAATAACATCATTGACCGTTTTGCCAAAGAAAACTCACTACAAACGTGTTTCGGTTTATTCTACCTATCAACGACCCGACACAACTCAAGCTACGGCTGGATATTGAATTTGGGTTTGCGGCTAGCGATGAGTTCCGATTCGTAGGCCCGACGAACCATCGTTTCTTTGGCTCGCGAATCCGGCGGAAAAGAGTGGATCTCGATCGAGATTTTTTCTGCGCCCTGAGCTTTAAGATATTTGGCGAGTGACAGACGATGCGATTCATCAAGATGAGTTATCAATCGTTGTCTGAGGTTGTCCGTCTGACCGATATAGAGGTAACCAGTGTGATCTCGAAAGATGTAGATCCCCGGGTGTTCAGGAATGATGTCGGGTTTGGCTGTGGTCTTCGCAGCAGAATAAATTTCAATTTTGCGACCCCAATCTACGATTCGCGAGATCAGTTCAGGCTTCAACTGTCTTGTTTTTCGCAACTTGAATGCAGCCCGCCGAACCAGATAAAGATCGACCTCGGGGTCAATCTGCTTTGCCAAACGGTTGAACTCCACCCGCATTTCTGGCGAGACCATAATCCGATCTAAAGATACTGAGAACTGATCGGTCGATGACCGGGCGACGATTTCTGCGATATGCGCGACCGGATCGCAGTTGACTTGTTTACGGCGAGTTGATTTCGTTTCGAGTTTGCCAGCCTTGCGTAGATTCAACAAGGTCCAGCCAAATTCTTCTCCTGAAACCGAGGGAAGGATGACAGAACATTTTTTTAGAAACGCCTGATGAAGTTCGTCATCGAGAATGACTTCATCTGAACTCCAACCATCATGAGTCAATCGAAACGCTTGGTTGACGGTTTGTTTGAGCTTGGCCGCATCCGATTGCACACTTGTCTTAGCTTCTGTTGATGATTCCTGAGCCAAAACACAACAAGGAACACAGCAGATCATCAACGCGAAAAGAGTTATCAAGCTAGGCATGCAGGCTCAGGATTTGGAGAATTGGTCAAACTCAGTCATTAGATACTAACGTTTGAGCTGTCGAACGACAATTTGGCCAAACACCAAGCTCAACCCCTTAGCGACATTCCACCAGCGGCCTGGTCGAAACTAACCATCCCCGGATTTTGCGCCGGCATCCGAGTTGTTTTCGTCAGCAGTGATATCTTCGTCGTCCGGCTTCTTGCCAGGTAAGATGTCATATGAGCCTTCACCAAAAGGCTCTACTTCTTCGAGTCCCTCAAACTCATCGGGCGTAGTCAGGATCGCATCGTCTTTGTTAGTTACGTCATCCGTGCTTTTTTCGGGTGAGTCTTCTGTTATTTGGATTTCGGATTCCTGCTCGTCCATAATTTCTTTTGATTGGACTTGTCCATTTGAATCCCACCAGGTCCATTCCAAAGTCGGCACATCATCTTTGTATTGGCCTTGAATTGATTTGATTCCGTTGGGGTGCCACCACGTCCAGGAACCGATCTTATTTCCCTTGTCGTCATAGTCGCCCTCGAGTGCCTTTTGCCCGTTTTGATGCCACCAGGTAAAACGACCGACGCGAACGTCGTCTCGATATTGGCCTTTCATTTTCGGCTGATTATTGTCGTACCAGGCTAATGCGGGGCCGTGTTGAATTCGTGCACCCGTTACCTGAAAGCCGGCTGGTCGTGCCTGCCACCAATCGTCACCACCAGACAACTCCAGTTTGCCGTCAAGAAAATAGTTTTCGTCCTGTTTTATCTTGGGACGATAGAAAGTTGTCTGGCGAATGATTTTTTTCCCATCAATGAATTCTTCGTAACGAACAGGTTCGTTCTGGTCATTCCATTCTCTCAACGGCCCATCAATCAAACCCTTCTTAAAGATGACTTCGCGCATTTTGACCGCATTGGGAAACCACCAGGAGGCAGTACCATCGCGAATCCCTTCGCGGTAGGGAATCTCGAAAATCTTCCGTTCGTAGTTGTCGTATAACGTCCACATGCCTTCTAGTTCGCCGTTGGAAAACGTTGCCGTCGACAAGAACGGTCCCTTAAACAGGTCGAATGGCCGAGTCGCGAAAATTCCGCCTCCGTCTTGCGGATGCCAACGCCTCCACAGACCATCCATCACCCCTTCTTTGAATTGGCCTTCAGCCAAAGTTTGGCCTCGACGATTCAATAACGTCCAATCTCCATGATTGTAGTAATTGCCTTCGGCATCCTGAGCGACTTGCTTGATCAATTGAGGTTTGCCATCGGGATATCGTTGCGTGACGACCTCCGGCCCCGAGTTTTCCTCAGGCGGGAGTTCGTTCTCTTCGAATGTTCCTTCCACGATCGATCGTAAATCCGTCCGGCCGGGAATGATCGGTTGAAATTCGTCGTAACTCGAACGAGATTCCGCTGACTCGATAACACTTTGTTGATCCATTCCTCGTGAGGCCGGTGACAAGACTCCTTCAGTTGGCACGTTGTTCGCTGGGACGCCGCCACGAGGAACAATCGGACGCAAACGGGTCTGGGGCTTCGCATCGGGAACGAATCCAGGAGAATCTTGCGTGGGGGCCTTCAATCCGTGATTGTCAGGTTTAGCAATCGAAGTTTTTTGAATTTCAACCGGGAGTTTAGCGTTTTCTTGACCCGCAACATGTGCCGGGACCGTGGGTTCTCGGAACAACTCCTGGGCATCCAAAAGCGTCGCGCTTGTCGACGCGATGATCAAAAATACGAGAGTAAGGTGCATTGGTTTTTTGAGCGAGCGATTCAACGCAGTAGGCTCCATTAAGAAACAAATCGAATAACCGAGAGCGAATTTACTTTTCGCCAAATAACCATTTTTCCACATCAAGTATCGACGTGGAACCATAAAAAACTGATATCACGATATTCCCGCAATATGTCTGATTCAACCTGTTCGACTGGCAGCTGGAACTGATAAAGTCTGACGATTATTTGATGTGGGCGAGGCATGAATGTGTTGGGTATGGATCTGCCAGCGGTGGGTTTTCGGGCCCAAATCCATGGCCTTGTGCCAATACGGTGAAGAAAACAGGGTTGTTAAACATTCGTTCGCTGCTAACAATTGAAGTTCATACGAATGTTCTTACGCAGGATTCAATGAAGTTTTTTGGTAAAGAAATCTCGATTGAAAAACTCGAGATTGATCTTAACGGTGTATCCAGTGACAGTCCTATGATGAAAAAAAGGCTGGATCGGATTCATCGCAACTACGAAAAACTGGACGCCATTTTGGCTGAGTTGGAACTCAAAATTTCGCAAGACGAGCGGATTTCGCCCATTTGCCAAGACGCAAAGTCAAAACAGGAAGTCTCGCAAATCGATATTGGGTCGACGGAGCTGATACCCACCCAAGACACCAACCCCCCATCGGCCAATCCTAAGAAGCCCCGTTAAACTAACTCACTTTCAAAATCGAGTCACTTTCGAGGCTGGTACGTAGTTTTGTATCAAAAGATCACTGGTGGCACCGTTTACGACCCGGCAAATGGGACCGACGGACAAACTCAGGATATCTGGATCCGTAACGGCAAGATTGTACATCCGCCAGAAGACGAGCGCGCAGACGTGTCAACGATCGATGTGACCGGGATGGTCGTGATGCCCGGTGCAGTGGATATGCATTGCCATATTGCGGGTCCCAAAGTCAATACGGCCCGCAAGTTGCAGCCGGAGATGACTCGCGAAACGATCGAGTCTGGCGACATGGCGAACGTGCCCGATATTTTTTCAACAGGATATCGGTACACCGGCTTGGGTTACACGACTTGTTTCGATGCGGCGATATCTCCGTTGGCAGCTCGCCACGTGCACCAAGAGTTCAGCCAGATTCCAAATCTAGATACCGGCTTTTTTGTCTTGGTCGGAAATAACCATTACGTGATGGATTGCGTTTCCAAAAATGATGGCCCGGGATTGGAAGCGTTTCTTGGATGGCTTTTGCATCGTTCCGGCGGATTTGCACCCAAGCTGGTTAATCCGGGAGGAGTTGAGCTTTGGAAACAACGGCATGACGGAAACGCGCGCGACCTGGACCAGGATGTTGAAGGGTTCAATACGACACCTCGAAAAATAATTGACGCGATTGTACGTGCATCAAACTCCCTTGGGCTCCCACATCCTGCCCACATCCATTGCAATAACCTAGGGATGCCAGGCAACTGGGAAACGACGGCTGAAACCATGAAGACCCTTGCCGGGCAAAAAGCTCATCTGACCCATATCCAGTTTCATTCGTACGGTGGGGGCGGCGAAGAAGAGGCCTCGCTTTGTTCAAAAGTCGAACGATTGGCCGAGTTTGTCAACCAGCAAAATGAACTCACCGTCGACGTGGGTCAAGTCATGTTCGGACGAACGACCAGCATGACTGGAGACGGACCGTTGGGACACTATCTACATCAGATCAGTGGCGAAAAATGGTATTCCGCAGATACCGAACTGGAGTCCGGATGCGGAATCTCTCCGATCCAATATCGCAACCGACAATTCGTGCACGCGCTTCAATGGGCGATTGGACTAGAATGGTATCTGATGGTCGATGATCCGTGGAAAGTTGTGATGAGCACAGACCATCCTAACGGAGGAAGTTTCCAGGCGTATCCGCAAATCATTCGGCTACTAATGGATCGCGATTACCGGTCCGAAAAGCTGGCCGAAGTAAATCCGAAAATTCTCCAGCATTGTTCGTTGGGTGATTTGGATCGACAGTACACGCTGAATGAAATTGCGATTATCACGCGGTCAGGTCCGGCCAGGATTCTGGGTTTAAAGCACAAAGGGCACCTCGGTGTTGGGGCCGATGCGGACATCACTGTTTACTCACCCGATGCCAATTTTGAAAAGATGTTTTCAGTCCCGCGTTGGGTATTCAAGGGCGGACAGATTGTGGTTGATGATTACGAAATCCGCAATGCAGCGGAAGGGCACACTTTGGCTCTTGCTCCAAGTTACGATTTGAATCGAAACGGTCTGATTGAATCGTGGTTCGACGATCATTATTCGCTGAAAGCGAAAAATTACGGTATTCGTGGCGGTGAATTTGGACGTGTCCGCGTCGTTTGAGAGAAATGACGCGACGTCTAAAACACGTTTGGATTGAGTTTGGCGTTTTATCGTCGGTTTCGCTCGGCAATCAGAACGCCGCGACCGCTATACGTCCGTGCGGCACGCACTAGCGGCCGATTTTGCGAAGTTTGTTAAGAACTAATTCCAGCTGCCGTTGCAAAGTCTGTGGAGCAACTGAAACGATACAATTAATTTGCGGGAAGAACTCCATTCGTACGTTCGGGTTCGAGCGGAGTTGTTGGCCAAGAGCTTGAGTGACGATGTCGAAGACCTGTTCCTGCTGGAGCGGGCCTTCGATAATATCGCCATAGGAAAAAAGCTCAATCTCCGGACGGCTTGCCGCAGCACGAAACGTGGTCAACTCAACCGTGGTACTGTCGACGGCCCGTATCGTAAGTTTCATCGAACGAGCGATTTCCTTGAGTGTTTGATAAACGGACTCTTCGATGATGTTTCCAGGAACGATTGTCATTGGATTCCACCCCGCTCTCGCCAGTTCCGGCCAGTCAATTAGAACGACGACATCGGTATTTAGCTGGATATTTGAAAGCAGTTCTTCCAACGTTAGCGGCAAGGATCGCTTTAGATTTGTGGGCTTCGCCAACGCAGTCTGCGCCGCTTCCCAATGACTCAACACCGGTTCGCCAGCTTCGATCGCACGGAGCTTGCCAAAGAACTGCCGCAGTTGAAGGTGAACTTCGGGGGTTTGGTTGACGGAAACCTTGTCGCCCTCTAACTCAATCGTTCCCGGCGAATTCTTGCGAGTCCAGGTGTCGGGCGCAATCAGCTTTTTCACCAACACAACCATGTTCGCACCCAACTCGGGATTCGCTGCAAACTCCGGTAGTTGATAGTCGGCAGCCGTTTGTTCTCTGATGTCAATCGCGGTCAAAACGACGACCCCGGTATCGGGTGTTTGTGCTCGCGTCAATTTGTGCTGGGAGATTGCCTCGTCAACCGCCATGGCGAAATCGATTCTGTCATCTTCACTTTGCTGCATGTTGATATTCGTTGAAAGCGAAAAGTCAAAATTGGCCGCTTTCAAATTCTCAATGTCAAAAGCAAATGGGACTCCTGTGATTGCGGTAATGGAACGGAGTACGACAATCAAGGGCGTCTTCTCTGCGATTAGACCGCCGCAGGGCAGCTCAAGTTTTTTGTCAACCGGGAATTCCGTCTGTTCCGGCAGATCGATAAAGTATTTTGAAATTCCAATCGTCTCTTGATCTTGAATTTCGGATGCCAAGTCACTTATTTCGGTAATGGACGTATTGGCTTGATCCAGCAATTCAGACAGGCTTCCAAGGTTGGAATCATCACCCGCTGGATTTCCGAGCACATCACGGGCAATGATGTCATCCGTTTTTTCAATCTTTTCCGGCTCGGTCGGCAACGATGCTAAAGGATTAGAAGGAGGTTTCGCCAGATGATTGGGCGGCTTCGTGTTTTCGCCGGCGGTAGTTTCTATTGCCTCAGGTGGAGCTGGAACGTCTTCGCTGACGACTTTAGAGGGCGGATCAGTGACGTCGGGCGTTGCAGAATCGACGTCGCCAACGTCCGGTGTGGATTCCGGACTATCTGTGGTGGATACTTCCGGGTCGGTGGTTTCCGGAAGATCGTCCTCGGTCGTTGGCGAACCGTCTCGTGCAGTTTCCGGTTCGTCAACAACGGAGGGTGCAGGGTCCGACGAAGCAAGCTTCTCAGTTGGCTTCCGGGACGCGTTCGCAAAGTAGGCTCCAACTAATCCGCAAACGATTATAATCGTGCCGAGTGCTGCTGAGAAAATTAAGAGCCATTTTCGTCGCTGCTGAGATTGTTGCGACGTCCATTCGTTGGTGGGGAGTACGGGTGCGCTGGGCTTAGAGCGATTCGTTCGTTTCGCGGGTGCAGGAGCTGCGAGCCGTTTCTTTTGAGATGTTGACTTCGTGCGCGCAGCGCCGGCAGCGGTTTGACGGACTGGCTGAGGTTTCTTTGTTGGAAGCGGAGTCGATTGAAGCAAGTCATCGATATCTTCAAAGCCAGCGCTGGAAATGGACGCCCTGATTTTGTCCAACTGTTCGGAGGAGAGTAGGTTTGCAGTTTCAACAGAAGGTTCCCATCCCGGAGGCGGAACGATCCGAATCATGTTCGCGCACTTCGGGCAGGCCAAAACCTGCCCCACTGCGTTTGGCTTGGTCACGCGCAGCTTTGACGCGCATGTGTCACAAAGAATTGAAAAAAGTTCCACCGATAGGATTCCTGGTAGCTGTGCCCTTCCCTGTATTCTAACGCAAGCCAGCCCGCGGTCGAATGACGGAAAACCGAGGATGGATAGGCGAACATGGGCCAATCACTGTGATTTGCTCGTTCGTAGTTCCGCCTCTAGGCGGCGTCTGCGGACCAAATCACCTAAAGGCGGAACTGCAAACAGCTATTCGGTGAGAAAAGCTGCTGGCAAAGTGAGGCCTTTTTGAGCAGCTCCTTCACGAGTCGTGATTAAGATTGCGTCCTGTTCGGTGTTGGATGGATCAGGTCCAATGACCCAGACCATTATGCAATTTGGGTCAGCTGGCCCACTAATGTCTTTGTCTGGATTGCAGCGAACCATGATCTCCGTGAGGATATCGGCCAAGGATTGGTCGTTTATTTTGAAATCGCCAGGTCGTTGATTCTGGGTGATGCCCTCTTTTTCCAAGTCGTTTCCAATCAATCGAATGTTAAATTCAAAAGGCAGCTCGCCAAAGTCGTCAAGGACTTCCAACCGGATCCCTGTCAACAAGATGTTTAGATCGGGATTGGTAGAAACATCAAGACTCCTTTTTTGGGCCAGCATTTCTTTGATCGTTTGGGGGATTTTACGGGAATCGCCTGCTACCGCATCGGGTGATGCGCCTTCCGAAAAAGCGGTTAATAATTCAGAAGCTGCAATGAGATTGTGTCCCGCCATTGGTGGCAGCCAGCAGTTGCCGATGACGGTTCGGTATTCAACATTCCAACGAAGGTTTCGATAAACATCCGACAGCATATTGTCGTATTTCAATCGAACTTTATCCCAATAAGGACTCGCCGGAATCGTCGTGATAAAACGGGTGAGTTCGTCCCGTTGGTCGCGCAGTTTTAGTTGAAGTGATTTCTGCAAATCGGTCGATTGGAGATCCACCGTTTGATCAAAAACCATCTCGAGGTAGGTGCCTTCATCGAGATGCACGCTAAACAGGCCTCCGCGAATTTCATCCTGCAGAAACAGGTCGAGTTGTCGGTTGAAGTTGGACAATTGACCTGACATCAAGGCCTGGCCCTGTTCGTTAAACAATGATTGTCGGAGAAACATGAACGTAAAATGCCGCTCTGAATCACTCCAGTCCAGGAGCTTGTTCATCGCCCCGGAAAGAACACTCGCGCCGCCGGAATCGACGACTTCTCGAACGCGTTGGGTGTTGCCAAATACGAATTGCGTCACTTCGTTACCGTCGGGAGCTTGAATGATGTAGAAGGCGCGGTTTTCCGAGGTCTCGTAACTCATGTTGTTGTCGTCAATTGCGACAGCTGGTGGATTCTTCCAAGTGATTTCGAGGTTCTCAGTCGTTGCTGGCTCGTTTAAATGCACGACAAAAAAAGGGTCGTATTCAAATGTTCCATTTGAGTGAAAGGATACGATGACTTGGGCGATATCCTCGAATTCCAAGCCGACTTCGTCTTTCCAGTTTTCGATTCGCGATGCCAACCCTGGCCCCAGACTCTGAAAAAGGAGTTTGCCCTCTCGTTCGGCCCACAATTCTGCCGGTTTGATTGCGAAGATCAGCTTTGGCGTCGCCGGCACATACGAAAAATCAACCGGGAGACCTGTTGTGGGAGATTCCCAGATCACATTTCCGTCGTCTTCGATCAAATCCTGAACGATACGGACGGCCGAGAAATCCGGCTTTTCCAAGTCCGGATAGTCAATTTTTTTCGGTTCAGTGACGGGCGGTTTGTTTGTTTGAACAAGGATTGGCGTCTGATTCGCGGTGTACGCAAACAAGCCGATGATTCCGATCACAGCCAACAACCCCGCGGCAATGGAAATCGGCAATAGCCACTTTGTTTTCTTGCGACGAGCCGACGTAATAGGGTCGGTGGGAGAACTGGTTTCCGTTTGGGCTGATGAGCGTTCAGTTTCAACGGTTACGTGGCGATCAACTTGTTCCGGATGGTCCTCCGCGAACGGATTCCAGGATTTGATCGCGTCGCGATAGATGAGTTGGGCATCGGATTGCTTGACCGTTTGATCAAACAAACTGGCGTTCCCGCTGAATTCGGCCAGCAACTCACCAACTTTTTGAGCAGAGTCCGGTCGTCGTTTTGGATCCTTCGACAATAGTTGATTTACCAAGCGCTGCAGTTTTGCAGGAATCTCGTACTTGCTAAGGTCTTTCGGCTCCGACAAGCGATGCTGTTCTACTTTTTGTTTTAGGTCGACTGTTGGAAAGAGGGTTCGACCTGAGATCAATCGATACAGCGTACATCCCAACGAGTAATGGTCGGAACTTGAGCTAAGCTGAGGCTGACTCGAAAGTGTTTCGGGCGCCAGATAATTATACCTGGATTCGCCGTCACGTTCGCTTTCGGTTGATGTCTCGATATTTTTTTCGGGCATCAGGCCCATCATGAGTCGGGCGTGACCTCCACTGGCGACCCAAATCGAACGCGGCGAAATCGCATTGTGAACGATGCCTTGATCGTGAAGTTTCTGGAGGCCGGTTGCGACTTGCGCAAGAATCGAACAAGCGTCCTTCCACGGCAATCGGCCTTTTCTCGGCACAAGTTCGGAAAGTGAAGAACCGATCGAATTCTCACTGACGACAAAACGGTGATTTGGGAGAGCAACAGTTTCGAAAATTGGCACCAGATTCGGATGGATGATGCTGCTAACCCGTTCTGCAAGCGCTTCAAGCTGCCGCCAGATTTGCAGATCCGTTTGTTCGCTTCCAGTCATAAACTGCAAGTTCACCGGATAGCCCGTATCGTGGTGAATTGCCTTGAACGTACCTTGTCGCGGACCGGCTTCGATTTTCTCGGTTACAACATAATGGCTGAACCGCATTGGGCCACTATGTCCGGCGAGCAGAATCTTGGCTTGGTATGGAGAAATGGCCTCTTGTTCGACCAGCCATTGGGCAAGTATTTCGGCAGCCGGAGGCTGCTCGGGATCGGTTACCAACTTTGCCTGGAAATCAGCATTAAGGGTTTGAATTCTCGATAATTCGACTACCCTACTTTCCTTCAGCAGGTTCCAAAATAGGTTGGTGTCGATTGTCACGAGCGGCTCGATCCTGTTGGATTTGCAAGACCCGCAAAGTCGGCTGGTGTTGGGGTCGAGGCTATTAATTCAGACGAAATCTCTAGATGCGATTGTAGTATCTCGTCGATTGAAGATATTGTAGGAAATCAACTTTGATCATCGTAGTGCTCATCTAAACTACTATCTGGTGCCCACATGAACTTAACCGTTGCAGACGAAAAAAAGACTCATCACATGAAAGCTTTTGAGACCGTTCAACTTTATTTCGATCGCGCTGCGGATCAACTTGATTTAGACAGTAGTATGCGCAAGCTGTTGAAGATGCCCAAGCGGGAAGTTACGGTCGAAGTCCCCGTCGAAATGGACAACGGTTCGATCGAAACACTAGTCGGATTTCGAGTTCAACACAACAATTCCCGTGGACCCATGAAGGGCGGATTACGTTATCACTGGGATGTGGATCTTGATGAAGTGCGCGCACTCGCTTCGTTGATGACTTGGAAAACGGCCGTTGTAAACATTCCATATGGCGGCGCCAAAGGAGGAATCTGTGTTGATCCGAGAAATCTGTCTCGAAAAGAGACGGAGCGGATTAGCCGCAAATTCGTCGACCAAATTCACGAGATTATTGGTCCCGACAAAGACATCCCTGCTCCAGATATGGGAACCAACGGGGAAACGATGAGCTGGATCCGCAATCAATGGGAAAAGTACCACGGTTTCAATCCGGCGTGTATCACTGGCAAACCTGTTGAAGACTACGGTGCGGCGGGCCGCGAAGAAGCGACAGGGCGTGGTTGCGGCATTCTTGCCTTCAAATTGTTGAAACGACTTGGTCGTCGTCCCAAAGACATTAGCGTTGCCATCCAGGGTTTTGGCAATGTCGGTTCGCACGCCGCAAAGTATATGCATGAATCCGAGTTCAAGATCGTTGCCATTAGCGATATTAGTGGCGGCTACTACAACAAAGACGGATTGAATATTCCCGCTGCACTCAGTTACGTGATTAAACACGGTTCATTGGAAGGTTTTGTCGGTGCCGAATCGATTTCAAATTCCGAATTGTTGAGCCTTGACTGTGACGTTTTGGTTCCTTCAGCGATCGGCGGCGTGATCACGATGGAAAATGTCGACGACATCAAAGCCAAATATATTATTGAAGGCGCCAATGGCCCAGTCCATGCCTATGCCGACGAAGTCCTGTTTGACCGCGGTACTCTGGTGTTGCCCGACATTTTGGCCAACGCGGGAGGCGTAACCGTCAGTTATTTCGAATGGGTTCAAAACCGCCAGTATTATAGTTGGGATTTGAATCGCGTACGTGCACAACTCGATTCGATTTTGTCGTCCGCATTTGAGGATGTCTGGACGATGGGCAATGAAAAAAATGTCAGTCTTCGGACGGCTGCGTTTATGATTGCGATTCAACGAGTTAGAAGAGCAACGGAGCTGCAAGGGATTTAGTCGACAGACCGCCAACCGCGCGACGGGACTCGCCGCCGACTGGGTGTGCGGTTAAACGACCTCGCCAGAAAAATGGTTTGACCAAATGGACACGCTCCAGCTTCCCAAACAAGACCCGCCATCACGAAGTCGAACTATGCAATTGCCGACAACGCTCGAACAAGTACTCGCTCGATACCAGACGAAGCTGGAGCAACAGCAGGCCAAGGTTAAGGGTATTGCCCGACGCTGGAGCAAAGTAGGTTATTTGCGCGGATTTTTGTTTCTACTTTCATTAGTTCCGCTTTTTTTGGCGCTCAACAAAGTCGCTGGCGTGTCGACACCTTGGGTTTGGCTGGCCGCGTTAATTTTCGTCGTGTTTCTTGCGGTGGCTGTTTACCACGAGCGAATGCAGATCGAGATGCGCAAAGCGTCGCTGTTAGCCAATATGCATAGCGAATCGATTGCCCGAGTGAATCGCGACTGGAAAAACCTGCGTACGATCGAAGTCGATATTCCCCAATCGTTTCGTCCCGTCGCACTTGACCTCGACCTGGTCGGTGAAAGTTCACTGTTTAAGTTGATTGGCATCACAAAGACGCCACTCGGCACCAGTGTATTGACGAGTTGGGTCTGCGAAGGTGCACGGCCCGACGAGATCTTATTGCGTCAAGATTCCGTGGCTGAATTGGCTCCAGAATTTGAATGGCGCGAACAATTTCGTCTCAACTGCGAGCAGTTATCGGCTGGTCAAACTGGGCCCAGCCAGTTTGTTGAATGGTCCGAAAGTGAAAGCTGGCTACAAGGCAAAATGTGGTTGCTGTGGCTGGCCAGACTGACCAGTGTCACAGCATTGCTGTCGATTACGCTGACGCTATTTAGCGTAATTCCGTTAACGATTTCTGGCCCTACCCTGATGGTGTTGGTGCCGATCAACTTTTTTCTGTCCGTTTTTTACGCCGGTTCGATGCACGATGTGTTCAACATGATTTCCTCGCGACGTGATGAAATCAATTCCTATATTGCCCTCTTTGACATGGTGGCAGACCATCCCGCCCACTCAACTCGGCTAAAGGAACTTCAGACTCGTATGCTTGTCGCCGATAACGACGCGCGAAAACAGATTAATAAGCTTGGATTACTCGTATGGCTTGCCAACATTCGACGAAACGGAATTCTGTTTATCGTCTATTTGGTTTTCGAATTTCTTTTTTTCTGGGACATTCACATTCTCGACCTTTTGGAAAAATGGAAGGCCAGCACAGGATCCAAAGCAAGAGGCTGGTTTGAGGACCTGGGACAGTGGGAAGCACTATGTGCGCTCGCCCAATTGAAAGCCGATCATCCAGAATGGAAGTTTCCCGAAGTGCTGCAAATTTCCTCAAAAACAGAAGTCTTGATCGATTGCAAGCAGCTGGGGCATCCGCTGTTGGACAACCGACGGGTCGCCAACGATGTTCAGGTGGGACCGCCAGGTACGGTACTGCTGGTTAGCGGCTCCAATATGTCCGGGAAGAGTACGCTCCTGCGAAGTATCGGCGTGAATGCAATTTTGGCGCAAATGGGGAGCGTGGTTTGTGCCAGCAAGATGACATTGCCGCCTGTGCATATCGAATCGAGTATGCGCATTATCGATTCGCTGGCCGACGGTGTTTCGTTTTTTATGGCCGAGCTGAAACGGTTGAAGGAGATTGTCGATACAGCTAGATCTTTTTCCGGTCGACAAGACAAGTCCATGTTGTTTCTGCTTGACGAAATTCTGCAAGGGACAAATTCTCGCGAACGTCAAATTGCAGTGAGCCGCGTCGTCCGGAAGTTGATTGACGAAGATGCAATCGGTGCAATTTCGACTCATGATCTCGACTTGGCGACTACCGACGAACTCAAGCAGGCATGTAGGAGCGTGCATTTCTCAGAACAGTTCCATGATCTAAATGGCAAACGACATATGACGTTCGATTATCGGATGATGAAAGGAATCGCGGAAACAACGAACGCATTGAAGTTGCTGGAAATGGTGGGCTTAGGCGAAGACGATTAAAAGTCCTTTGCTTTGGGAGTTCGTGGTTCCGTGTCCCCAAGAGCATCCGGCTTCCGAAGTCGGGTCACACGTGTTCTGTATTGATCAAAAGCAGCACGCGCTGTTCTAAGAGAGAGTTCATCGCGGCGAAAAGAATCTCATGCCGCCCGAGGCTCAAACACCATTCGACGAACGGTGTGGCATTCAGCTCCAGCCGTCAAAAACAAATTCCAAGCCGGCGTTGTGCTGGCGTCAACATAGCCAAAACTTCAGCTCTCTCTTTTGCCCAACTTTCCTCTTTTCTGACAAACGAGCATCGGGAGAGTGTAAGACGCCGAATTGCTACGAAGGCGGAATTAAGGCTCTTTCGCCAAAAGCCGATACTGTCCAATGCAACCAGAAACCAGCAAAATGGTTCGTTCTAAAAGAGCTTGGCGAACGACGATCTCACGCAATTACGCAGAAACTCGGTCGATTGCTCAGATTGCGATCACATAAGACGTTGACGAAATTAGGACGCGAACTAGAATTGGATTTGAAACGTAGGCCGTATGCATATCTATCTTACTTGTTTTGCCCCCCCTTTCGATGCAAGCACTGCTTAAGCAGAAAATTCCCGTAATTTTGGCCGTTGCACCCTTCCTCGCGGGATTGGTTGCGTCCATTCATGTTCATAGCCATGGCCATCAGGAAAGTAAGCAAAGTCACCTTTCGTCAATTTGTTGCAGCCATACACATCAAGAATCAAAAGATTCGTGGCCGTCCGACTCTCAAGACGATTGCGACGAATGTATTCTCTGCCATTATTCAGCGCAGAGTTCATGGTTTCAGCCGGTTATGGTTGAAGTCGATTTAGAAACCATCTCGAATCCCGCATCACAGTTTGATTGCGGACTTAAAATTCAATACGTTCCACTTGTCTATCGTGGTCGAGCTCCTCCCGCCGTTTTTTCTGTCTGAATTTGGTCAGAAATGTCTGCTCGGTTGTAAGTTTCTGATGTCGCATTGCTAGCCATATCTGCGGAATAATTTCATTACCTGCGCGGAGATTTTTGAAGGCTTCGATATGAGAACGATTTAGATAAATCTTTAAAACTGGAAATATTGTTATGAAATCATTACGAAGACGACACGGATTTACTCTCGTCGAACTGTTAGTTGTGATCGCCATTATCGGAATTCTGATTGGTATGCTCTTGCCGGCTGTCCAACAAGTGCGTGAGGCGGCTCGACGCACAGCGTGCCTGAACAACATTCGTCAAATAGGTTTGGCGTTACACAACTACGAAAGTGCATTTGGAAAATTTCCCGCCGGATGGAACACGAATGACGAAACGGCCTATATCGAGGAACCAGGTTGGGGTTGGTCAGCGAAAATCCTGCCTTTTGTAGAACAGCAAAATTTGTTCGATCAAATCGACTTTGACATCGCGATTGACGATCCGATTCATGAGCAACTCGTTCAGTCACGAATCGAAATTTATATGTGCCCTTCTGATCCGGCGCGAGAACTAGTCAATTTGGACGTTCACATCGAACATGGTCATCCTCACCCGTATCAAGGGGGTGGTCATAATCACGATGAACTCTGGGTCGGTCGCAGCAACTACTCCGGTGTGTTTGGAAATACAGAAATCGAACTCAGCCCGGAAAACGGCAATGGTTCATTCTTTGCCAACAGCAAGATTGAATTCCGCGACTACACCGATGGTCTGAGCAATACGATGATTGTCGGCGAACGGAGAAATGACGTTGGGACGATTTCCTGGGTTGGATTGGTACCAGAAGTGGATGAACCGGCGTCTCGTATCGTCGGTTCAGCGGACCACGCACCGAACGATCCCGATGGCCATTTCGAGGATTTTCGTAGCTACCATGCAGGCGGAATCAACGTAGCATTGGCGGACGGTTCCGGCCATTTTGTTCGAGAAACAATTGATGAAGTGGTTTTCCAAGCCCTCGCGTCGCGGGCAGATGGCGAGATCGTTTCGATTGGCGATCAATAAGGCTCCATCGGGCTGTGCAAATGAAATGCCTCGGTAAAATTCGTCCGAGGCATTTTTCATTTTCAAGACTGTTGTTTACAGGCGAAACTTGCACGCCGCCTTTGGTTCCCGACCGATGCGCTTCCCACTCGGCATTACGTCCAAAATGGGACAACTCCTCAAAATCATTCAATCAACTCTCGGGGCAGCTTTGCCGTCTGTTCCAAAGTCATTCCCAGCACGAATTGTGACATTGGCAAACAATTATCTGATAATGGAATCGTAACCATCACTTCAACATCCGGTGTCGACGGCGTAATTGTTGATGGTGTGACGGTTACCGTGGCATTTTGAATTGCCATGATGTTCAGCAGGTTGTTTGCGGCATTGGTGCAGTCCTGAGCTGTCGCGCCAGGTATCATTCCAGCTCTTGCTCCTTCAAGTGCGGCGTTCTCGCATATGTTTCTGATTGTATTGGCACGGGAAAACTCCATGCCGCCAAAAACAAACACCAACAACAAAGGAAAAGTCATTGCGAACTCAATCGCGGCCTTGCCGATTCGCTTTCCATTGCATTTTGCTCTCGCTGTTTTCATTGCCTTGCATCTCTCATTCATCTTTATTGTTGAACTAGCCCACACTATTTGACGATGATGGTCATGCTTGCCGCCAATTCGCGAAAAATGTTGTTCAATTCAGCAGTTGTGTCCGCGTGAAAATGTCGTCCATTTCCTGCATTCGCGAGCCCCAGCATGTCGGCCTGGTTGGCTCCCGGGCTGAATGTAATTGTATTCACGGTGATTCCGTCGGTACTCGCAAGCGTTCCTGCCGGAACCGGATCTTCTTCCGTATATCGGCCGTCAGTAAAAACAATCATTACTTTGTCGGCGTTCGCCCGAGCTAACGGTCCTGTAAGAACGACGTTTCCCATCTCAACTCCCGCTTTGATATCCGTGGCTCCGTTCCAAACCGTAGTACTTCTGGTGGTCATCGCAGAACTGATTAGCGAAAGGTTGGTCGTGAGATCTTGGTCAACTGTGGATACGATATTTGTTTCGCCACAAGATGACGTCATGTCGCTAGCAAATGTGACCATTGCAACTTGTTCCGTTCCAATTGTTGATTGAAGCTCAGTCAGGAACGTTTGCACCGCCGTATCAAGCGCAATCCAGCGACTGTCTGCGTACGGCGCTGCACAATATCGCGGATCAGAAGACGGCAAGCCATCTGGCGTTGGATTTGTCGATGCATACTTCATGCTGGAACTTCGGTCCAATACGATACATATGTCGGTATCTATGAATGCCGCGACGCACTCAAATTCCGGTTCAAAAGTTGCATGACCGTAAAGCGTTCCGAAAAAAGTGGGAACGGCGCCGTCGGAAGAGTCGGAAGCCCGTGAACCAAGAATCTGGACTGCGTTTCTGGGTGAAATGCCGGCCTCGAAATTCCAGTATCCGGAAGTTTGCTTAGTAGATCTTCCAAAGACGATATCCGTCGGAGCAATGGTCAAGGGTTCGCTATTTACCAAGTTTAGGGCCGCAATATCGATCCCAACTTGGCGAGCCGTCGCTTCGTCACTTGTTTTGGACAACGCATCAGCGGCAGCTTTTGCCGCAAGGTCAGTCGCACTTCTTAATTCCGTACGTATCCGCTGCATGTGAGCGAAGTCAATTGAAAATCCGACCATCAAAATGATGACTGGGAGTAACAACAAAAGGACCACCAAAATCGAAGCTCGTCGATCGTTTCGTTGCATAATAACACCCAGATCTGAAAATGAACTAACGGAGATTTATTGAATTTTTGATTGGCAGAGGCTATTGTCGATTGGCGATTCTAAATCCCGAGATGTCGTTGAAGCCCGATAATGCCATCAGGTTAAGTGACATCGAATCGGCAGGAGCGTTTGCCAATACACGAAACGACTGTCCGCTAGAAAGGCTATCGTAAGCCGTGCCATCTGTTCCGATTACTTCAAACGTGACTCCGGTGAGCGACGTCTGATCGATATAGATTTGCATGCGGTTGATTACCGACTGTTCCGTCGCAGTAACCTTGATGCCTTCCAGGGCACCCTGGTAAGCAACTTCGGTAACGACTTGTTGCATGTATATCGCGTTACTTGCCCCGATGGAGCCAAATACGAATAGGACAATCAAAGGAATTGACAACGCCAACTCAACAACCGCTGAACCAGTTCGCTGATTCATTCTTTCAAATGTTGTGCGGTTTGTGATTCTAGAATTCATGTTTAGGAAAAATCAGAACGATCGGATTTCAGTTTCTACTTAAACATGGGATAGATTTGTGCTAGTAGGAATCCGATTTTTTGCACAAATGGCTAATTGATCAGTCTATTCGCGATTTTTAACGCTGGTTAATCGTGTTTAATGTTTATTCCGATTACACCGCCTTTCCTTCTGATACGATCGCGTTCTTAGAAATACGGTTGAGTCTTGGAGTTGAAACTCTGCTAGTTCAAGCGTAACGCGTTTTTTTAATGGAGACCGGTTCTCTTCGGGACGACCGGGACATTGCCCTCCGTTCCCATCAGATGTCGCGACTTGAGTCCAAAGAGTTCGCGTTTGGAAAGGACTCCGAATTCGGAAAGTGCACAATCTGGATCGTCCTTCATGTTCATCAGCATTTTCCAATGCAAGCCGAGTATGGATTTGATCGTGCGCGCACCATCAAAATCGAGATAGTTAATCAACTGGCCGCCATCGTAAAATAACTCTTCGATGCGTGCAGAATAAAGCCGTACCAGATCGATCCAAGGTTGCCCGCCTTGGCGAAGCCGCAAACGGTCCGGGACAATTTCGCAGTCGTCACAGTCCTCGACTGCCAGAAAGTGTTTGTATTTTTTCATGTTGTTGACACAGTTGGCCAACAGTTGCGTCAGAAAAACAGCTTGACCGCAACGTATCGCGGAACTTTCATATTCCGGTTCTATGAAACCTAGAATTGGAACGGCAGCCACCATGGGCGCACCGCCTAGACGATAAGCAAACATTTTAAGATCGTCATAGGTGTCCATTTGCTGATTTCGAATCCAAGAATCAGCTCCGTCCAACATGTCGAACAGATATTGCTTGGGAACATTGAACTTGCGGAACGAATCCACCAATGCCGCCAGTTCTTCCCTAGTACATTGATCCAAAAACGCGTCGCTGACGTCGGATCGCACGTCGGACCAAACGTCAAGCGGCAAATGGGTGGGGCTTGTCAAGTCGAGCAAGTCAAGGCATTGAATGAGGTGCCACATCAGTGTCTCAAGAGCTCTTTTTTTATCGACGGGCAAGTTGCTTGTGACCCAAATCTGGTCGCGAAATTGCTTGCGAACTCTCTGGCGACAGTATTTGTATCCCTGTTCGACAATGGTTTTATTGAGCTTGATTCTGGGACGAACGGCTTCGGTCATGGCAAATCTGGTCAAAACGAAGATGGGCCAGAGGGCAATCAACCAATCATAATCTCTGGACCGCTGATTGAAAGAGACCGGGCTCGTCGAACAATTGCCTTTTGATCGCGAATTCCAGTGTTGTCTCCCGAAATGAGAAGCGGTCAAGTAAGATACGAGGGACAGCAATTAATTTGGAAACATCGAAATGAAGATTCTGCTTGCCAGCCCGCGTGGATTCTGTGCAGGAGTCAACATGGCCATTGAAAGCCTGGACCTGACGCTCCGTGAGTTTGGTCCACCGGTCTACGTTTACCATGAAATTGTCCACAACAAATACGTGGTGGAATCATTCAAATCCAAGGGCGCGATATTTGTTGACCAGTTGGAAGAAGTTCCAGAGAAATCAGTACTGCTGTTTTCGGCACATGGAGTTTCGCCGGAGGTCCGGAAAATTGCTCGGGAACGACAACTCAATGCCATCGATGCGACTTGTCCGTTGGTGACGAAAGTGCACCTTGAGGCGCTGAAGTACGCCCGTGAGGGATATACGATTTTTTTGATTGGCCACGAAGGGCACGACGAAGTCATTGGGACGATGGGGGAAGCGCCGGAGGCGATGATCCTGGTTGAAACCGAAGAGAACGTCGTGCAGCTCGATTTGCCAAGCGATGCCAAAGTCGCTTACTTGACGCAAACCACGCTCTCAGTCGACGATGCAAATCGGATAATCAAGAAACTGCGCGAGCGCTTCGTTAACCTCGTTAATCCGCCGAAAGAAGACATCTGCTATGCTACGCAGAACCGCCAAGAGGCCGTCAAAATCCTTTCGCAACAAGCCGACTTATGTCTCGTGCTAGGCAGCCAGAACAGCTCCAATAGTCAGCGGCTTTGTGAGCTAGCGGGGGATTCTGAGATACCCGCTTATCTAATCGATGGGGTTTCCGATATTGATTCTAGTTGGCTCAAAGGTGACGAAACGATTCTCATGACGGCAGGAGCGAGTGCACCAGAAGTTGTTGTAAACGAGTGCATCGAATGGCTTGTCGAAAAATACGATGCGACTGTAGAACCGGCCATCATTCGTGAAGAAAACGTAAGTTTTCCGCTTCCGAGAGTCTTGCGGCAATTGGTGAAGTAGGTTTTTGCAATTTTATGGATTTCCGTCGAGGCTGATTAATCGTCTAAGGATGTGTAACATCACTTATCGGCCCATGGCTAATTCAATTTCGGCTTTCGGCAAAAGCCAAACCAATGGTCAGTCCGACTTGGGTCTTCGAATAGTTAGCTCTTTTGACCGGATCGCTTTGAACAACACGTCGGTTGTCGGATCGTGGCCTTGAAGGATTATCGTTCCTTTTCTTAAACGCAAACCCTTTCTCGGATTTTGATCCGGATTGCGTTTGTCTGTCCAATCGCTGACTTGAAAACCGTTGACCCACACCGCCATATGTGGACCCGTGGCGACGATCGTTTTGGTGAACCATTCTTGATCGTTGGCTACGACAAAACGGGCGTTTTGGCGGCGAAAGATTCCTCCAGTACCACAATCTAACGGATTCGCACGATCATTATCTTTAAATCCGTTTTGGATCTGGCTTTCATAGCCGTTCATCAAATCGCCCGGAATGCACCGAAAGAAAACACCTGAGTTCAAGCCAGCCGAATTCGTCTTACACTGAGTTGTAAAAACAAAGTCGCCGAATTGATCGATGCTTTCGATCTGACCTTTGCCGCCCTTCATTTCTAACTCGCCCGCGACGGTAACCGAAAACTGGCTGGTCATTTTCTTTTCAGTATTCCAACCACTCAAGTCGCGACCATTAAAAAGCCTCTTTTGATTTAACGGCTTTAGCGCGATGTGACGAAACGCAATTGCGCCTTCACGAAACTGCAATCCGATAAACCCTCGCCCGAGCGGTTTCGGATTCGTATAGTCAAGTGTTTGCTGATCGTTGACCCAAACCCGTAACCGATTGTCCTCGGCAACCGCCCGATAGCAGTTCCACTGGTCTGGTTCAAGGTCGACGGTAGCCTGGACGCGAAAGACGAGGCTGCCAGTTGGAAAAGGGTTTTGGTCGGTTTGGGCGATGTTGAGTTCGAAACAATCGTCAGCCGGGTCCTTTGGCCGTGGACTGGTTCGTAAAAAGAGCCCGCTATTGGTCGTCGGGGTCGATTTGAATTCCAGCCGAATTTCAAAATCGTCAAATTGTGACGTGGTTCGGAGTAGGCCCATAGCGCCTTTATCGGCTCGGATCTCACCGTCTTTGACGTGCCAATTGACGTTAGATTCGGCTTTCCATCCGTAAAGTGTTTTCCCGTCAAAAAGGGACAGCCAACCGGCGAATACCTCGTATTTTTCCAATCCCGGCGTGAGCTCGGACCCATCAAACGCCTCTTTTTCGAACGGATTCTGCTGGCCGCAGCCAATTGCCCCCGGTACGAAGCTCAATTCCGCTATCGCAAAAGCCAGGATGCCGATACGATAAGCCCCACGAAATGACCCGATAGCTCTTTTAAATGGCCTTCGAACTCTATTGGACATATTTTTCGATTTGAACATAATAGAATCGCTTTGAGTGGGTGGATATGGCGAAACGAAACTCTCTCTAAATTAGTTACTTTGCGCAGCTTGATGTTTCTTTCCTATCATGTTTTTTTTCGACGTATCCCAGAACATCCAGTTTATTCCTTCAGAGCTCGTCTTGGCAATTTTAGAGGCGTAGAGTGAACAGAAATCCGGTCTTGCATTCGCTGATTCAAACCAGACCCCAAAAGTATATCTTGTTGACCGGTGCAACGGGCTTGGTCGGTCGTTATTTGTTGCGTGACCTGTTTTTACAAGGCCGCCAATTAGCCGTAATTGTCCGTCCGCACAAGAAGTTGACTGTTGAACAGCGCGTAGAGACGATAATGCAGTTGTGGGAAGAGCAACTTGGCCAGGTTCTTCCCCGTCCCGTTGTTCTTGAAGGTGATGTCGGGGAGCCCAATCTTGGTCTAGACGCAAATGCAACGAGTTGGATTACCTCTAATTGCAGTGAGGTTATTCACAATGCGGCTGTGCTCCAGTTTCACGGAACAGATTTCGAAAACGAGCCTTGGCGAACGAACCTGCGCGGAACCGAAAACGTCCTGAAGTTATGTCGCCAATGCAAGATTCGCAATCTTAGCTATGTGTCTACTGCCTATGTTTGCGGAGAAAGGACTGAAACCGTCCGTGAAGAGGATCTTGAGTGCGGACAACAATTTCGAAACGACTATGAACGTAGCAAATACGAAGCTGAGTTGCTGGTTCGTCATGCCAAGGGTTTTGAGCGCAAAACCATTTTTCGTCCAGCCGTGATTGTTGGTGATTCCAAGACAGGTTACACGTCGACCTATCACGGTCTGTTTCTTTACCTGCGATTGCTGGCGACGCTGGTTCCACAACAAAAGAAGGACGAAAACGGTACCTTTCTGACGCCGATCCAATTGCCGTTGAGTGGCGATGAGCCGAGAAACCTGGTACCCGTAGATTGGGTGTCGGCAGTTATCACGTATGTGAGTCAGACGCCAACAGCTCAAAATCGAACTTATCATCTTGTCCCAGACAAATGTTCTACGGCGCGAGAGGTAATAAATGCTTGCTATCGCTACTTCAACTCGGACGGCGTCGTCTATTGCGGGGCCGAATGTGATCGAACCGCAGACAACGAATTTGCTCAACAGTTTTTTGACAACGCGCGAGTATACGAGTCCTACGAAACTAGCGATCCATGTTTTGATAAATTGAACGTGAAGAAGTTTGTTGGGCATTTGCCCTGCCCGGCCATCGGTGAGGATGCCATCGTGCGGTTTATGAGATTTGGGCAGGCCGACAATTGGGGCAAACGCCGAACTCAACGTCCGGAAGTCGGAAGCTGGTTTTCGACCCAACTGGCCTCCGTTGTCGAAGGGGCTCAAAGGATTCTAGTCGCGGATCGTCTTTCCCGTGGTCAAACAAAGTTGAGTATCGGACTCGATATTCGTGGACCGGGCGGTGGGCAATGGAAGCTGACGGCCTGTGACCAAAAATGTGAAATTACACAAGGGTTGCCGACGGATGAATACCGTTTGCTAAAAATGGATGATCTTCAGGTTGCCAAACTGGTCAACGGAAACGCTGAATCGTCAGCTGCGGCGTGGGCGACCAAGTTGAAATCCGTTCTGGCTTCCTCGTAATACGAGCGAACCGAATGGGTCTATCGGATGGATTCTGACACGTTATTACTGCGATTCTGATAGGCAGTGTAATGGTTCAGTTCGACGGTCCGATTCTTGATACTGTAGCGAATTCCGCGCCACTCGGTTGACGTTGCCAACGCGGCATTGATGGCTGCCCAAGGCTGGACCAATTGTACAAGAATGAGCGAACACCAATAAGAGAATGGGTTGGCCCGACGGCGCGTAGTTTCGAAACCATCGCTTCGCGCGTGTTCAGATGCGGAAGTGACGTGAAGATTGAGCATCGTGATTTTTCGAACCAGGAGTATATTGCACAACTGATACGACAGCCATGTTGCCGTTAGGAAGATGGCCCAATTCCAACGACCCGTCAACGCTGACACAATGGCCACCGTTAGAGGTACAAGGATCGCCAGCCCTACACCCATGGCGTGAGCGAAAACCAGGGGCCAGAGTTTGTGATAAAGCCTGACAGTTAATAGCTGCCGCATGATCCAGTTCATACAGGACGACAGCGAGATTGTTTCGTGATTGTCGACGACAAGATCTGCAACTCGATGCACTCTCAAATTGTGATCGGCAAGTACGGATGAAATCATCGTATCTTCACAAAGAGCGGTGCTCCATCGGTTGAGTAGGCCCGTTTTTTCAATCACGTCCATCGTAATTGCGAGTGATCCTCCCCAAGCGATTTGATAAAGTTGCATTTGTACGATTGCGGCCGCATTCCAAATTTGACGTACCCAACTTCCGACTCGCTCGTCCATCGGTGAAAACCAGCGGTTGCCGGTTGATGCGCCTATCTGTACTTCTGCCAAAGGCGTTACCAGTTTGCTTAGCCAACTTGCGTCGACGATGGCATCCGCGTCGAGAAGGGCTACGATTTCGATTTCCGGTCCGAGTTGTTTGATTGCATACACGATTGCCTGGCATTTCAGACTGCCATGCGAAGACACGTTTTCGAACACGTGAGCGAACTGGTGGATATGAATTTCCGCACCGTTGGCTGCGTTGAACTCTTTGAAGACTTGGTGGGCCGGATCGCATTCGCAGTCCAAAACCAAGTGGACTTCGTAGTCTGGATAGTTTTGCCGGTGTACAGCTTCCAAACATTCGGTAAGTCCGGGATCGGCACCACGTAGGCAAAGAATGACAGCGACTTTTGGCTGATAGGAATGACTCTCAGATTTTAGTCTTGTTGAAAATTGTCGA
Organism: Planctomycetaceae bacterium; assembly: GCA_024638965.1. GTDB lineage: Bacteria > Planctomycetota > Planctomycetia > Pirellulales > Pirellulaceae > Mariniblastus. The sequence goes on from JAHEJI010000016.1 coordinate 37,812, forward strand.
GCGTACAGAATGACGTAGATGGACTGAAATAACGCAACGGTTATCATTAGTGCGAACGAGAAAGACACCAATACTGAAAGCATTTGCTACTTATTCTTAACTCTGACAGGGCACAATTATTGGCACCCAAACTGCATCACAAACAATTGCGACGAAATGCGTAATGCACTCAGGCCAACATCTTTGCATCGGGAATTCCGAGTATTGAGATCATTTGCGTTGGTCCGATTTTTTGCCACTTTGTAAGTGCCTTAACACCAAGTGTACCGTGGTGGCCAAACGATGGGCAGTCCGCCGATGATTCAGCGCCGACAAATGAGGACTTTACGTTCATTGGCCGTGGACCAGATCGATATGGAGCGAGCGTTTGGATTTCTCAATCTTCGGATACGTTTTTTCGTTCCGCATCGTCTTGCAAAACAAAATCCAGCGAAGCTGAATTGATGCAGTAACGCAGTCCGGTTGGTTCGGGGCCGTCATCAAAAACGTGTCCAAGGTGAGCATCACATCGACCACAAAGCACTTCCGTGCGAACCGCAAAGAGGCTGGTGTCAGCCTTCTCAACAATATTTGACTCGTCGGTGGGCGCGTAGAAGCTAGGCCACCCTGTTCCAGATTTGTACTTGGTCGACGAATCAAACAGTGGCAGGTCGCAGCAAATGCACCTGTACTGACCTGTTTTTTTGTTGTCCCAATATTTTCCGCTGAACGATCGTTCCGTGCCCTTTTGCCGCGTAACATAAAACTGTTCATCGGTTAGTTGCGCCTTCCATTCGGCTTCGGACTTGATGACTTTGCCGACTACTGGCGTCGACGCTTCCACTTGAGGGTCTCCTTTGTCATTTGAACGATTTGCGAAAACAAGTATTACCAAGACCGCCGGGATCGCAAGTAAAATCACAAGTTTCGAGAACATTTTCATTTTCTTTTCGTTTCGCGGGCTGCAGGAAAATTGACGACGCAGTTACTGCGATTTTTGCTGTTGCATTGTCGCAAAAGCCTTTCGGAATTTTTTCAATTTCGGCTTGATCGCGAATTCGCAATAGGGAACCCTTTCGTTAGAAGCGAAATAGTCCTGGTGGTAGTTTTCTGCTTCGTAGAATTTGTCAAACCCAGTAATCTCCGTCACGATCGGTTTTCCGAAGGCGTTTGATTGGGTGAGTTTCTTCTTGAACGACTCAGCAAGTTTTTTTTGCAATTCATTGTGATAAAAAATTACTGACCGATACTGGGGACCGTCATCGCTACCTTGTTTGTTTAGAGTCGTTGGATCGTGGGACATCCAAAATGCCTGCAGTAGCGTTTTGAACGATATCTTGTTTGGGTCGTATGTGATTTGCACGACTTCCGCGTGACCGGACAAGCCTGTACTGATGTCCTCATAAGTGGGATTCTCGACATGGCCCCCTGAGTATCCTGACACCACAGCTAAGACGCCGTCGAGCTCTTCGAAAAGGGCTTCCGTGCACCAAAAACACCCGGTTCCGAAAGTAGCTGTTTCCGTCGATTCTGAATTCCAGACTGGATAAGGTTTTGGGCCGACATCGGAAGATGCAAGTTGGGCCGTCGATTCCAGTTGTTGTGGCAGTTCCGATTCAGCAAGTTCCGCGATGGCTCGTGGCGATGCAGTTTGGGCTTGATTGACCCACACTGTCGAAATGAGAATCCCGGCCAGCGCGACCGTAGCGGAAAGGAGCAGCCCTGTTTGGAGTTTCATCGATTGCCTTTCGTTGACAAAGCAAATCAGCGCGTACTTTCTGAGGTTATTGGCCGTTTCAACACGGCATTATATGCCGACGTAATGCGAGCTGAATTAATTACAAAAATCGCCGCAAACGCCAGATTTGTATTTTTACCACAAAACATCAGGGATTTGGGATGTTAGTTAGCAATTGCAAGTTTAGTTGAAATCCCGGCTCGGTGACGATCGAGTCGTGGCGATGAAGAAATGCGATTTTGCGGCGTGTCAACCGCAACTCGTTTATTCAATTAACAACAAATCGGCGCGATTGTCGTAGGCGAAGTCACGATTTTGGGCGTGAATTTGATCGTTTGGAGGTTCGACTGAAGTCGGACGATTGCAGCTGGCCCAGATGTCGCGATGTCGATCAGCCTTAATACACGGTCATCGAATGGGCGGCGAGGGAGATCGTTCGAAGCTGCCGGCTGGCAAGCTCTTTGTCGAGCTCAGTTTCTGCTCTTGGAAAGAACTGCAAGTCAAAAGGTTTTTCATCGACAACATTCATGCCAGTTGCAAAACTGATCTGCGGTCGTTCTTCCAAAGGGAGCTCTGCCAAGAACGCACACAGAAAAGAAAGCGGATCCAGTAGCCCCAAGATAACGACTCGTTTGTGAATGTCGATCGCGCGAACGATCCTCTCGGTTTCCTTGGCTAGTTCAGATTGTAAAAACCCGTTTGGCTCCTGAAACGAATGATGAGGGATGTCGATCAAAGGCAACTCTTTTGGCATGGAAGTCTGCAAAATAAGCAGGCCCATCGAGCGCACGACACGCAATAGCAAAACGACATTATTCTGGTAGCCTTGCAGTTGAGCTCGATCAAATACGATGATATGACTAACAGTTTGACGCCCCCCACTACGACTGCCTTCAATTCTGCCTGGAACGCTTCGAGACAGCGCGAACTGGTCGCCATTAAGCTCAAAGAAACTTACGCTCTCAGATTGATCCGACGTCAACTGACCGCGACTGGGAACCCTTTCGCAGAGAGCTTTTGCGATTTCGTCGTTTATGTTATTCGATCGCGAAATCAACTCATTCTTTTTGAGTGTCCTCGAATCAATCGAAGACACAATTGCTTGTCCAACTTGCAAGTCGTTATTCTTTATCAAGGCTCGCTACCTTTTGTCTAACCAATTTCGTCGTTCATCTTCAAGCTGTTGCCAAGCATTTATCAGTTGATCGCTGGCTTCATTCAAACGAAATATTTCGGCTTGGCGTTGATCTTCCCATACTTGTTTTTCACGTTCAAAATCCGCCAGAATCGCCTGTACAATTTTGTCGTTTTCCTCTGCTTGCTGACATTCGTCCAGCGCGGCCTCTAGTCGCGAGACTTGACTTTTCAAAAAGTTATCAATACTCGCAACTATTTTCTCGAGACGCCTCCCCGAACGAATTTCGGTCAGTGTCCGATCAAGCGATTGGTGCTCGCCTGATTCGGCGAGAGCAAACAAATCGGAATGTTTCGGTTCCGATAGTTGAATTTCATTGGTTGATGACATTTAGGGGATCCAATGGAAAGAGAGGTTAATTTCCGACCCGACTCAACAGGCGCGAAATGCGTCCGCCAAGGCTTTGCTGTTTTCTTTCATCGCGTTCTGTTTTTTCCTGTTCGTGGATGTCTCGAAGATGCTCACGCATCGCCTGGATTCGAGAATCCGCGTCACCCAATTCCCGATTTGAATTTAGCTTTTGTTCGAGTTCATCCTTGACACGTTCAAGTTGCACTCGTTCACGGGCCAGTTCGGCTCTTTCGCGAGAAGTTTCTATTTCCAGCTGGAGCATTTTTTGCTCCATTTGTTGTAATTCGTCCTGCGCTTTGGCAGCTTTTTCGGTGTCGAGGTTCTGCTTTCGTGATTTTTCATTTTCTTGGTTGGCAGCTTCCAACTGACCTTGGAGATCTGCGACCTGCTCACTGAATTTCTGGAGAATTTCGTTCGAGGAGCCTGATGGCCCAGTTCCTTTCAACTTTAGTGCTTTTTGGAGCTGCGATCTGGCATGTTTGTGTTGGGTTCGTGCGTCCTTGAGCTGCTTAAGCATTCGATTTTTTTCTGCTTCAGCTTCGGCTTCTCGTTGGGCAACACGTTGTTCGATCTCTGTAACCCAAGATTCCAATTGTCGACGTTCTTCTTGCTCGGCCTGTATTGCCTCATCGGAAACCTGTAACAACTCTTCGAGGCCACGAACGCGATCATCCGAATTCTTGAGTTCATTAAGAAGTTCTTCCAGACGCATGACCAATTGAACCGTCTGTTCGTCTTCTACTGGGTCCGTTTCCTGGTCTTGCTGCTCGCTGAGCAGGCGAATCTGAGCATCGCGCTCGGCGACTTCGTAGCGAAGTTGGTCAACTTCAAGTCGTAACGATCTGAGTTCTTCGTCAGCCAGTGTATGAGCATCGACGTCGTAGCTGTCTGATAAGTCCTCTTCAAATTCTTCGTCAAATTCGTAAACGTAGCCCGAATCTTCGGGGGCAAATCGAGTGGTTGCGTCAAAATCAACACTCATCGCTTCCGATTCTTGTGATTCGTAGGCCGGGGTCTCCGAGTGAACTTGATTTGATTCGTCTGCTTCCATCGTCTCAATGGTTGGTTCGTCAGGCGTCTCTTGCAGGGACGGCTCCGGCGACAACGATGATTCTGCAGATTCGATTGGCTTTTCTGGTAGGGTGAGCTCACTAGAAATCGCCAATTGACTTGTCACACGTGCGTGAAGTTCGGGCGAAAGGACTGGGACGATCATATTAGAGCCAATTCTCAACTCGTCGCCCGAATTCAAAACAGCTTCTTCGTCAATGGAGCGGCCATTGAGTTGAGTTCTACCGCCCGTATTCCAATCTTGGACGCGCAAGGTTCGTTGTTCGTCCAACCAAAGCATGCAATGTATTGGGTAAACATCGTCTCCACTCAGGACGATGCGACAATTTGAGCCAGCACCCGCGAAGATGCTCGAATTTTGTTCTAGAGTCACAGTCGAAGTTTGCGCATCGGAATCAGTAATCAATAGATAAGCCGGCTCAGTATTGTCATGAGTTTGAGTGTTGAATTCTGGGTGCATGATAATCGTCTTCCATAGTTGTCAGGTTATCTTGGGGGCCGATGCCACTAGTTCTCACTGTTGATCCCGATGGGAGAATTCGACATCGCTTCGGTTGGGACAGGCGAATTTGCGATTAGAACTTGTCTGGTAGCCGGTTCTGCGTGCGCAATTTCTTTGGAAACGATGGCATTTCTGAGTTGTTGTTCACTGCAATCGTTGCGCAAAATCAAACGGAAGCATAACGACGGATCGGAATGGAAAGTCTCGGCGCCGTCACTTCGTATGCCCACCAACCGTACACCCGCGAGAAAGTTTGAGGGATCCTGAACCAGTTTGTGTAACTGAGCCTGCGCTGTTTCATCGTTCAGGTCGACCAGCAAAACTTCAGGTTTGTGGCGTCGAAGTAGCAGTCGTAACGCCAGCCAGTCGCTGACCGTTTTTCCCGATACTTCCTGTTGATGCGTTTGAAACAAGGAATCGATTTTCTGGCTCAGTTCCGAGTCAGGGGTCACACCAAACACTTTCGTGGTATGGGCGATTGAGCATTTTTCCACAAGTTCCGCCAACTCAAATCCGTGAAGGACTCGCACGACTTCTTCCTTTGGCCAGCCCAGCTGTTTTGCCAACTGAGAAGCTGTGACAGGTTCCGACACGAGGCTCATCAATTTCATATGCCGACTGGAAAGGCCGGCACGATCGAGGTTTTGTCCTCGGATAGCCCTTCGAACAAATGCGTTGCCCTGGACGGACTCCGGCAATTCACTCTTGTCGCAGATCAAGGCGCCTTCGACAAGGAATGAAAGCAAGCTTCCGTCAAGCGGCAATTTCTGGAAAAGAGGCGGGGCAGCCTGTTTTTGATCGAATCGGAACGACTTGAGTCGCCCCATAAAACAAAATCGCAAGAGCACTGCGGCCTGCAATCTCAGGAGCTTTTTCAGTAGCCGCGGATCCAATACTTTGTTGTTCAAGAGTTCGAGCAGCCCGTCGACTTCCGATCCGCGTCGACTCGCAACGGTGAGTTTTATGACAGGCGCAAGTTCAGAAAGGGCCTCAGGCATAAAACGTGCAACCTCATCTGGATTGACTCCAGATGCAGTGACTGCCTGGACTCGTCCTTTGTCGACATACACAAATACGCGACATTGATCGGATTCGACTTCCAACAAGCCGCATTTTGATCCGTTGTTCAAGAGATCCAGGATTTCTCGAAGTCCAAAACATCCGAACGCTCCAGATAAATCAGATTCACCCATATCGTGGATGACTTCGGGGACGGAAGATCCATCACTTTGGGATTGGACGACCATGGCTGCAGTGTTGATCGCGTTTTCGACGGTTGCGATCAGAGCTTCGGGTGTGTACGGTTTGGGGAGCATGTCGACAACATTGTCGCATTCAAGGTATTCTGCATAGGCTTTTTTTCGCAGTGTCGAACTAGCGACAACCGGGATTTTGGCCGTTTCCGGAAACGATAACAGTTGGCAGCAGACGTCATATCCCGTTGTTCCAGGCAATTGATGATCGAGAATGATCAAATCGGGTGTCTGTTCCTTGGCAGTCGCGACGCCGTCTTCGGCGCTTGCCGCCATAAGTACATGGTACCCGGCGCCACTCAATTCACCGTCGACAAGACGTCGAATTGTCGCACTATCGTCGATTACTAGAACCGTTTTTTCACTCATCTTAATCATCCTTTTGAGGTCTCGGGCAATAGCTGAAGATTTTCCAGCAGTTGAGTTATTGATTGTTCTGATACTGGTTTGGTTACATATTCGATCGCACCATAGTCCAGCGCTTTGGTTCGGAACACTACTTCGTCGCGGCTGCTGGTCACGACGACAGGTGCATTGCAATAGCGGCCGCTTTGGATGTCGGATAGCAGTTCCAGGCCTCCTAAGCGAGGCATGTCCAGATCGGTTAACACCAGGTCGAATTTCTCGGAATGCAGGCGTTCGATCGCATCGAGTCCGTCGCCGGCCTCGACTGTTGTGAAATCTTGCTGGTTGAGAAATTTGACCAGTAGTTTTCTGGCGGTTAATGAATCGTCGACTACGAGCACACGTTTTTTGTCAGATTTTTCGGTATCGATCGAAGCAGGTTCACATTGGTTGTCTTGGGAGTCGTCTGAATGATGTTGCTGGCAGAATTCCCGGATGTGCTCGCTGTCGAGGATAAGCACTGTCTCTCCAGATCCCGAAAGCGTAACTCCGCAGAATAGTGGATGCCGTTTAAGAAGATTGGGCAGTCCGCGAACCACGACTTCCTCGGGCCCGACCATCTCGTCGACAGCCAGGGCGATCTGTGCGGTTTGATTCGATGGCTTATTGCCAGAATTGCGATTGCGCAAATCGTTGACTTGTCTGAGTAGAAGTACGTCTTCGGGGCCTGATTCATTGGTTTCACTCAAAAAGAATTCAGACGACAGGGAGAGCTTTGTAATATTTCCAATTCTTGTATACGATGATTTTGCAGCGGTGACTGATTGCATCGGAAGGGCAAACAATTGTCCGTCCGAACGAAAGACCATGACATGCTCGATTCCAGTCCGAAGCGGAATGAGCAAACGAATCGTGGTCCCTTGGCCAGCGACCGAATCTACCTCGATTCGACCATAGAGCTGAGTAATCGTTTTTGCCACAATGTCCATCCCGACTCCTCGGCCGGAGACTTCACTCGCTTGTTCTCGAGTCGAGAAGCCCGATTGGAAAATCATTTTGGCGAGTTCGTCATGAGTGGCATTTTGATTGGGTGCGAGTAACCCTTTTTTAATGGCTCTTTTCCGCACGGCTTCATAGTCCACTCCACTTCCGTCGTCGCGAACTTCGATGACCAATAACTGAGCACTTGAAAAGGCTTCCAGGGTTACGGTTCCGACTGGATTCTTACCGTTCCTGATACGTTCTGCTTCGGATTTGATTCCGTGACTGACAGAGTTTCTAACGATATGCAGCAGCGACTCAAACAAGCGTTCCTGAATTTCCTGTTCCAATCCAGCTTGTTCGCCGACAACTTTGATTTGCACTTGTTTGTTTTCTGATTTGGCGGCGTCGCGAGCGGCGCGTTGCAGCCGATTGAAGAGTCCTGATACAGGAATCCTTCTAAGTTGCATCAATTCTTGTCGAAAGTCGCGAATGAATCTCGAAATTGAAGCGTTGTCATGGCTGACCGGTTTTTGAAGTTCTCGTAGTCCTTGAGATACAGCCGCGATGTCTTTCCCAACTTCGGAATATGTACTTGAGCCATTCCGGGGGTCGAAATCGCTTCGCCGAGACTGGGCATCTGCACCGAATTCGAACATTGTCTTTTCTTCGGCGAATTTCAAACGAGAAGCACACCGAGCAAGTTCTTCATTGAACAGGTTGAATTCAGAATCGTGGCTTTCTCGACGATTTCGAAACACAACCAATTCGGCCAACATGTCCATCAATCGGTCGAGTTTTGCCGCACGAATTCGAATCGAAGAATCGTCGTTTGACGAAAAAGTGGCGAATTCTGCTTTCCCCGGCGGCGAGTCTGGATCAGTGTTTGGACTGGTTTCTTGTTCAAAAGACGACAGAGAAGTCGAGTTGGGTTGCAGGGCTCCGATTTCGTCGCGAACTCGATCAACAGCCGCAAACAGCGGTTCAACTTCGACTCTGGTCGTCTCATCGTTGAAAACTTTATCCAATGAAGACTCCAACTGATGCAAATCTGCGGCCAATTTGGAGAGCCCTACGGTTGCTGAGGCACCCTTAAGAGTGTGAAGTTCGCGGCAAAACTGCTGAACCGATTCTTGGTCATCGGGCGAGGATTCAAGGGTAAGTGCCGCTTGTTCCATTGAACTCAGACAGCGCAGGGCGTCATCCAAGTAGGCTTCAAGAAGCTCTCGGTCATGGGCCAGTTCAATTTTTGCAACTTCGTCGCCAACATCATCAGCAAGATGGACGTGTGAAGTGAGCATCTCGGTTGAATGTTGAGCTCGAATCTCATCCATTTTGTCGGTCGAGTCGGGTTTGGCATTGGAAACAGCGGAGAGAAGTAATTCGATTTGTGAGTCGCTGATGCTGTTTTTGTCGTTGTCGTTTGCGTCTTCAACTTCATCCGAATTCAGATCCCAGCCATCATTTTGAAAACCTTGATCATCAAGTAGTTCCAGGTAGCCGCTCCATTTTTCATTAGCCATTTGAATGAAGATATCTATCTCTTTGCTCTCATCGGACAACCCGATTACCGTTGAAAGGACTGGTAAGCACTGCTTGACGAAATCGATCAATTGCTCAACCAACTCCGGATCGCCTGGCTCAGAACTCCAACACGCTGCGAGTTCCAAAACGCGACCCAACAATTCGGCTCCGCGGAACAGTTCTGGTCGCGAGGCGTCATGGGCTGCGTCGATAAACTGCGAGAGCTCTTGATTCACTTCCCGTAAGTCTTTGTCTGCTGACGAAGCATTTGATAGTTTCTGTTGAACCGATTGCAGCAGGTCTACAAGAATCAGGTTGTCGGATGTGTTCTTCGTCATGTGTTTTTCACGTCTGGATTTTGGTGGATGAGTTCGTTGTTGTCCGCTATTGTGAAAGTGAAGGCGAACCGTCGGAAACGCTTGCAACCTTTATCGGAAACGCCCCAGTCGTTTCTTGTTCCTTTGGTGACAAGGCACCAGCCAGCCGAAATAATTCGAGCGAGCTTTCCATCTGCGTACTCACCTGGCTTAATGTTTTTGCTGTCCAATGAGCGCCCTCCGCGCAACTCCGATTCTTTTTGGACGTATCTGCGCCATGTTCGAGAGTGGCAACGATTTGTTGCGTCATTTGTAACTGTTGGTTGGCGGCAGCCGAGATTTCAGACAAGCTTGTGGCGGAGTTGTTGGCCGCGTCGCTGATTTGCTGCAGCGACTCTAGCGTGTCTGAAATCCTTTTGATAACTTGATGCATCTGGTCGTGTTCGCCTGAAGCGACCGAGATCGACTGGTGCGTTTCCAGTTGAATCTTTTCGATTCGCGCCGTGATGTCGAGCACGGCCTGCGCGGATTGCTCCGCCAATGCCCGTACTTCCTCGGCGACCACCGCAAAACCACGGCCATGCTCCCCTGCCCTTACGGACTCGATCGAAGCGTTCAAAGCGAGGAGATCGGTTCGTGACGAAAGCGTTCCGATCGTTTTGACAATGGACTCGATTTCTTTTGTATGTTGACCCAACGCCTGGAGTTTG
>JAHEJI010000289.1 GCA_024638965.1 Planctomycetaceae bacterium
AGCCTAACATCATTCTCATCATTACCGATGACCAGGGATACTACGATCTTTCCTGCCACGGGAATCCGCACTTGGCCACGCCGAACCTGGACAAGTTGAGCGAAGAGAGCCTGCGCTTCACCCGATTCCAGGTTAGCCCGACCTGCGCGCCAACCCGCTCGGCGATCATGTCGGGGCGAGCGCCGTTCTATGTGGGGGTGACCCACACGGTTTTGGAACGTGAGCGGATGAAGCTCGGTGTCCCGACGATGCCTGAGATGCTGCGGGACGCGGGTTACACCACTGGGATCTTCGGCAAGTGGCACCTGGGTGACCAGGATAAATACCGCCCGGATCAGAGGGGCTTCGACGAGGTGTTTATTCACGGAGCTGGCGGTATCGGGCAATCCTACGCCGGCAGCTGCGGCGACGCGCCGGGTAACAAGTATTTCGATCCGGCCATCCTCCACAACAACACCTTCGTAAAGACCAAGGGTTTTTGCACCGACATCTTCTTCAACCAGGCCATCAAGTGGATGGAATCACAGAAGGGCAAACAACCCTTCTTCGCGTACATCACGACCAACGCGCCGCACGGCCCTTTCATTGCGCCCGATTCCTATAAGAAAAAGTTCATCGACGCTGGCCTCAAGGGCAACACCGTCGGCTTCTATGGAATGATCGAAAACATCGATGACAACGTTGGTCGCTTGACCGCGAAGCTTGCCGAATGGGGGATCGAAAAAGACACCTTGTTGATCTTCATCACCGACAACGGTCCTGCCGCCTCAATTTACAATGGCGACCACAAAGGTAAGAAGGGCAGCGTGGATGAAGGCGGCACCCATGTGCCAAGCTTCTGGCGCTGGCCGGGCGTGCTCAAACCAGGCACCGATGTGGATCGTATTGCCAATCACTATGACATTTTGCCGACCTTCGCCGCGATCGTGGGCGGGAGTCCAAAAGAACCGGATCAATTGCACGGCCTGAGTCTGGTGCCGCTGCTAAAGGATGCCAGCGCGCCCTGGAAAGATCGCTTTCGCGTGTTCCATAAAGGGCGGTGGGGGAAAGGACAGGCGGCGAGTTCCAGGGACCAAGGCTTTGCGGTTCGGAATCAGCGGTTCCGGCTAGTGGGTCGGGATTCCCTCTTCGACATGGAACAGGACCCGTCGCAGTTGACCAACGTGATTGCAGATCATCCAGAGATCGCGGAGAGGATGAATGCTGTTTACGATAAGTGGTTCGATGGTGCGCTGCCCAACATGGTCAACGAAGACGCGCCCTTGACTGGGCACAACACGTTTCACCTGATGTATTGGAAGCAATACGGGATGGAAATTCCTCCGGTAGAGCAGCGCAAGCCGAAGAGGCTGTAGGGTGGCGTCGAGCAACGGTGATGCTGATGGGTCTTCTATCTATTTACAGATGCGGGAAACGAGCCGGTTTCTATCACAATATTTAATCATTCTTCCGGTTCCGAAGTTCTTACTACTAATTGGACAGCGCCATATTCGGTCTCTCGGAGGGAAGAACACGATATGTCACGCAGATGTGAGCGCCTTGCCGCTCATCGAAAGCGGCGCTGTCCACCTAATGACCGCAAAAAAAAAGTTCCCCGAGTTGGGTCTCGCTCGTGATTCTTGCGAATCCAGCTACAATTCCGGAGACTCAACCAGGGACGAAGGTGTTTGCGGTCCCAAAGCGTTCCTGCAAAGATTCGACTTCCATTTCACGTTCACGAAGCGCTTGGAGCGCTTCGACTGCAGCTTCGGCGGCCTGAATAGTCGTGATGCATGGGATTCCGTGTTGCACGGCTGTTGCCCGAATTCGTCCTTCGTCGGTTCGAGCTCCCTTGCCGTTTGGCGTATTCAGGATCAAATCAACCGCTTCATTTTTCATGTGATCGATCAAGTTGGGATGACCTTCGACGATTTTCTTTACATGTTCAACGGGGATGCCGGCTTGTTCGATTCGCAGCGCCGTTCCTTCGGTCGCAAGGATTTCATAACCCATGCGATGGAGCTTTTCAGCGACGGCGACGGCACGATCCTTATGAATCGTGCTGACGCTGACAAAAACGCGGCCTTGGCTGGGCAACACGACGCCGGCGGCCAATTGGCTTTTGGCAAACGCGATTGGAAAATCGGGACTGACTCCCATGACTTCACCGGTACTTCGCATTTCGGGACCAAGTACGATATCGACGCCGGCAAACTTCCGAAACGGAAAGACGCTTTCTTTGACCGAAACGTGTTTGGGAATGATTGGCTCGAGTTCATTCAGTTCCGCCAATCGTTTTCCGGTCATGACCTTGGCAGCGATGTCGGCGACGGAACGTCCGGTCGCTTTGGCCACAAACGGAACGGTCCGGCTGGCTCGCGGATTGACTTCCAACACGTAAACGTTTGAGAATCCGTTTTCTTTTTTGACGGCAAACTGAACATTCATCAGGCCGACGACGTTAAGATGCTTCGCCATCGCGGCCGTGGATTCGCGTATTTCCTCGATGGTTTCGTCGTCCAGCGTGAAAGGAGGAATGGAACAAGCGGAATCGCCAGAGTGCACCCCAGCTTCTTCAATGTGTTCCATGATTCCAGCGATGAGGACATCGTGCCCGTCGCAAATGCAATCGACATCGACTTCGATCGCTTCTTCCAGAAAACGATCGATGAGCACGGGTTGTCCCTGCGAAACGAGAAAAGCTTCCCGGACAAATCGTTCGAATTGGGTTTTGTCGTAGCAGATTTCCATGGCTCGACCACCCAGCACAAAACTCGGGCGGACAAGAGCCGGAAACCCGACTTCCGAGGCAACTTGCCGCGCTTCGTTCATTGTGCGGGCGATGCCGTTGGCGGGTTGTTTGAGCCCAAGTCGTTGTAACAATTGTTGAAACTTTTCCCGATCTTCGGCTGCATCGATTGTATCAACACTGGTGCCAATAATCGGAACCCCCTGCGCAGAAAGTGCGCGGGCCAGGTTGAGCGGAGTCTGTCCGCCAAATTGCACGATCACGCCATCGGGTTGAATACGATCGCAGATGTTAAGCACATCCTCAACGGTTAATGGCTCAAAGAACAGCAAATCGCTGGTGTCATAGTCGGTACTAACGGTCTCCGGATTGGAATTGACCATCACGGATTCGATTCCGAGCTCGCGAAGTGCGAAACTGGCGTGGCAACAGCAATAGTCGAATTCAATTCCCTGGCCAATCCGGTTGGGACCACCGCCAAGGATCATGATTCGCTGCCTGCCTTCCGGTTTCGGAGGAGTTTCGTCTTCTTGTTCGTAAGTTGAGTAGTAGTACGGCGTGTAGGCTTCAAATTCGGCGGCGCAGGTGTCGACGGCTTTGAACGTTACGACGACGCCTTTGTTTAAGCGGAGTTTGCGAACCTCAATCTCGGGCAGGTTCCAGATTGTGGAAAGTTGCCGATCCGAAAAACCGTATTGTTTGGCTTGTCGCAGCAACGTGGTGTCAATCTCAAGCGGATTCTCCACGGCGCGGAGCGTTTCTTCCATTTCCACGATGCCAGCCAGATGCTCCAGAAACCAACGGTCGATAAACGTGAGGTTATGAATCTCGTCGACCGTCATTCCCGACTTGAGCGCGTAACGAATAAACCACGGGCGTTTTTCGTTGGGTACGGAAAGCTTGGAGCGGATGGTGCCGTGATCTGGCTGTTCATCGGTTTCCCAGAGGTCTTTGTTGTCGCATCCAAAACCAAAGCTGCCCACTTCGAGTCCGCGAAGTGCTTTTTGAAAAGACTCTTTAAAAGTTCTCCCGATGGCCATCGTTTCGCCGACGCTTTTCATCTGCGTCATCAACGTCGAGTCAGCTTCCGGGAATTTTTCGAATGTGAAACGCGGAATCTTGGTAACCACATAATCGATGGTCGGTTCGAAACAGGCTTTCGTTTTCCGCGTGATGTCGTTTGGAAGTTCCCACAAGCGGAACCCCACCGCCAGCTTGGCTGCAATCTTGGCAATCGGAAATCCGGTCGCTTTGGAAGCCAGGGCGCTGGATCGACTCACCCGCGGATTCATTTCAATCACAATCATTCGATCCGATGTCGGGTGACAAGCAAATTGAATATTGGAACCGCCCGTTTCGACGCCGATTTCCCGAATTACGGCGATACTGGCGTCGCGAAGTCGTTGATATTCCTTGTCGGACAACGTTTGGGCGGGAGCGACCGTGATTGAGTCACCTGTATGGACGCCCATCGCATCAAAATTTTCGATCGAGCAGATGATCACGACGTTGTCATCGAGATCACGCATGACTTCCATTTCATATTCCTTCCAACCAATCACCGATTCCTCAATGAGGACTTCGTTGGTGGGGGATTGATCAAGTCCCTGGCGAACCAGGCCGTCGAAATCGTCCCGGTTGTAGGCGATGGCGGAACCGCTGCCACCCATCGTGAAGCTCGGTCGCACCACACATGGCAAGCCGATCTCATCAACGACAATTCGAGCCTCTTCCACGCTGTTAACGGTTTCGCCCCGGCAGACGGAAAGGCCGATCTTAGCCATGGCTTCCTGAAAGCGTTGGCGATTTTCAGCCTTGTCGATCACGTCGGCCTTGGCACCGATCATTTCGACGCCCCACTTCTGGAGGACTCCGTTTTGGGCCAGTTCCATTGCCAAGTTGAGTGCGGTTTGGCCCCCGAGCGTAGGTAACAAGGCGTCTGGGCGCTCTTTTTCAATGATCTTAGCGACGATTTCCCATGTTAGCGGCTCAATATAGGTCCGATCTGCCGTCGTTGGGTCCGTCATGATGGTTGCCGGATTCGAATTCACCAAGACGACTTGAAAGCCTTCTTCTCGAAGTGCTTTGCAGGCTTGGGTTCCCGAATAGTCGAATTCGCAGGCTTGGCCAATGACGATTGGGCCTGATCCGATCAGCAAAATCTTGTGAATGTCTTCGCGTTTGGGCACGCGTTGTCTCCGCCACTTAAATCAGGGTTCGCAAAATTTCCCAAGCGTACCAATGGACGGGGCGTTGGTTCAAGGTGCTCAACAAAAAGAAACTCGGGCAGTGGATAAAGGAGAAGGGGAGGGCGAAGCTCCTGCTGAGCTGGGGAGTTGGTTGTAGATTCAGGGCTCAGCGGGAGCTTCGCCCCTCCGATTCGTTTGCGCGCTGCCGAATTCGTGACTCAAGCCGAGCATTTATTTCCGGACGAAATCAGCTATTTTGACGACTTCTTTTTTCGCGGCTGGGGTGGCAAATCGGTCTGAGCCTTTCGTTTTGTCAGCTTAAAAGAGTCAAAAAACTTGCGAGCCATTCTTTCGTCGAAGGCTTCTTCCGGCATGACAAGATTTAATTGGAACAAACGCTGGCCGACCAGGACGATCCGTGTAGAGAACTTGTAGAGGGTACCATTCAGATCGGCGATATAGACGAATTCTCGCCCCATGTGCCTTCCGTGTCGGATTTCTTCTACCGATGTCAAGGAGCCTAGGACCCTTGCGGTTGCTCCTCGGACAGCGCCTTCGAGTGTATTGCGAATCGTGTTGGGATTGTCCATTTTGGATTGCAGGTCGTTATAGGCGAACACAAAATTGGCCGTGCCGTCGTTTACGGTTGCTCGGTATTGATGGACAATGATCACCTGGCCTTTGACGATTTTGTCAAAAGTCAATTCATGATGTTCTGGCTCTTCGGGCATGCTAAAGGCCGCTCCAACGTCGTTGGGCGAAACTCTGACCCAAGTTGTATCGGCCGAATGAGTAATTTCCGGGTGCTGAGGCTCCTTTGCATTTTCCTGCATCAAAGGAAGGGCCAGAAACAACGCGATGAGAGTTATTTTCATGGTTGATGAAAGTCCATAAAGAGTTAGGAAAACACCATTTTAAGCCGTTTCAGCTCGAGAAACTTGCCGAGCCAATGAATCGCCAACGTTATCGCTGAAATCCTGAGGGTTTGATAACATTTTCATTTGACATCCGTCAAATCTATTTGGCCCAAAAGTGAGGACATGTGAGTAATTCTGGTGAGAAATCTATGAATCGCAGCAGTCCCAGCCGAGGCGGAGCTTTCGATAAGCCGGTCGATCAACGTGTGGCAGATTTTTCGGAAAGCATCAGCTTTGACTATCGGCTTTATCGGCAGGACATTCGAGGAAGCCAAGCCCACGCGAAAATGTTGGCGAATCAAGGGATATTGACGGCCGAAGAATCCGAAAAAATCTGTCATTCGTTAACCCTGATCGAGCAGCGAATTGAAGCTGGCTCATTCCAATTCGATTCGCAGCTCGAAGATATTCACATGAATATCGAACAATCCTTGATCGACGAACTCGGCGACATTGGTAGAAAACTTCACACCGCGCGTAGCCGCAATGACCAGATATCAACCGACTTACGTTTGTGGGTCCGCGACTCGATTGATCGCATCGACGAGCTTTTGCAGGACCTTCAACGGGCATTTATCAGTCGTTGCGAAGCCGACGCGAACGTGATTCTGCCCGCGTACACCCACCTGCAAAGAGCCCAACCTGTTTTGGCAGCTCATTATTGGCTTGCCTATTGTGAAAAGTTTGAGCGCGATCGAGGGCGGTTGGCCGATTGTCGCAAGAGAGCCAATTTATGCAGTCTCGGCACTGCGGCACTTGCCGGAACAACTTTGCCGATCGACCGCGATTTCGTCGCTGCCGAGCTTGGATTTGAGGGCCTTGTCCAAAACAGCCTCGATTCCTCAAGTGACCGGGATTTCGTGTTGGAATTTGTTTTCTGTCTGTCGGTGATTTCGATTCACCTGAGTGGATGGGCAGAGGAGTGGATTCTCTGGTCGACTACGGAATTCGATTTCCTCGAATTGCCGCACGAATTTTGTACGGGTTCGTCGATTATGCCTCAAAAAATCAATCCAGATGTGCTCGAGCTAACGAGAGGCAAATCCGCGCGAGTGATTGGAGGATTGCAATCTTTGCTGGTGTTAGTCAAAGCATTACCACTGGCGTACAACCGCGACCTTCAGGAAGACAAAATACCTCTGTTTGAGGCATTTGACACGGTTCGACAGTGTTTGGAGCTGGCGACTCCGTTGGTTGCAGGAACCCGACTCAAAACGGACTCGATCCGCTCGCGGTTGGAAAAGGGATTTCTGGATGCCACAACTTTGATGGAGTTCTTAATCAAACGGGGGATGCCCCAGCGGGCGGCCCACCAATTGATTGGACAGGTGGTTCGGTTAGCAACAGAAAAGAGGGTGACCCTTTCGGAGCTTTCTTTGGCTGATTACCAGAGTTTTGACGCATCGTTGGACGATTCAATTTATGATGTATTAGGAACAAGTTCAGCGGTTTTCGCTTTTCAGAGCCTCGGATCAACGGGGCCGAAACGGGTTGAAGCGCAGATTTCTCGGTGGAAGACCCGTTTGGAGGGGTAACTGTCAGCACCCTCAAATGCGATAAACTTACACTAATCCGAATATTCACGGCGAAATCAACGCCAAGACTCCCTGTCCCGCCAATCCAAATCGTCTTTTCAAGTACAATCGGCCTAATCGTCTCAAGCCTGTTGTGTACGGGCATTAATGGTCGATTAAACAACGTCATGACTATGCCAACTTTTGATTCGAAATTCCTGATTGCATTTGCATTGAGCTTTACGCTTTTTTCAAGCAGCGCCCAAGCATGTTTTTTACAAGACGATCCGTTTGGAGCGACTCCGTCTGATACCGATGATCCAACGGCGGCGGACGATCGCGCTGACTCTTTTGTGCTTGGGCGGATACCTCCCATCAGTTTATCGTGGCCGGATTCCACCCGTTTGATCGTGCGGGCCGTTTATGAATCCAACCCACAGACCCCGACCGAATTGGCCAAGGCTCTTCAAACGATGATGGATGTGGAAGCATTTGATCACGCTAGATACTTCCTTGGGAAATTGATGACTTCTTCGCCTGACGATCAACAACTTTTCGAACTTCAAACGACCGTTGGGGCACACTTTTTTCTGGCGCTGCATGGTTCTTCCGAAATGCAGCCAGAGGGTCGCGCATTTGCTGAAAGCGTGTTTGCAGCCTCGAAGCGAGTTGCCTATGATCCGAATCGGGTCGAGGCCATCGTCAAGGCGATCAGTAGCGAAAACATTTCGACTCGTAGCGAAGCGTTTCGGATGTTGCGGAGATTAGGGGCACCCGGTGCGGCGGCCTTGCTCAATGTCTTTACCCAGCCTGAACGATCAAAAGAGTTTCCCTATGTTCGAGGGGCGTTGAAAAGTTTTGGTGAACTGGCTGTTGGTCCGCTTGTTGGCGGTGCTCGCGCTGACAATTTGTTAATGCAAGTCGAGTCGGTTCGCGCTTTGGGAGCCTACAAATCGTCTGATGCGGAAGATGCGATGATGCGCGTCTATTTGTCGCCGGGCTTTCCCGAGTCGGTGCGTCGGAACGCGCTCGATTCGATGATGTCACAATACGGTCATCGCGTCGATCCTCGCGAGGCGGAAAATCAACTTTATCAGCATGCCGAGGATTTTCTTTTGGGACGCCGAAAGCTGCCGAACACTTCCAATGACCAAGTGACGATTTGGCGGTGGAATGCGGCAACTCAAAAACTGGAATCTCAAATAGTTCCCAAACTGAATGCCGAACGACTGACGGCAGCAGATCGTGCTGAAGATCTTTTTGAAATCAACCCCGATCGGGAACGCAACCGACGAATCTATTTGTTGACCAGGCTGGAGTCGGCGAAGCGAAATGCAGGACCGAGCCGGCAAATCGAAGTCCAAGAGTTGATCAAGAGGTTCCCAAATGTCGTCGAACGCGAGGTTCAGGCGGCGTTAGCCCGCGCACTTGAACTGGATTTGGTCCCGGCAGCGATTGGAGCCTGCGAAGTTCTCGAAAAAATTGGTACTGCCAAATGGTTAACGGCTTCCGACGCAGGCAATTCTCCGTTGATTGACGCCATACTTTATGGCGACCGACATTTGCAATTCGCCGCATTGCAGGCGATTGATCGCATCGATCCGAAACAGGCCTTCGCCGGCAGCAGTTACGTCACTGCTTTGGCAGTTTTCCTCGCAAAAAGCGACGGCGTAACTTCCGGCCTCGTGGGACATAATCACATCAATCTGGCCCAATCCTATGCGGCCGCCATTCATCAAAGCGGGCTTTATGGCCGTGCTGCGGAATCTAGTCGTGAGTTCTTCAAACTGGCAACCCAAAATCCGGACCATGGTGTTTTGTTGATCACCGATTCGCTGACAAACCCGGAATATGTGGAGCTCGCACAACAATTGAGAACTGACTGGCGAACCAAGCGAACACCGATCGGTCTTCTTGTACGAGACGAACGCTACCAACGGCGCGTCAATCGAATTCTCAGAGACGATCCGTTCCTGGCGGTCTTACCAGCAACTCTAGATGTGGGGACGATTGGATCTCACATTCGGCGACTCTTAAAGTTGTCCGATCCTTGGCCCGTTAGTCAGGATGACCGCCGGCTTCACGCGCTGATCGCCGTACGTTGGCTTGCCAAAATCTCTTCCGATCCGGAAAGCTACCGATTCTGGAATTTAGGTTCTCATCAGCAGGCGTTGGCGAGTTTGTTATACATTCCAGGTTTTGCCCAGGATGCAAGCCGAATCTTGTCGTCCATCGGAACTCCGCTGGCACAACGATCGTTGGTCGATTTCGCAAGCCAAAACAGCTTCCCGTTAGAAGATCGCCAAGTCGTTGCGGATGCGTTTGTTAGGTCCGTTAGTCGATCAGGAACGCTCTTGACGACAGCAGAAATTAACTTGCAGTACAAGCGTTACAATGCAAGCGAATCCGAACCAAAATCCACGCAGCAGATTTTGGGAAAAATCCTGGATGCGATCGAATCGCGTCGCGATCAAGTCAGCTCTACAAATTAGAGCCTTTGTCAAAAAAGTGTAGCCACAATTGTCCTCAATTGGGTGTTGAGCTGGCTGGTGGGTTGTCTGTCATCCACCCGTACGGGAAAATCGTTTAACCGCGTCGGCATCGCCCCGCGCGGCCCGATGGACGCGGATAACCGCAATGCCGTTCTAATTCCGAACGAAAGCTTTTGCGATGATTTGAAAGTTCTGTTACGATCGCTTACCTCGGTCGGGTCCTGCCATAACTTGGAACAGTCTCATATCACTTTGATGGCATGAAATTGCTTTTGGCTGCGCGATGATGGCCATTTATAAGGAAAGAAGAAAAGATGTCATTGGCGGATGGCAAAACACTTGAGTACATCGTTGGAGTTCTCGGATTTCCCATGAAGGTGCGGCAACCTGTAGCTCGTCGACAATCAAATTCCAAAGGGCTGGATTTTGCGAAGCTCGAACCACGGCAGCTTTTGGCAACCGTGACGCTCAACCAGGCGACGGGGCTGTTGATGATTCATGGCACTGAAGCAGTCGATGAGGCTGTCATCAGTGAGCCTACTGCCAATCTGGTTAACGTTCACATTAACAGCGTCGATTATCAATTCAATAAATCAGAAGTTGCTTCACTTCGTTTTATCGGTCAAGGCGGAAATGACGTCTTCATCAATGAAACCGCGTTTCGCAGCGTTGCCTTCGGGGGTGGCGGCAACGATGAACTGATTGGTGGTGCTGGCAACGACAATTTGAAGGGTGGTTCTGGAAACGACCGTCTGAGTGGATTGGGAGGTAGCGACTGGTTGTACGGTGACGGCGGCAACGACATCATTCACGGTGGCTCGGTCGGTGATCGTTTGTACGGTGGTTCAGGTTCAAATCAACTGTTTGGTGAAGGTGGAAACGACCTGATTATCGGCGGGGGACAATTCGACTTTATTACCGGATCCACTGGCAACGACACGATTGAGGCATATGGAGGAAATGACGAAGTCTATGGCGGCAATGGGGCGGACGACATTCGCGGCGGACACGGGAATGATTTGATTTGGAGCGGCTTGGGCAACGACATCGTTCGCGGCGAAGGCGGCGCAGATCAAATCTTCGGTGGAATCGGCGAAGATCAAATTTATGGCGGAACCGGGAATGACACTCTCGATGGCGGCCACAACGCGGATCGCATCAACGGGGGTCTTGGCGACGACTTGATTTACGGCAAATTCGGAGATGACAATCTGAGTGGAGACGGCGGTAACGATCAGATCGAAGGCGGCCCCGGCAGCGATTCCATTCTCGGCGGATCAGGTAGCGATCAGATTCTTGGCGAGAGAGGTAACGACACAATTTCGGGCGGCGCCGACAACGATTTCCTGTACGGAAATAACGGGGGCGACACCATTTCAGGCTCGCACGGCAATGATGTTGTTCACGGGGGAAATGGCAACGATATCCTGAGAGGGGATATCGGATCTGATCGCTTATACGGTGGTAATGACAATGACATGCTGTTTGGAGGTGACAACGACGATCTCCTGTTTGGTCACGACGGTGCGGACACGCTGAGAGGCGATAAGGGAAACGATCAGCTTTATGGTGAACGAGGTCAAGATGACCTTCGCGGCGGGGCCGGTGCTGATATCATTCGCGGCGGAAATGATAACGATATGATTTTTGGCGACGCAGGCCCGGACAGACTTTTTGGCGATGGCAGCAACGATCAGATTTGGGGCGGAACCGGCAATGACTTGCTCAAGGGTGGAGAAGGAAACGACGCGTTACGGGGTGAAAATGGCAATGACCGACTCTTCGGCGAAACGGGAACCGATGCACTTCAAGGAGGGGCAGGGCGGGATGGCCTGTTCGGTGGAATTGGAGGTCGTGATAACTTGCGTGGCGAGTCTGGTGCTGACCGATTCTTGAGTTGGTCGGGCGATGCGACCGTCGACGTGACGGGATTGGACGCGAAGATCCAGTTCAAGAACAACACGGCCAATTGGACGCAACAAGAAATTGAAGTCATCGATCTGGCGTTTGAAAAGCTTCAAAATCGCACTGGAGCGGCATTAATCCTTCGCGATTCACTCGACACTGATCCAGTTGTTTACGAAAAGTGGAATTCTCTAGGAGAGGGTGTAATTGCTTCCAATTTTCTGGAAACGTATACCACAACGTCTACATCAAACGGTCAAACAACGACCAACGTGACTTACGACCGCACGATTCGATTTACGGATTGGGATGAGTCGCGTGAGAATTTGAATGAGCAAGTGGTCATCATTGCGATTCACGAAGTTGCACATTCCTGGGATAGTGAGCTCGAAATCACCAACATTTTTTCCTCCATGCAAGGGCTGTGGAACTCGTTTTTAGAACAAAGCCATTGGCGTCCAACAAATCCCAACTCCAGCAACTATAGTCGCTCCACCGATGGAGAGTGGTGGTATCACAACGATAGTGAATTCTTCCGGTCGTACGGTCGCAGCAACCCATATGAAGACTGGTCCACCGTTTGGGAGGCGATCTTTGATGAGGAAAGCGCGTCCGCTCGCCAACGATTGTCAGACAAAATTGACGTCATTGATCGTCTGCTGAACGTGCTTTGAACGTACCAACTTACTCGTGACGCAAGGCTTCGATGGGATCCATTTGGGCCGCCCGCATAGCCGGGTACAAACCAAAAAGAACGCCCACGGCCACTGAAATTCCAAACGCCAGAGGAATTGACAAAGGCACGATTTCCGGTGTCATGGCACGAGCCACATCAGGCAGGTTTTCGTACAGCTTGGGGGCAATGTTTTCCACTAACGTCCGGGCAAGATTAACGGTGATCGGACACAGTAGACCAAACAGAATTCCTGTCAGCCCGCCAACGATGGAAAGCGAAACCGTTTCGGCCAGGAACTGGCGCGTGATGTCACCGCGTTTACCACCCAAAGCCCGGCGAATCCCGATTTCTCTTGTCCGCTCCGTGACGGTCGCCAACATGATATTCATGATCCCGATCCCGCCGACGATCAAAGAGATCGCTGCGATCAGTCCCATGAACATCATAAACATCAGTCGAGTCGTCTTGGCTTGTTCGAGCAGTTCATAAGGAACGACAACGGCGATGTCCTGACGGTTGGGATCTTTGGCTCGCAACGTCGCTTCAACGAGTTCAGCGGTTCGCGGCACATCTTCAACCTTGCCGACCCGGACCGTAATCTGAGTGAGTTCAAACTCTTTGACCGAAAAAGAACCGCCAGTCTGTTTGGTTTCCCGATCACCCATGCGAATTTGCATCGTCGTGAGCGGGATGTAGACGTCTAGCGAAAAATCTTGTGCGGCAAGTGATCCACCGATAGCGGCAGTTGCGTTACGATGTTTCAGAACCCCAACAATCCGGTAGTACTCTTTCTTGTCCGGCAGGTAAATCTGCTTGTTCAACGGATCTTCTGAGGGAAACAGCTTTGCGCCCAGCTGAGCCGCGATGACACAAACGGGCATTTTGGACAACAGTTCTCGATCCGTCAAAAAATGTCCTCGTTCGATGAATAAGCGAGTGACATCCGCATATTCGGGAGTACAACCAACAAGGCGGCCATCAATCGGCTTGGCGTTGGGATTGCCTGTATAAGCGAATTTTGTGGGCAGTTCTCGAATTGGCAGCACGCTGTCGACCGTCGAAATCGTGCGTTCAATCATTCGGTATTCAGCCCGTTTGACACCGAACGCACTGACTTGACGAAAGTTCGTTCCACTCTCGTCCGGTGGTTTGATGCTGCGAACGATGATGTTTTCGGCACCCAGATCTTCGATTTGCTTTTGGGCAACCTGGCTGATTCCTTCGCCGATTGCCAGCAGCCAGATGACGCTGGCAACTCCAATGAAAATACCCAGAACCGTCAGCGCCGACCGCATAGGATGCAGCAACAGACTTTTGATTCCAAGTGCCCAGGTACGAAAAAGAAGCATGAGATCAGTTCAGGGTTAAGAATAGGAATCGTCCATTTTGACGTCCGCGTTTTGTGAGATTTTACTAATACGTTCGGCACAGAAAATCTGGCGGTTCTCGATGGGCTGGTCGAACATGATTTCACCATCTTTCAGCCGAATCACTCGCTTGGCATAGTGCGAAACTTCGTCTTCATGCGTGACCATAATGATCGTACGACCTTCGTCGTTAAGCATTTGAAAAATCGCGAGGATTTCTTCGGTCGTCACTGAGTCGAGGTTTCCGGTCGCCTCGTCAGCTAAAATGAAATACGGATCATTGACCATCGATCGGGCGATGGCCACACGTTGTTGTTGACCACCGGAGAGCTGCGTGGGTCGGTGACTCAGTCGATCGCCCAGTCCGACCATGGTGGCCAGTTTTTTGCATCGCTCTCGAGACTTGGTTCCGAGGCGTCCCAGGTAATAGAGCGGAACTTCGATGTTCTCAACCACCGTGAGCTGCGGGATCAGGTTGTACGATTGAAACACAAACCCGATTCGGGAAGCGCGAATGTTTGAAAGTTGATCATCGGTCATTTTGGCGACATCGTCGTCTCCGAGGACAAACGAGCCGAACGTCGGTCGGTCAAGGCATCCCAACAAGTTCAAAAGCGTGCTTTTCCCTGATCCGGACGCTCCCATAATGGCGACGTAATCACCCTGCGGCACATCGAACGAAACGCCACGCAGAGCTCGTACGGTTTCGCTTTTCAGAACATAATGTTTTTGCAAGTCGCGAATCTGGGCAGCCAATTCCACTTGCGGAGCGGGCTGGATCATTCACCACCTCCGCCGCCGCCACCTCCTCGGAAACGTTGCATCATCGCTGCCGCCGCTTTGGTCAACTCGTCTTTGGTGACGGCACCATCGCCATCGGCGTCAGCGTTTTCAACCATGCCCTTAGCGCGATCACTCAATGATGCCATTTCGTCTTGGTCGATTTTACCATCGCCGCTCGTGTCATAACGGCTCATCATCCCGTCAACCATTCCAGACGCCGAGAAGCCGCCGCCACCTCCGGGACCACCAGGTCCATTACGACCTTGGCCATCACGGCTTTCGCCGTCTTGACCTTGAGGTCCTCCAGCCATCCCGGACTGCTTGACTCGGGCGGCATTTTCTCGGGCAGCCTGTGCTTCTTGGTCTCCGCCTTCGGGAAGTTCGATTTTTGTGTCGAGTTTGATTTCCGGGAGATCCATCATTTCCTTGTAGGCACCTGGATTCATTACAAGCTCTTCGCCTTCTTCGAGTCCGCTTGTGATGAGAACCATTTGAGAATTATCAGCCGCGACTTCGACTTCGCGCGTTTCCCATTCATCTTCACCTTTTTTGACCAGGCAGAATTGTTGATCCTGAACGGCGTAGACAGTTTGTATCGGGGCCAGAATTGCATTTTTTTCGTAGCGAACCTGAATATTAACCGAGGCATTCATGCCCGGTTTAAGCGCTTCGGGTGGATCGAGGATTTTTACAAAGACGGCGTACTTCCGCACCGAGCTGCTCATCCAACCGCTCGATTCAGCATACTGATTGACCTTGGTGACAATGCCTTTGAGAGTCTGATCATTCAATGCGTCGACGCTGATTGAAACGGGCATCCCCGGTTCGATTTGGGTAATACTCTGCTCGTTGATCAAGGCTTTGACTTCCATTTTATCCGGATTGGGAAGCCGAACGAGGACTTGTCGTTCACGAACCGTCGTACCTTCTTCGAGAACCCAATCGTTGCCGCCACGAGACGACTCTTTCGCATAAACGACTTGACCTGAAACTCCCTTCGGCACCCGGATTTCACATTTCGCGATCAAGTTCTGAATTTCTTCCAGTTGACCTTCTTCAACGGCTTTGGCTTCAAGCTCGTTGTTGTATTTCACATTTGCGGCTTCGATGTCGCTATCGAGTTGAATCAGCTCTTTTTCTCGGGTGATTTCAATCAGAACCCTTTTCTTGGTGGCCGCCAGTTCCTTTGAATTCAGGCCCCTCTTTTTCGCGATTTCGGCTTTGGCAACCCCGAACTTATCCGTCTCCAGTTGCTGGTTTGTCGCAAAGCCCTTGCTAACAAGTTTTTTGGTATGATTAAGATAGTCTAAGGCTTGTTGGTATTCCTGGTTTGCAGTTTCGATCTGGCTTTCGGCATCGAAAGCTTCGTTTTCAATTTCCTTCAGCTTTTCGACGAAAATGCCCTCAACGTATTCCTTGCGAGATGCCACGGCTGCCTCTTTCGCAGCTTTGGACTGAATGACACTGGTTAACGAATTTGCTACAGCGATTTTTTGTTGTTCCAGTTCTTTTTCAAAAGAGCTGGAATCAAGTCGCACCAGAAAGTCACCTGCTTTGACTCGCGTTCCTTCCGGGCAAACCTCGATCACACTCAGCGAACCCCCCCGGGCTGAAACTTCACAGCGAATCTCGACGTTTTCGCTACTCTGGACTTCACCCTGATCGAGGACTTGTGAGACAAATTCACCGCGGGTGACAGTCGCCAAAATCGGATCAATGGAATCCTGATTCCCCGAAAACGAAGGATAGTAAAAGAAGATTCCAACACCGACCAGCGCGATTGCAACCACGGTGAAGATCACAAATTGGGCAACCAAACCCCTGCGAGAGGGAGAAGAGTGTCGATTTTTAGTTGACGGATCGGATCGCATAAGAGATTCCAATATTGATTAAAAAAAACACTTGCCGAATGCCATACCGGAAGGGGAACAACCATTTTGTCCAGATCGGTCTATTTTAGCATGAAATAGAGAGAATTCAGCGCGAATCAAGCTGCGTCGCCGGCGTCCCGATGATTGTATCGCACAATCCACATTACGGGACTCATAAACCTTGAAAACGAACCTGGTTTGGTCTGAGACACCCCACTCATATTAAACCACAGATGGGTCAATCGGTTTCGCAAACTAACACGATTTTCCGAAACGTCCAAATCGGTAATGCAAATGCAGGTTTTTCGGTGAATTTGACTACGATCCAGCATCTTTTGACGCATTCAGGAGCTGGTCGAGCGGACCAATAAAAAGGGGTTTTCGAGGCTGGGATGGCGGCGTTTGAGGGTCCGCAGACTTAGGAGTCAATCCGGACTGAGATGGCTCAATCGGGTTGTCAAACACACGTGACAATCGGCCCTTGTTGGCTGAAATGCTGGAATCGGAGGTTAATCCGCCAGCTTTTGGCGGCGTTTCCCCGAACGCCGGAGAGTCAAGTTTTGGCAACGCCTGGAATAAGAGCCCACCGTCTTTTAAGTTTCCAAATAAATCTATCGATGCTTCGTATTTCGCATTATCCTTGCCTGATTCATGCTCGACAAAGGAAACGGTCTCAACCGCATGACGATTCTTAGAATCGGGCGACTGGACCTGAGCGCTGGCGGTTTGCTCGGAAAGCAATTTTTTCATTGATACGCCAGGTGGATCTAGATCTGGTGCGTCTGGCAACGGCTCGATATCGGCAGGCCGATTTTGATGGGTCCGATTGGGTTCAACATCTGGCCGAACTGGACGCAGATAATAGCTGTCGTCTTGGTCGCCTTCGTCATCACTTTGTAACGATGGGCTGTCCGGAACTTCGTTTTGCAAATTCTCGTCAAAAGTTAGCTCGCCAATGTCACCTTGAAACGGCTGGATGTTGCAACAGAACTGTCCGTCTAACGAGATTCCCATCATGACTGCCGCACGTTCCGCGATGGTCTTGTCGATGGCTCCGGGATCAATCCAAATGCCCATTTCATCCAATTGCATCGTGCCGAGATCAAAGTCAAGACTTCGTCGTAGCACTTCATAGCTGACCCAAGTGTTCAGGAAATCCGTTTGCGCTCTTTGCAAACCGTTGATGGCTGAGAGCAGGTCGCGAGCCGTCGTTGGTCCCACCAGCGAACGATCGGCACCAGGTCGGGCCGGCTCTTCTAGTGAGAAACGCGCCAGTTCAACTTCTTCGATTGCGATTTGAATCGACTTGCGGTTCAATTCATAGAGGATTTTTCTAAGTTCGATATTCCGGAGGGTCTGGCGAAGATTGCGATAGATCTCGTCTTCGAACTGATAAAAAGTCCGTTTTGTTTGCTGATACCGAATCAGTGTCTCACGATAAGCGTTTCGCTCGGCTAACCGGACAATTGGAGCATCGAAACGAAATCCGCCTCGTAGTTGTCCGGTTTCATAACGCAGTTTGAATGGGTTGTTTGGGCTTCTAGGATCTACATTGCCAAAATTGCCAACGTCTCCTTCCAGGACGAGATCAAATCCAGCTTCGAGTTGGTCCGCGACAACTTCAATTTGTCTCCATTCATCCACCAAGCTTGCTCTCGCGTTCATCCAGTCACGTCGAAAACAACGGGCGATCTCAATCGCGAGAGTGGAATCCAGATCGACCTCTGGAATTTCGACCGAATTTCCACGGGCGACAGCTTGAAGTAGCGAGACTTCCAGCAAGGTGTTTCTGAATTCGGTCAATTCTTCGGGAATTGTTTCGAGTATTTCCGTACGGATGTATTCTTTGAGCGCTTCCGTGTCACCCATTTGCTCACGAGTGTTTTCAAAACTATTGATGATCGATCTAAGTTTATTAAATGCCTCGGCGTGTTTTTGCAGGTTTTCAACGGCTTTGGCAAGCCGAGGTCGTAGTTCATCGGTTGATCGAACGGTGTCTGGATCAAGAATGACGGGTTCGACATCCAAGACGATTTCTCCGCTTTCAACCTGGTTTTTTAGTTCTTTGAGATATTCGACTCTTCTCGGACGAACTTCGTCGAGTTTCTCGAAATCCAGCTTTACCTCCTCCACATCGCGATCTTGTACCAGCGCAAGTAAACGAAGCGCTTCATCCAGCCCCTTGCCTATCGCCAGGATTTCTCGGTCCAATTCTTCAGGCCATTCATCGCCTTCGCCGGGAATGAGAGCACCAATGTCAATCAGCACCTGACCAGCCGTGTCCTTCAATATGTTCAAGTCGTTTTGTCGTCGCGTAAGCTCATCGCTGATTAATTCAAACTGATCAAGCGTAGGATCGGAGATGACAATCTCAATGTCTGGGGGGATACCAAGTGTCGCTTTATACGAATCGAGTGAGTTTTGATAGGCGGTTGTGAGGGTGAACAGTTGCTGTTGAGCTTCCAGAACATCGGCTTCGAACTGACGAAGTTGGAGCGAATCGACTCGTTCGCGCAAGAAGAACTCTCGAAACTTGTTAAGTTCGCCTTCGAGTTGAGCGACGTTGAATTCTTGAATTCGAATCCGTTGCTGTTCCTGCAGTAAGCCGATATATCCACCCGCATTGGTTGCTGCAGAAAAGGGAAGCCCCAGGAAGTTGCCCTGGAGATTCGGGCCTGCACCAGCATTGCGTCCGATGACAACATCCAGGTAGAAACCTCTGCGAAAGCGATCCATTTGACGGACGTTGGCAAGTAACGTCCGTTCTGCTTGAGTCAAGGACTCCATGACGACATCACGTCCAGCGTTGCGCAACAACGGTTGGATGAGCGAAAAGTCAATCAACGTTGTGGCCGACTGTGTATCGGGGCCGGCAAAATTCCACATGATCGAATTGGCCAGTCCGACAACAAAGTTGGCACCGGTGATTCCCATTTTCTCAAGCGTGATGCCCTGTCCGTTGGAACCGAGGCTTTGAGTCAAAGTTGTAGAGGAATTACCTTGAAAACCAATAGTCTCTCCTGTATCCGTATTAACAATCCTCGAAGCATTTCGCAGACGCCCTTGCGTAGTCAGAAACGAATTAAAGCCTGCAAAAAGCTGTGAGTCAAAACCGAACCGTTGCAGGCTGACATCCAACGCCGATAGATACAACGTTTCTTTTTGTCGTTGAAAATCAGGCGAGTTGATAAGGGCCAATCGAACCGCGGTGTCAATGTCCAATACAACTTGCCCTTTTTCGTTTATCGGCAAGTAAGTTCGCCATTCCGGGTTCTCCACAAAGTTGGTATCTCCATTGGCGTGCCATTGTGGGTAACCATCTTTACAGTCGACCTGATGCATCAGCTGATGCGACGTGGGGTCATCCGGTGGAATCGGCGGATGGTCCTGTGAAAAGGGGTCGAACATCCGAGACTGTGGGTCAATATCGATCGACCCATTTGCCCAATCCCAACGCGGATCGGTGGCTTTTTGCTGGACTAGTCGCCTTGCCTCAACGTTTGCCTGTCTCCGGTAATAGCTCCGGTTGCAACCTTGAGCGCAAAAGATAATCGATACGACTGCAATAATCAGTCGCCTGGTGGTCTGGGTCTTGAACACCAATCTCTCCTGAAATCTGGGTTTGCCCGGAAAAGCAATCGACATTGCGGGATGTCCGACGGCCTAAGGGCAATTAAACGGCAATTCGATCGGGTATGCCGCTGTTCGAAATGATCGAACCGGTCAGGTTGTAACAATCAACCCAACTATCATCATTTCGGGGCTTCTGACGTTAAAACTTGAAGGATTGTCCCGTATCTGCGGTTTGGTACTCTGACTGGATGAAACTAAGACGCAGCTTGCAATTGAGTCGATAGCAAAACTTGACTACGGATCTTGCCCAATTTATCATCCAGTTTGGGTCATTTTTGCGCGCGGAGTGTAAAATGAGTTATCAACCGATAACTTTTTTGGCGTCGACGACCTTTCACTCTCGTCCCCTGCATTACCAGCGTTTCACTTTTTGAGCGACAAGAAATGTCATATGCCATCATCGGTCTGATCTTTGTTCTCTTAATCGTCTTTGGTGTCTTGTCAGCGAAAAATTGGCATTGGGTGAACATTGTATTTTTGATTCTGACCTTTGTTGCAGGATCGGCGGCAACTGCGGCAATGGCGAAGTCCCTGAAACTTCGTCGAGACAACATTAAAAATGCAATGGACCAGGAAAAAAGGGCCGTAGACAACGAGGCCAAAATGAATCTCGCCATCTATGGATCACCGAATTCGATCTCTTATGATCCAGGGTCCTTACGTGGCATGAACGAACTTTTGACACGCGAACTCTATGGTCGCGGACGAGTTTGGTCGTCGGGGACTGTGACGTTTAAGGGCGACGATCCGGATGACGGCAATCGCATCTTCACGTTTCCCGAACCGCGCGACGCAGCTAATCCTCAGAACCAGATGAAGGGAATCCAGGTTTACGCATTTGCGGACGAGCCCGTGAATGGAGTGCCGTATCCAGTTTCCTTCGTTGGGACTTTTCGAGTCATTGGCGAAACACCTGCCAACATCGAATTGGAACCGATATTTATCACGAACGACGCCAACTACTCAAATCCTGCGGGCACTTGGTCGTTGTTTGAAAAGATGCCTGCTGACCGTCGTGACGTTTTCAAGAAGATCGCTTTCGGTGACAAAACTGATTTCCTGGGTGACAACTTCGATTTGACACGATACCGCGAAGCACTGGTCACCGAACACTTGCCAGCCTCAGAATTAGGCATGGATCCGAATAGTGCCGAATACGAGCAGCTGATTGATCGTTATGCGTTTGACGGGCTGAAGTTGGGTGAGATTGCCAACTGGATTGATGCACAACCGAATCGGCAAAATCCCAGATTTGAACCTGCACCGGAAGAAGTGTTTGTGGAGTATCGATTCGACAAGAAAGTCGACGGGGAATTTGAGGTTGATGCTCCAGGGAGCCTGCTCACGGCGAGCGCATTCCAAAACGGAAAGGCGGTCGATCCAGCGCTTCAGGCCGGAAAGAAAATTGGTTTTGCAAAAGACGATACGGTCCTTGTTGATCAACTGACTGCAGAGGGATTTCAACGAATTAATGGCGATTTAGTACCGCCGTTTTCGGAGCAGTATCCTTTTGTCACCGAGGTCGATCGTTACTATTTCCGCCAATTCAGGGATTATCCGTATATGCTTGCGGATCTCAAAAGGCAGGTTGAGCGATTTAACGAAGAACTTGTGCGAGTGAAAACTAATAACGGAGTGTCGCAGCAAGCTCTGGATGATGCCAATGCACAGTCCACAAAACGGGCCGACATCATCATCAAGCTCGATCAAGATCGTCAAAACCTGGCGAACGATCTCGCAACCGTGACTCAAATGATGAATGATCTTACAACACAGCTTGCGGAAATCGAGCAGCGCTCGCGCCAGCTTGATCAACAGATCAAGCTTCAATATGACGCGGTTCAAAAGGCGGCTGGGGCAGAAAAGCCGTAGAGACAGTCGTGTTTTATGGGTCGTTCGTTCCGCTCTACCGTAGGCCCAAACAAAGTCGCGTATTTGCTTTGCTGGAACAGCGCAAACGCCCCTATTCCGACCTGCAAACTGTTTTTGCGTTGCTTCCAGAATAGCGGCTGCAGTTCCGGCAATCACAACGTTTGCTCGTTGCCGGCCTACGAGTTGTGAGAAATGCGGTCTAGCTCGAACTCCCTCGACAGTAGACTCCGATCTCGATGACATTCCGGAGGCCGGTGCAAGGTGCCGATCTTTTTCTGGCATGCCCGAAATCGCAGTCAGTCGCTATGATCAAGGTAAAGATCACGACGAAATGATCGAATACAAATTACGCCAAATTGATCCTGGTCGCATTATTGGGTAGGTTTCGCATGGGACTTGAGAGTCGGCAATATTATCGTGACGAAGAGCCAGGTTCGTTTGGGTTTGGCCGTAGGTCCAGCGGTCCCTGGTCGATCATCGCAATTATTATCACGATCAACCTGGTCGTATTCTTACTCGATGCATTCACGCCGAGTGCGGATGGCGGTCTTCACTGGCTGAACAGAAATTTGGCCATCGACACCGCCCAGCCTTGGAAAATTTGGACCTATTTGACGCACGGATTTGCTCACGCCAGCCTTGGCACCAAGAATGGGCTTTGGCACATCTTAGGCAATATGCTCGTCCTGTTTTTTCTTGGGCGACCCGTTGAGCAACGACTTGGAAGAAACGAGTTTTTGAAGTTTTACCTAATTGCGATTGTTGTTTCCGGGCTTGCATTTTTGTTGATTCATCAGCTAAGTGAAGAACGCGCCGTAGTTGTTGGCGCGTCCGGTGCGGTCACGGCGGTCGTCGCACTCTTCATATTCATGTATCCCAAAGTGACCGTGCTGCTGATGGGTGTGATTCCTATGCCGGCCTGGTTGTTGGGCGTGCTGATAGTCGCGTTGGACATTTCGCATGCCTTTTCACCGGATAGTCATATTGCCTGGCAAGCGCATATGGCGGGTGCAATATTCGGTGTTGCTTATTTCAGGCTGGGGTGGAACTTTTCCAAATTGAAATTTGGATGGCTTTCCTCTCTGTTTTCTTCAAGACCGAAGTTGCGAGTTCATGATCCGAACAGCGGTTTCGAGAAATTAAAGGAACAAGCCGATGAAGTATTAGCCAAAATCAACGAACACGGCGAAGAAAGTCTGACGAGTCGCGAGCGGAGGATTCTCAATCGCTACAGTGCACAATTACGAAAAACGAAGAATTGATGTGACCAGTTTGCCTATTTGGTATGCAAATTGTCTAAAATAGACCAACAAGTTTGGTAGAGCAGCATGGTTCGATTTCAGTTTGGTATTAAAGCAATCTTGATCTTCACGTTCGTAGCAGCGATTGTGATGGCCGTCTTTTCGCAAACTGGATCCATTTTTTCCCAAATCTTACTGACCGTTCTGTTGGCGAATTTTGCCGGTGCGGTCGTTGCCCTGATTGTTACGGTTGTCTTTCGATTTCCGCGAGACGGTGGTTTCCGCGAAGCCCGAGAAGCGAAGATCAATGAGCAATTGAACGGTGAACTGGGAGATGAGAGTGGCATCATTCGGAAAGAATACTGAACCAGCCAGGGACGATTCACAGCCGGTAACGCATTTGTCGAAACCGAAGCGTTCGCGTTTTCAGTTTAACTTGACCAATCTTTTCCTTTTTACCAGCGGCGTCGCGCTATTGTTCGGGACACGGATTCACACAGAAAAGTATTTTGGAAGAGTATTGCTGCTAGCTGGCATTTTTGCGGTGGCGGCCATATTCGTGACGAAAATTCTCCGCATGCCCAATGATGGTTCAATGCGTCACGAATTTATCCGGGACAACGATTCGGATAAATGATCCCTTGAAACGTCCTTAAGACTCAAACCATTGTTTGTTTGACCGGAGGAGCAGGGTACCGGTAGCGCCGACGACCAAAGCGAGATTTGTCTTTGACAAAGGCGAACAGGTTCCGCATCTTGTCCAGACAATTCGGTCCGTTGACGAGTGGTTCGATTTCCCGAGGTGAATAGCCCTTGGCAAGCAGCTCTTCGATTAGCTCTTTTGACATCTGAGCGAGCGTAATGGATTTATGAGTGTTTGCGATGGAAATCACCGTAACGATGATCGTGATAAACGTAAAAACCACGCTCAGGATGAGAGTGGCCGCCAGAGCTTCTTCTGGTAGCCGACTTAGCAGTTGCATGAGTTCGGATTTGGCCAACATCGATTTTCCCCGCAGTAACAATGTTTAAAACAAAAATTATTCACTTCTTCGCCTGCATGTTCTCGATATTGGCCAGCATATTGGCCAGCATATTGGCCAGCATTTGCAAAATGTACAAAATTTTTGATGACGTCTATTTTTGCGAACTTAGGACGCAAATAGTTCGATTCGTGTTGACCAGTTTCGTGCTTGCTAGTAACTAGCGTCATGGCTTTTTTATGGACACTAAAACGAAAATCGACGTTTATGCGCAATGCAATCGCTTGTGTTGTCGGGTTTGCGTTGTTTTCTGGCGGATGTGCGAAATGGAAACCGGATTCTCGAAAAACGAGAACGCTTCACATTCCAAGTGGTCGAATGTCACCTGATTCGGTTTCTTTGGAAGTTGGTGTGGCTCAACTCAGTCATGCCCAAAAAGAGGACCTGGAACTTCTCTGGAAACAACTTGATCAGCAAAAGAGCTCTTTGGAGCTCCGGAAACGACTGGATGCGAACGGCTTGCGTGTCGCAGTCGTCCCCAGTCAGATTCCGCCGACATTACATGAGCTTCTAAAACCGCAAGAGATTAATCCTGGCCGACTAAATGAATTCCAGCTTCAGATGTATGACAAAGGACTATTGAAACCTGCCAAACGTCTAATCCAACATCAGAAGATACAGAATCGCGATGGTGAATCTCACGAGCTCCGTGTTTCGAGTATTCATCCGGCAAAAAGCTGGGTTGTTTACGGAAAGAACGGTCCGTCTGCAGGAGCTGGCGAATCCGTCCTGGGGATTTTCGAAATCAAGACATTTCCAAATGGAGACGGATCGGTTCGGTTAACCATCACACCACAGATTCATCATGGCAAACCCAGAACCCAGATTGGCGTCGTAGATCGCTCATTCTTGTTTCAACAGAAACAGACCATTACTTCGTTGGACGATGTGATGATAGATCTGGAAATTGTGCCAGGTGAAACGGTGCTGATCGGTGCGACACCCGATTTCGCTGGATTGGCGGAGCTGTTTTTTTGTAGCCCGTCGGCCCGTTCAAAGAGCGAGTTTGGAACGCAAACTTCGTTTTCACCAGCCCCAGAGGACTCTCCGGAAGTTTCTCAAAACCGTCGGGACCATCAGCGGATCGTCCTGATTCGACTCGTTCAAACTCAACGAGATGACCTTTTCAGTTGGCGATTGACGGGCGAAAAGTTGATCTCAACGCCTCATGAATAGCCTTATGGCCAAATCCAACTTTACGGTCGTGCGGTCGTCCAAAGTGAAGCTCACAATTAACTCAGGGGTTTGCCTATTTTAAAATAGAGTTCGGATTGCGATAATCGTATCGACGATGCCTGAAAGAAACGAAAAAAACGTGTCAACGAACGCTCAAAAATCAAAATCAACCCAACCCACCAAGAACACATCGGCCCAGTTGGAATGGGTGGACGAGCGTGAGAGTTTGTTGCTTGCTCCGTATGCCATGCATTCAGCCGATTCCGCAGGTCGGGTACATCCGGAAAACGAGCACCCTTACCGCGGGCCGTTTCAACGAGACCGCGATAGGATTTTGCACAGTTCCGCTTACCGGCGGCTAAGCGGTAAGATGCAGGTCTTCACTGGCGAAATGGGCGACTATCATCGGACGCGGCTGACTCATACACAGGAAGTTGCCACGATTGCTCGGACGATCGGGCGCGTCTTGATGCTCAACGAAGATCTTATCGAGGCGCTGGCCCTGGTCCACGATATCGGCCATCCGCCCTATGGACACGCTGGCGAAGATGCACTGCAGGAGTGCATTGCCGATGAAGGAGGATTTTCGCACAACCAGTTTGCGTTGACGATTGTTCAGGAAATCGAGATTCGCTACCAGAATTTTCCCGGATTGAATCTGACAAAAGAAGTTCTTACGGGCCAGACGGCTCGTACGGACAAAAATGCAAACGGCCCTCGCCCACTTCTGGAAGTCCAGCTGGTCGACGCTGCGGACAGCACGACCTACGATGCCCATGACACGGATGACGCCATCAAACTCGGGCTGGTAACGCTTGAGCAGATGGCCGATTTGGAGTTGATAGGACGTTGCCTGAAATATGTGCAAAAAAACTTTACCTGCCTGGACGATGATTTGAAACGCAAAGCGGTTGTGCATCGCCTGATTAACATTCAGGTGACTCAAATGCTCACCCATAACGCAGCGGAGCTGCAAGCGAGACAGTTTGGCTCAGCGACAGAAGCGATGAACAGTGATTTTTTGATTGGTCCTGATGAAGAGTTGGACCAGCAGAAAAAAGAGCTGGAATCATTTCTGTACGAAAATGTCTACAGGCACGAATTGCTGATGAAGATTCGAAGACAAGCGCAAAACCGGCTCAAGGAGATGTTCTCGATCTTCTCCAACCATCCCGAGCTTTTCCCTGAGAAATACCAAGCGCGCGCTCAAAAAATCGGGAATCGGAGGATGGCAATCGAATATATTGCCGGGATGACAGACGAATTTTGCGAACAAACCTATTCTCTGGTCAGCAAAGAAGCTGCTAATTAAGGCTATCTCTTCGTTGAGCACCGTCTTAAAATAGAGCAACACACGATACATTGACGCACTTGCGAGGACTGCCAAATCTCGCATTTGCCCGGTCGGATTTGAGGCGTTCGACCAATTCTCTTTTCGAACATGAGTTAACCAAAAAGATAGTGATTCATTATTTCTGTTGAGCTGCGTTTGCGGAGAGACAGACACTATCCAGCGGTTGTTGTAAGTCGAATATTGAGAAGCGCTTCGGCGCATGTTCCGTGCGATTGCATGGGCTGATTTATGACTTTATTCCTTTCATTTAACGAGGGCTTCAGATGGTACTTTGGATCGTCCGAGTAATTTTCTTTTTGGCTGCAATCGCGATGGGAGTTGCGGCACTCAACATGGTCGCGATCGAAGACTCGTGGGTTCGATGGGGCATTTTCTTCCTTTATCTCGTCGTCGCGGCACTCATTGTCGTTGCGGATCTCGTGGTCAAAAGGAAGCGAATTGACATGATATCTAGCGTCTATTTCGGCCTTATCATTGGGCTCTCGCTGACTTACGTGGCGCAGTTGTTATTGAATCCGTTGTTTCAGAGTTTTGAAGACGGAGCAATTTCTTTTGTGGGAATTCCACCGAGTACCCTGAAACTGACCATCATTTCGATGGTGGGTATTGCGTTATGCTACACCTGCGTGAGTGTTTTGTGGCAGACCCGCGAAGATTTTCGGTTCATTATCCCTTACGTTGAGTTCAGCAAAGACGTTAAGGGGTTAAAACCCTACGTTCTCGACACAAGCGTGGTGATCGATGGTCGGATCGCAGACATTGTTGATACAGGAATCGTCGATAATCAACTGGTGATGCCGCGTTTCGTTTTGGCTGAATTGCAGTCGATCGCGGACAGCAGCGACAAGATGCGTCGTTCTCGAGGTCGCCGCGGGCTCGATATTTTGAATCGCCTGCGAAACAACCCGGACATCGACTTCAAGGTTTATGACCGGGAACTTCCGGAAATGGAAGGTCAGCCCGTTGACATAAAATTGCTAATCCTGGCTCGGCACCTGGAGGGCAAAGTGGTTACGGGTGATTTTAACCTGAATAAAGTTGCCAAGCTTCAAAACGTACCGGTGATCAATCTGAACGAAATTGCCAATTCGTTGAAACCCGTATTTCTTCCGGGCGAAGAAGTCAAAATCAAGGTGGTCAAAGCGGGTGAGGGTCCCGGACAGGGCGTTGGCTACCTTGACGACGGTACGATGATCGTGATCGAGGACGGAAGAGATCAAATCGGTAACGATGTCAGAATTACCGTTACCAGTATGCTCCAAACCAGCGCAGGCCGAATGGTGTTTGGAAAATATGAAAGTCTTGCGAGCTAAAACTGGCTGAAAAGTTTTACTCGCCGTTACGACACGCAATTTGAAACTTGGAATCAAGTTTTTTTGACTTACCACCAGAGCGGATCCGCCGCCGAATCGGGGTTTGTGTGGTATGTTCTATCGTAAGCGGTCGTTAAGTCAAGTTGAAGGGAGGGAAAGATGAAGTTGCGAAAATCCCAGGCCTTGATCTCCTGCTCCAGAGGGTTTCCTTAGCTGTGTTCCTTCGAACGTTTTTGAAGAACCTAAAAGAACGGTTTAATCAACACGTAAGACGGAGGAATAATCTTGTACCCATTCAGACGTGTCACTGGCTCTCGCGGTGGCTTCCGCTAGATAGTTTCAACGCAAACAATTAAATACACCTCAACGCCCGAGTCGCATTAGCCGCTCGGGTGTTTTTTTGTTGGGTGTAATGTCTTTCGATGCCCGCCTTTCTCACAGGTTGTAGGATGGCGCGCAGCGCGGCTAAATCCGCAATCAAGAAAGGAACAGGAGGAAATGGAGGCAACGGACAAGCAATCAGCGCCGTCGAAAAGAAAAACGACTCGGGAATGTGTTAGTTGCCGACCGTGACTCTTCACCTTTGCTGCTTGATGATACTCCGTTGCCCCGGTGATCTCCGCCAGGCGAAGTCTGGCGTTCTTGGTGACCCCCAAATCGCCGTAAAGCGCGGGAGTTGGTTGTGCTGCATTACCAACCACGGAAGACACAGAATGGTGCAAATGAATTAAGTGGGTTCCGTAGTGAATTTGTCACCTCAGGCGAGTGGATGAACACCACTGAGGTTAAACCCTCACCCGAAGCTGAGACCTCGACCTCTCCCAAATTTGGGAGAGGTTTAACTGAAGGCGACCGCGTGAACGAAGCGTGGATTCCAAACCCGGTTGTTTTGCCGTCGAGCCGATCCACCCGGCTTTTGCGAAAGGGAAAACTCCGCTGAAGACTCTTTCGAAACTGTTTCTTTCTATTCGTCGTTCTTGTCTGTCTTTTTGTCCTTTTTGTTTTCTGTGGTCCGCCCAAGTTTTGGTTCCGCTGTGTGAGGTCCTGCTTGACGGTCCCTTAACTCTTGATGAATTCTCGCCAATTGCATCATCAAGTTGTTCTTTGTTCCGGGGCTCTGATCTACCGCTGAACCGATGAATTGCCTGGCGAGTTTCTCCTGGCCGAGCATTTCGTGATAAAGACCGATGTAAAGATTGGCATAGTAAAGAGGAAGCTCGTTTGGGCTTTCGGCTTGGGCGACCTCGATGACTTGGTTGGGTTTCAATCGACCCGCGAACAACTCGTAGATTTCTTTCATCGGTACCCGCGTGTCGCGTTGGATTGGGATCAGTTTGTTTCGCGCAGCATCCAGGTTTTCGACTTTGGCTGCACAAAGCAGGTGCCACACCGCATTCTCGACGTCTTGCGAATTAACGGTCTGATGGGTTTCAAATTGGGCCTTTCCGTCTTCGAATTTTTGAGCGTAATAAAGCGCCAAGCCTCGCTGCCACAGAAACGGCTTCGACTCGGGCTGAAACTTGATCACGTTGTCATAACTTTCGATCGCGCCCGGGATATCGCCAGCGATGAAGCGAATGTCAGCCATCAGCATGTGTAGCCGCGCGTTTTTCGGCTGCTGCGTGATCGCCGCTGTGGCCAATTCTTCAGCTTTCGAATAGTCACCTTGTTGAAAACTGGTTTGAGTCGCCTTGATTATCTCACTCAACGACTGCTCGGCCGCTTGGGAAGCAGATTCAGGCTGACTCGTTTTGCCTTCTGGTGACTGCGCGGAACAGCCAACTTGGTGAGTCAACGCAAAAACAACGGTCAGCCAACAAAAAACAGTCTTCTGCATCAATCATCCCTCTTTCCTTAGCAAAAAGCTAACAGCTGGCTCGACGAATCGAAACAGTGCAGTCTCATTGACGTTCCGAAGACTACCACTCAAATTAACAGTAGTTGGTCCTCATCGTCATTTGTTGAGTCCAAGACCGAAATAGTCATTGCCGACGGTCCATTCGTTTAACCGCGTTGCCCAAGGTCCGTATTGCCGATCCAACGCGCGGGGCGTTGCCCACGCAGTTAAACTACGCGTTTTCTCAATCTCGAAACCAGTTAATACGCCGGATCCTCGAATCCATTTTTCCATTTGTAGTAGAAGTTCATTTAATGTCCACAACGAGAATCGCATTAGTTCAACAGTTTTCTTCCTCAAACAAGACGGCAAACTACCAAAAAGGCCTGCAGGCCGTCAGAACGTCGGCATCCAATGGAGCCCAAATCATTTCGTTTGCCGAACTGGCTTTTGAAAGATTTTATCCGCAATATCCCGCTGGACCTAACGTCGTGGAACTTGCAGAATCCATTCCGGGTCCTCTCACCGACGCCTTTTCTGCGGTTGCAAAAGAACTGGGAGTCGTCATTGTGCTTAATCTTTTTGAGGCCGACGGTGAAAAAACGTACGATTCATCGCCTGTGATCGATTCCGATGGTTCTTTGCTTGGCGTGACACGCATGATTCACATCACGGACTATCCGTTTTTTCATGAGCAGGGTTATTACTCGCCCGGGAATAAAGGCGCTCCCGTTTATGACACGGGATTTGGAAAAATTGGAGTCGCAATTTGTTATGATCGCCACTATCCCGAGTATATGCGAGCACTGGCTATGGGCGGTGCCGAAATCGTACTTGTGCCGCAGGCCGGTGCGGTCGACGAGTGGCCGGACGGACTCTACGAGGCCGAGATGCAAGTCTCCGCGTTTCAAAACGGCTATTTTACGGCTCTCTGCAATCGAGTCGGGGAGGAAGAGAAACTCGTATTTGCCGGCGAGTCGTTTGTGTGTGAGCCCGCAGGTCGAGTAATTGCTCGTGCCGGGCGTGGCTTAGAAGAGATTCTCTATTGTGACCTGGATCTCGATCTAGTGAAAAAATCTCACGCCCATAAGTTGTTTTTACGGGATCGCCGTCCGGAGTTGTATTCGGACTGGATTGGGAATTGACTGTCAATTGAACGGGACATCTGTGAGCGAAGATCAAGGGCACAAGAAACCCCAACTAGCCCGCAACTACGATCGAGCAGCGTGGTTTTACGAAGCATCCTCAACGATCTTTTCTCTGGGGCAGATTCAAGCCAGCAAACGAGATCAGTTACAATTCATGAAACCAGGCGACAACGTTCTCTATTTGGGAGTTGGCGCGGGAGAAGATGCCTTACTTGCGGCGCGCACGGGAGCCAAGGTCACTTGTGTGGATATTTCTCAAGGAATGCTGGATCGACTTCAGCTCAAACTTGAAAAGGAAAACCTTGAAATTGAGTTGATTTGCCAAAGCGCATTTGATCACGACCGCACTGAGCACTATGACATCTGCGCGACAAATTACTTTTTGAACGTTTTTCGTCCGGACGACATGGCTCGTATGTTGAATCACGCCGCTACACTGGTTCGACCAGGCGGTAAATTCCTGATTGCCGATGTGGCGGTGCCACAGGGTAATCCGCTGGCAAGGGCATTTACTTTTCTTTACCTCAAAAGCGCGATGTTGAGCTTTTGGCTGATTGGGCTGGTGCCTCTGCACGAAAACTATGATTATCCGGCGTTATTCGCCGATGCAAACTTGACCCTGGAGCATGTCGAGTTGTTTCGGCTGGCAAAATTTGGACCTGTCGCTTATCAGAGCATTGTGGGACGCAAACTTTAGCGTTGGGGCGTGCTGTCTCTGGCACCGCGGAAACAACTGAACTGGATGTCAGTCAGCCGCGGCGAGCCGCGTTTACATTCGAGCCGCTGGCGCATTTTCGTCTTCGAGTTGCTGAATATAGAGTCGCAGGCGTTCGTTCTCGTCCGATACGCCTTTGAGTTGCAACATGTTTTCAACTCGCTTGATCAGCTCGACTCGGTTAACGGGCTTGGACAAAAAGTCGTTGGTTCCCGCGTCGACGGCACGCTCAATATCTCCTAATTCATTTAAGGCGGTTACCATCAATACCATCACATTTTTCAGCTTGGGATCTGATTTCAGTTTTTGGCAAACTTCAAATCCACTCAATTTGGGCATCATCACGTCAAGCAATATCAGATCTGGTTGGAATGAAGCAGTCATTTCCATCGCCTGTTGACCGTCCTCCGCTACTGCGGTCTCGCAATCAACGTCAACAAGATAAGCTTCCAATAGTTCTCGATTCGCCTGGTTATCGTCGACGATCAAGATCCGATGTTTGGTGTCGGTCGAATTCATTTGCTCACGCCAAAAAAACGGGTCACTTCAAGATTATAGGACTGGCCGACAAGTTCGTCGACCGAAGTAGTGTGGTTGGGGCGTCAAACGCAATACCGTTCATTTTTGATCGAAAATTATGCGCCACGCGTCATTCCGAGCCGCACATTCCGCCGCGCAGGACAACGAAATAAATGAGCATAGATTATGTGGTTGGTGTTTTGGTGTATCAAGTCATTTTAGGAGAACCTTAGCGACAGAAGGATCTCACGTAGATCGACCAGAGATCCTTCACCT
Organism: Planctomycetaceae bacterium; assembly: GCA_024638965.1. Classification (GTDB taxonomy): domain Bacteria; phylum Planctomycetota; class Planctomycetia; order Pirellulales; family Pirellulaceae; genus Mariniblastus. The sequence goes on from JAHEJI010000289.1 coordinate 32,570, forward strand.
CGCTCCACTCGGTTCAGGATGACAATCGTTACGCCGGATTGAACGTGGCGAGAAGTTGCCGACCGCGCCAAATCGCGAATGCCAGGTTGAAATCAATCGGGGCGACAGTCGAGCCTTCTCCAACAAAGTTCATGGTCTCGCCATCGGCGATGACCGTCCCTTTCTCATTTTCATATTCACAATTGGCAATCAGTGCGATCTTTCCAAAAAAACTGCCCACAAATTGAACTTCGACAGCTGTAAATTGGTCTGCCGTAGCGAGTTCCTCGTTAAGTCGCCGCCATTCATTTGGAAACGCTTGCTGTGCACGCTCCACGGACATTTGAAAGATCTCATCATGGACCGTTTGCCAACCGGCAAACAAAGCGTACGCGTCGTCAATCGACAGGACTTTCAGGTCCGCGCTAAACGCATGAACCAATGGACCACAGATCGCCAAATTACTGTACAGCGACTGGCTCGATCCGTACTGGAAACGAAACAGGTAGCATTGCATTGGATGCTCGTAGCTTGGCCAATACATTTCTCGGTTGTCGACGAGTTCAACCTTGCTGGGTGCGATCCCCATCTGCAATGGCTCGGCAAGCCACATTGCCAGATGGCTCTCCGCTTGCGCGATTTCTCCTTGCAATTCCAGGGAAATCTCGTTGAGCAAACCCAATTCTTCGGCGTAAGACAAAACGCGCAAACGCACGATCGGTTCTTCAGCCAGTTTGATCAGGGCTTCGACACCAAACTCATCCTCAAGCCTGGCGAGGGCGGCAGCCGCTTCCACCTGAACTCGGCGGTGCTTGAGACTTAATGCCTGATGAAGTTTGCCAATGCATGGTTCGTACTCGATGATTGCCAAGGTATCACATAGTGAAATGATCAAGGCGACTGAATCAGCGACCTGCTGGCTGATCAGTTGAGGGTCCAGTTTTTCATCGAACGATCCTTCTTCAATTCTCCCCAGCTGTCCGACGAGTTGGCCCAGTAGTTCGGTGAGTTCGAAGGCTCGATCGCTGGCTGGATGTTGTTTGATCAATTCCTCGCGATAATAAAAGTTGAACAAGTCGTAAATCGCCCCCGCCAATTGAAGATGGAGGACACCCTCGGACAGTAGCGATTGCATCATCCATTCCTCCGGCTCAATGTTCCGATTCATGACCGGTCCAAATGCAATGCTGATGCCGGTCCGATGTTCTGGAGGATTGTGGCAGATTAGCTCGGTCCACGTCTGGATGCACTCCGGATGATGGCCGATTGCCAACCAGCCGAGCAAATGATTTCGCAGGTTACTCGCCGGAGGAGTCGATTGATACAGGCTCGTGATTTGTCCGAGCGCTTTGGGCGAAATTGCAGCGTTTTTCTGGTTTGCTCGAATCGACAACGCCGCCACAACCGGCTGCAATATTTGATGTAGCGATTCGTGTTCGGCCAGTTCGACATTCATTTCGGCTAAACGGTCAAGCAACAGTTCAGCTTCCGAATCCTCGAACTTTTCAATTTGTGGCCCGCAAGCTGCGACGGCTCGAATTTTGTTCAAGTCGAGTTGTGCTGCGTGAATCGCTTTAATAATTTCGTCAATCATTTTTTTGTTAAGTTGAAGTTAGTCCGATCATTGAGAACCGAATTGATAAAACATTGATAAAACCGCGTTGACCCAGAAATTGGGGGTGTGTAGCCTATCGGGCCATCGCTGGCTGTTTTAAGCTGGAGCATGCGCAGTTCTGGACCGGTGCGGTTAATTTTCCCAAATCAATCTTTCAAAGATCATCGTGACCAAGCGAGTTGTCAAACGAAAACAGGCTCTTTCCTTTCAGCAAATGGATTTGTCGCCGGCAATGGCGAAAAATCTTGTCGAAATCGGTTATCACAAACCCACTCCAATCCAAGCTGGATTAATTCCGCTTGCACTGGAAGAATGGGACGTGATTGGACAAGCTCGCACCGGCACGGGAAAAACTGCCGCCTTTGCGATCCCGATTCTGGAGATGCTTGATCTGAATGTCAGACCTCCTCGACCGCAAGCCCTGATTCTGGCACCGACTCGCGAACTGGCCGTCCAAGTCGAAGCAGAAATCAAACGGCTGGCTGGCAGGCAGAGAATTAATACGTGTTGCCTCTACGGCGGTAAGCCAATCCGGCAGCAAATCACGCGGTTGCGAGCGGGCTGTCACATTGTCGTCGGCACGCCCGGGCGGGTGATTGATCATCTCAATCGCAAGACCCTTGACGTCAAAGACTTGTGGTGTGTGGTTCTTGATGAAGCGGATCGAATGCTGGACATCGGCTTTCGCCCTGACATTGAACGAATACTTCGACGCTGTCCAGATGAACGACAAACAATGTTGTTGAGTGCGACTTTGCCACCGGAAATCCTGGCGCTTGCAAAACGTTACATGTATCGTCCCAAACTGATCAACTTTTCAAACAAGAACCTTTCCTCCGAAACGATCGAGCAGTTTTACATCAACGTGCCGGGCGAAATGAAATACGACATTCTCGTCCGCTTGCTTGAACGAGAGAAACCAGAACAGTCTATCGTTTTTTGCCGCACAAAACTGGGAACGGAAAAGCTTTATCGAAAGCTCTTCAAAGGTGGCGTTTTCACTGCCGTGGGAACCATTCACGGGGACATGACTCAGCCCGCCCGGGATCGGATGATGAAAAAATTTCGCGAGGGAAAAATCAAGATCCTCGTCGCAACCGATGTCGTGGGTCGCGGGATTGATATTTCGAACATCTCACACATTATCAATTACGACATTCCCGAACTCAGTGAAGACTATGTTCATCGCGTTGGCCGTACGGCGAGAATGGGAAAACAAGGCGTGGCCTACTCGCTGGTTACGCCGGAACAAGGTGATGCCCTGACCGCCATCGAGCAGACCATCAATTGTCAGCTGAAACGCGACGAACTGCAAAAAGTCGTCGATGAAATACGCTTTCAAGGTCGAGATCCCAAAGCACCAAAGCCAGCTAAGAAAATCAAATCTCGATACCGTCGAGCTCTGTGACGGTATTTGCCAGGTTATCCCGCGCAGCGGAATCCAGAGCTCACCATGACTTGGATTTGATGACTCGTCTTTCCGATCATGTGCTGTTGGCGACCCACCTATTCAGCAGGAAACAGGTTGGTCGACAGGTATCGTTCTCCCAAATCGGGTAACACGACGACGATCAACTTGCCTTTATTTTCTGGGCGTTTGGCGATTTCGACTGCGGCATGTGCCGCGGCACCGCAGCTGATTCCACAGAACAGGCCTTCTTTGGTTGACAAATCGCGAGTCATCGCAACACAGTCTTCGTCCTGGACCTGAAAGACTTCATCAATAATCTCGACGTTCAAAACGTCTGGGATGAATCCTGCACCAATCCCTTGAATGGTGTGTTTTCCTGGCTGGAGGTCTTGTCCGCTTTTTTGTTGAGAAATCACGGGGCTGTTGGCCGGTTCGACCGCAATGGATTTCAGTTGGGGTTTGTATTTCTTGAGAACTTCCGAACAGCCGGTGATGGTGCCGCCTGTTCCAACGCCCGAAACGAGAATATCGATCTTGCCGTCGGTGTCGCGCCAGATTTCTTCGGCGGTGGTTTTGCGGTGAATTTCCGGGTTTGCCGGGTTCTTAAATTGTTGTGGCATAAAGTGGTTATCCTGAGATTCGCATAATTCGGTCGCTTGGCGAATCGCTCCTGGCATCCCTTCGCTAGCTGGCGTGAGAATGATTTCGGCACCCAAAGCTTTGACCAAACGCCTTCGCTCGATCGACATGCTTTCCGGCATACAGATTTTCAGTTTGTATCCACGGGCGGCGCAGACATAGGCAAGTGCGATTCCTGTGTTGCCACTTGTGGGTTCAATAATGATGGTGTCTGAATTGATCAATCCGTCTCTCTCGGCCGCATCAATCATGGCTCGACCAATTCGGTCCTTGACGCTCCAAAGTGGGTTCATGTTTTCGACTTTGGCGACGACCATTGCAGCGCAGCCTTCGGTGACTCGACGCAGTTTGACGAGCGGGGTATTTCCGATGCACTGCGTAATTTCATCATAGATCCGGCCGGCGATCGCTGTAGACATTTTGAGTTTCCTTTTTGACTGAGTGCGTGAACTGCACAAAACAACATGAAGAAATTGGCATTTCCCGGGAGATTTCCACGGAGTATAGCAAAGCTACCCCATAACCGTGAGTGTTGATCTGCTGGCGAATCGCCGTTTCTAGAGCACATTTGGTTTACGTTTGGCGCCTTTTCGTCGGTTTCTTCGGGCAATCAGAACGCCACGACCGCGATACGTCCGTGCGACACGCACTGGCCTGGTTTGGACGTTGAAGTGAGCAATCCGCGCTGCTTTGATTCGCGAAATACTTTATATGAAAGGTTGATAAAAGGTGTCTTGTGCTAAACCAAAATGGAAACTTCGTTACATCGCCAATTGAAAGAGCGTTTTCGGCTGCCCGATTCTCAAATCGAGGTCAAGGTCGGGCGTTACCGAATTGATGTCGTTACTGAAGGTCGTTTAATCGAGATTCAGCAAAGCGGCTTATCCGCGATTCGCGATAAAATAAATCGCCTGCTCGCCGAAGATTATGTCGTGGAAGTCGTGAAACCGCTGGTTGCCCGTAAACGCATCATTAAATTATCGCGAAAAAACGGGGGCGAAATCCATCGCCGTTGGAGTCCCAAGCGAGCTAACGAACTGACATTGTTCGACGAGCTGATTTACTTTACCCGCGTTTTTCCCCATCCGAATCTTAAGCTTGTCGTTCCGCTTGTCGAAATCGAAGAGCTTCGCTATCCCGGACACGGTCGCCGAAGACGGTGGCGATCGAACGACTATCTGATCAAAGATCGATTGTTGGTAAAAATGGTTTCGATGCAGACTTACGATTCTGCCACCGACTTGCATCGGTTGTTGCCACCCGATCTCGAGTCGCCTTTCGATACAAAACAGCTTGCCGAAAGACTTGGTATTAATCGATACGATGCGCAGCGGATTGGCTACGTCTTAAGGAAAACTGGAAGCGCGATCCAGGTGGGCAAACGAGGGAACGCTGTCCTTTATGAATTGGTCGAGCCACTTTCCCAGTCAGTTCCCGTCAAACAAAAACTGGTCGAGTTGCCGACGATCGGACCCGAACCAACCGAACGAAAAGCCAAAAAATCAAAACGGTCAGTCAAAAAGGCCCCAACCAAAAAGTCGCAACCCAGAAAAAAAACGACCACCAAAAAGCCAGCTCGAGCAAAACCGAAAACAAGAAAACGATCTGCAGCTTGATGCCATTGCAAAAAACGGGCGCACCTGCCAGGGAGCAGAGCTATTATTTGAGACGATCGTTTGGGCGTGGATTATGCTTCCGCCCTAGCCCGAGCTTCTCTCAAACCGCGACTGAGAATGTCACGCAGCAGCGGTGAGTAATCTTCGAATTTGGCTTGATCTGGTGATCCGTTGGAGTATTGGTAAATCGCGTCCCGAGGCTTGGTCCCTAGCGAGATCAAAGTCGAACTTACGGTTCCGTGATCGTCGCCACGAACGACCATGCTGGGCCGACCAGGAAGACCTGGGCCCCGAGCCAAAACTTTGCTGGCAACCGCCAGAAATTTGACGGGAGAGTCCAGCGTCTGAAGCGTTAGCAATCTTCGAGCCATCGCCGCTCGCTCATCACGCGGATCATCGACGTCTTTGTCTCCGACAATGCTGAGGCCATACTTCAACTCACAAACTTCCGTGTCGTTGCCCGAATGAACAATCCATCCGCATTCCGGATCCGCGATGACTAAATTGACCCCGTCATACTGGCCGGTGTGAAGCTCTTCCAATGCAAAATCGACCGCTTGACGCGCTGAACCTGTCCGTAGCATTTCGCGGCAGAGTACACCACGCGAGCGTGGATTTGGCACAACGCCGAATTTTCTTCGACGTACCAAGCCGACAAATAGGCCGTTCTGATTTATTCCCAGATAGGTTCCGCCGCTTTTTTGGTCAATACTGGCTAGAACTCGCGGCTTTCCTGATTGAATGGAAGGCGTCGGGCAAACAAACTCCCGTTTTTCGTCACGGTTATAGGCAACTAAAATCGGAGCTTCTGGGACCAAATGATAGACGACTGCCAGTAGGCTCATGGCGATTCACTTTTCCAAAGATCATAGGGCGAAAGAAGAATAACAGTTGTCAGTAATTTACCGCATAATATCCTATATGACACCCTAAAAAGGGGGGGTGGCGACCAATTTCGGAAGTCCGATTTGCTGTGAAAACATGAAAAACCAAGTGATTTCGGGTGAAGTGGGCGGGGCGAGCACGCTTTTTTGAAAGCAACCTCCTAGGAACAGGCAAATATTGGTATCGTTCACATAAGGTTGATCTGATAACAGTAAGTTATCCCGCAGATTGTTCCCGATGAAATATGATACGACAAAGCTTCCAAATCGCGACGTTTGCTGCTACCTCGACCTTTAGTCCAATCAAGGAGTAGGTGAACTCAATGGCAATCGGAACGACTCCGAAAACTAAACTGGCTCACCAATTCTCGCATCCGAAATTGGCTGGAATCCGGATTATCGGGACAGGAATGTTCGCGCCGTCCAACGTCGTAAAAAACGAAGCGTTGGGGAAACTCGGCTACGATTCAGATTGGATCGTTCAAAGGACGGGAATCGAGGCCAGATGTCATGTAAGCCCGGGTGAGGCGACTAGCGATCTATCTTACAAAGCCGCCAAGCAATGTCTTGAGAGAGCCAATATGGCTCCAGAAAACCTCGACTTAATCATCGTCGCGACGATGTCACCTGATCACTCAACGCCTTCGACCGCTTGTATCCTGCAAGCCAGATTAGGTAGTCAAGCTCCGGCAATGGATCTGAACGCGGCTTGTTCAGGATTTATGTACGGCCTGGTGACGGGAAGCCAGTTTGTGAAAACTGGCTGTTGTCGAAACGCCTTGATCGTCGGTGCAGAAGTCTTGTCAAACATCGTTGACCCGGAAGACAAAAAGACTTTTCCACTTTTTGGTGATGGGGCAGGGGCCGTCTTGATTGCGGCAGATCCCGAATCAGACCCCGAGATGCCCTCCGGAATCCTCGCCCACCGAATTGCGGCCGTCGGTTTGATGGCGGATAAGTTATTGGTGCCCGGTGGAGGATCTCGAAATCCCATTTCGCAGGAGGTTTTAGATTCCCGAAGTCACTATTTGCGGATGGATGGCCGCTGCGTGTTTAAGTGGGCGGTGCGACTGATCCCCGATATTGTCGACGAAATGTTGATCAAATCCGGTCTTGAAATGGATGATCTGGACGTGATCATTTTTCATCAAGCAAACCGACGAATTCTCGATGCGGCGGTCGATATTCTGGGAGCCGATCCAAGCAAGGTCGTTGTCAATCTGGACAAATATGGAAACACTTCCGCTGCCAGTATTCCAATTTCGCTCCACGAAGCTTTGATTCAGGGCCGCATCAAACCCGGCTGCAATATCCTGATGGCCGGCTTCGGTGCGGGTCTGACTTGGGGCGCATGCATCTTTCGCTGGTAATATTCGTCGCTGGATTTGTGAGAGTTCACCCGACGATCACTTTGGAATTCCGAATTCCCATTCCGACCTCCGAATTTGCCGTTAGTCCAGAACAAAGTCTTCGTCCGCAGCTTCTTCCCCATACAGTGGCAAATATCGGTAGTAGACTTCGAGGGTCATGCAGCACATGGCAGTGACGTAAAGACGCCCACCGCGTTCCTGTGTGTGACTGGTTTCGTTATAGAACCAGCTTCCCTCGGTGGGGCCCTTTTTGCTTTGAGACTTAATCAGGAAGTCTCGCATTTTTGAATTCCATTTTTTCCATCTGTCACCACCCCAGTGTTTCATTACCTGCGTCGCGTAGTAGTTGTAATACATGTTAGCCTTGGTGGGGCTGGTACTTGGCCCAAGTTCGTCAAGGTAGTCGACGCCGTCCATCAGGCCCGGTGAGTTCTTATCCCAGCCCATATACATTCGACACAGCAGTCCACAAGCATTTCGAGCTGAACCACCTTTTGAACCCGATCGTGGGGCAACGTCGTAGCCGTAGTACGCGCCGCTGTTGATTGAAACGCTGTCCAGAAAACGTTCGGCGAGTTTGTAGGTGTGCTTGTTAATATCCAGCCCGCTGATTCTCCCGCTCTTGAGCGCCATTAATTGCCAACCGACGGCTGAAGTGTCGCCAGCTTGGCCAGGGTTGTATCGCCAACCGCCGCCTACCGAGTCCTGCGCGTCCTCGATGAAATAGACTGTGCCCTGAGCGTAGGGCAAGAGTCTCGTGTCTTTTGTCATCGCAAATGCTTCGCAGAAAACGATTGCCACAAGGCCGTGGGAGTACATCGAGCCACCTGGTTCGTGGTATGAGAGTCCTCGCCCTCTTCGTTTTGCACGAGACATCAAGAATTCTAATCCCGCCTGAACCTCTTTTTTATAATCGCCTTGCAGATGCGTTTGGCCGTTGCCAAGAAACGGCAAAATGGCCAAAGCCGTAGCTGCAGAACGCGCTTCTTTAAGACTGCCGGGATTCGGCGAACTGCGATGACCTCCAGGGCCGATTCGGTGATCCAGGTTCCAACCGCCATCGGGTAACTGGTGATTCGCGATCCACTTGAGGGCCAAAGCAACCGCTTCCTCGCTCGCGGCATTGCCGCCGTATTTCCGCAACAGCTTTTCACGGTTTCCATCGGATCGGGCGCCTGTTTCTGCCGTCGAGTCGGAGGCCGTGATCGTTAGGCCTTCATCGAAATTGGACTCCTCAAAGAACACGTCGCCATTGTCAAACAGCTCTTCGATTTCGACTGCAACGGGTTGTTCGAGGATTACTTCTTCCACTTGCTCCTGAACTTCGTTATCGAGAGGATCGACTTCCTCAAAGTCCATTTCAGTCAAGTTGATATCGATCTGATCAATCTGCTCCGATGCATTTTCGGCGGCCACCAGACTGACTGTCTTTTCCTTTTGTGGTGGTAAGAACCAGATAGCCAACAATACGATCAAGGCAATATGAGACACGAAGCTGACCATCCAACTTGGCATCACGTTAAAAAACAGAAACTTGTGTGAGGATTCGATTAGTTCATCGTCTTCTTGGTCGTCCGTTTGATTTTGAGCGACTTCCTGCCGTGAAGGCTTTGGATCATCTTTGGGACGCGACGGTGAATTCTGGATCATTCCTCTATCCTTGAAAAGAAGTACGGCAAAGGCGGGATAGCGGCCTTTTTAGTACGATAAGCATACACTAGATTCACACTCCATTTTAGCCGCATCCGTGACCCGGAATCCGTAAATTTGGCGCATTTTCACTCACAGTTGCCGGCTTGGCCTGGGGTTCCAGCCGAACGGAGGCCGAAGGGATGATCAATCGCCAATCCGCAGTTATCTGACGACTTTGGTATAAACCGTGAACCGGAAATACTTTTTGAATGAAAAAAACTAGATGGGAATCAAAGTCTTAAAAACTTGTACGGAATTGCAGTCGCATGTCCGTAAGCTGAAAAGTGCGAATAACACGATTGGGATGGTCCCAACAATGGGGGCACTTCACGCCGGACACTTGAGTCTGGTCAAGTACGCGATCGAAGTAACGGACGAGACGATTGTGACGATCTTCGTCAATCCAACTCAGTTCGCTGAAGGAGAGGATTTAGACAAATATCCGAAGACATTTGAAGCCGATCTTGAAAAACTGGCTTACCTGAATGTACCAACTGTTTTTGCCCCATCGAATGATGAAATGTATCCGCCGGGATGCTCGACACGAATCGTCCCAGCCGACGTGTCGCGACCGCTCGAGGGCGAATTTCGACCAACCCATTTTGGCGGTGTTGTCACGATCGTTTTGAAGTTGTTAAATTTGACCGGCGCTGACAAAGCGTTTTTTGGCCAAAAAGACTTTCAACAGGTCATGGTCGTCAAACAGATGGTAGCCGACCTTAATCTCGCCACCGAAATCGTTGCCTGTCCCATCGTTCGTGAATCGGACGGATTGGCCTTAAGCTCACGGAATGTCTATCTTTCCAAAGATGAACGGGTAAGGAGTTTGGCCCTTCGCAAGACCCTCGGTCATTTCAAAAAGATGATTTCGCTGGGTGAGCGAGACGCCCAGGCACTGATGTCGGAAATGCAACAGATGTTGATCGATAACGGCGTTTCCAGTATCGATTACGCTGTTGTCGCGAACCCGAATTCGCTCCAAGCGTATGATCAAATAGAGTTTCCCGTGGTCGCTTTGATTGCTGCCCGCGTCGGGGCCACGCGGCTAATCGACAATTGTCTGATCGAATCGGGCTGAACGCGAAACCTGAGACCATCGACCTAACAAGACAAACAGCCAAAGATGCAACAAACTTTGTATGTCATTCCGCATGTCGTGTTTGACGGCTGGCTATTTTACGGCTGGCTGGCTATGGGAGCCATCATCCTGGCCTACCTTGGTTGGAAATATGGATTCGGACAGGAAATGTTCGGGTTTCTGCCAATTTATCTGATTGTCGCGGCTGTTATCTACTGGGTCGTTCCTCAACTTGAAGTTACCGGTTTCGATAACGAGCCGGAGGGATTGGCCATTCGGGGTTATGGCGTGTTCATGTTACTCGGAATTACGTCCGGCGTTTCGATCGCCATTGCCCGATGTAAACGCGTGGGCATCAACACGGAGCAGGTTCTTACGATGTTGTTCTGGACGGTCGTTGCCGGCATTGTTGGGGCGCGCTTATTTTTCGTGATTCAGAAATTCGAAAACTTTTCCGGTTTGCCGCCCCGAGAGTTTATTACGAATGTACTTGATATGACCAAAGGCGGGCTGGTTGTCTATGGCAGTTTGATCGGTGGGGCGATTGCGGGGGGATTATATATTTGGCGCACCAAATTGCCAGCGCTTCGGGTTGTTGACGCGATCGCGCCGGGGATGGTATTGGGACTTGCGCTTGGACGAATGGGTTGCTTAATGAATGGTTGTTGTTTTGGCGGCGTTTGCGATCCCGAGTTGCCCAACATTCACTTTCCGCCTGGTTCACCTCCGTACATGCAACAACTGACAGATGGCGAGTTGATCGGAATTGAAAGCTCGGTTAATTCAGCCGCCAACGATTCACGAGTTGTTACCAGTGTCTTGGCCGGTAGCCCTGCCGAGAAACTGGGAATTCAAAAAGACGATGTCGTTACAGTTTATCCTCCCGATAGTTTGCTGGTTCGCGCTGTCAAAGAGGATGGGCTGGCTGTCGACGGTAGTGCTACGATTCAGAGTCAAAGAGTAGGGTTTCTGGAACTTCCGATCCGCGATTTTCCTGATTATTCGTTGGGGGTTCATCCAACACAGATTTACAGTTCGGTAAACGCGTTCTTGTTATGTCTGGTCCTGTGGTTTTATTTTCCCTTCCGAAAATCGGATGGAGAGGTATTCGCTTTGATGTTGATCCTATATGCAATCGGCCGATTTTTGCTTGAATCGATTCGCACGGACGAGCTGGGTGTGTTCGGGACTCCGTTCACGATTTCGCAATGTGTGAGTTTCTTGATCTTGGCCTTGGGTGTTCTGGCATTCGTTTATTTTCGCTCCAGAGGTCCCAAAACGGTCGTCGGGGCCGCTGTTCCCGAGGGATTGACGGGCTGACGATAAATGGAGCAAGAATCTACAAAAACGTCCATCTGAGCGAGATTTGGCGGCGGGAACATGGTGGATTTGGGCCTTTCGACCGTTACAATTGGCCCTGACCGGCGAAATGGGACGCGCCGGCTCGACAGCAATGGAAACATTGTATGGGGCAAGGAACTTTTCGGCGTTTCGAACGTCTGAGCACATGAACCAATCTTCGGCTAACCAGGATGACCAACGGCTGATTGCGCTGACCCTCGAAGGTCAACAGGAAGCGTTTGGGCATCTGATCCGGAAGTATCAGGACCGGCTTTATAACGGCATGGTCCATATTCTCAGGGATCAAATGGAAGCCGAGGACGTCGTTCAAGATGCTTTTATTCTGGCGATGACTCGGCTGAGCTCGTTTAAGGGCAAAAGCCAGTTTTTCACTTGGCTGTATCGAATCGCGTACAACGCAGCGGTGACTCGTATGCGTCGACGTCGGCCGACTGTTTCGCTGCAGGGAGACGATAGTTGTTTGCAGCTCAGTTTGCCAGATGAAGGACCATCGCCCGAAGAAAGGTTGAGTCGGGAAGAATCGGCAAACCAGCTGATGTTGGCCTTGGGTCGATTAACAGAAGAGCATCGAAGCATTCTGGTGTTGCGAGAAATGGATGAACTTGACTATGACGCCATATCGGAAATCCTGGATTTGCCGATTGGAACCGTAAGAAGCCGGCTTCATCGAGCCAGATCGCAGTTGAAACAACAACTCGAAACGATCACCGGTGAAGTCAAAGAATGATCAACAAGATAGCGTTCATAATTCAACGATAATTTGAAATCATGTATTGCTATTACGAACACTTTTATAAAGGAGCAGTGACGAAAACACGTCTCTTCCAGCGTGAATACTCAACGTCACAAGCTTTAAACTGACGATCATGTCTGACGCCTCGCATTCCGAAGAATTACTCAGCGCCTATGCAGATGGCCAGTTAACTGGAGCCGATAAAGTACGCGCAGAAAAGCTGATTGCCGACAATCCGCACTACGCGGAATTGATCGAACAGTGGCGTGAGCAAGGCCAGATGATTCGGGCTTTGCCTCGGTTTCGTATGGATCGCGATTTTTCCGATCGCATCTTGGTAACACACGACCTTGAACGAACAGACTTGCTCCCACAAAGGTCTTCAATTCAGTCAGAACGGTCACTCAAGTTGTGGGATGGTCGAACGGCTGCCGCAGCCATTCTGGCTCTTGCTGCCATGATTCTCTTAACGCTGTTTGTCTTTCCTGCCGCGCCGCAGCCGATGTCCGAGGTCGCAGTGAGCTCGCCTTCGAAAAATCAGAGTCCCGACGTTTCGACTAATGAAGAAGCCAGCGAGTCCGATTCAGTTTCCATCGGCGCTGAGGCTGACGATCGTGCGTTAAAGTCCGGTGATTTAGCTGACCGCCTCCAGAAAAAATCGCTAGACGATGAAGAGTTGGCAAGAACTAAGTCGAAGGATGTTTTTTCGGAGCCAAAATTACCTGAACAACCGAAGTTCGCGATTCTACCATCGAATCTGGCTGAGGGCGGAGAGTCCAAATCTCAAGCCGACAAGGACGCTGGTGGCGGCGGTTTCGCTGACGAACAGAGGAGTGAAAAGGAAGAAAACGGCCAAGCTCTAGCAATGGTCGAGCAAATACCATTGCCGGTCGCCCCCATCATTTCGCCAGTTGAAACTCCGTTTCCTGTTGAGATTGTTGAAGTGAATCCAGTTCGAAATGTCGATGAAGTCTGGTTCGTCGATATGCTGGGAAAAAGGCCGATTGAAAAATTACGGCAGGCGTTGGTGAAAAATCAAATTCAGTTCGAGACGAGCCAAATTGAAAATGATCTGGCGGGGCAATCGGCCGATTCAATCAAAATGGAAGCCATCCACGTAATTGCATCGAAATCGCAAATTCACGGTGCGATTGCATTATTGACTAACGAAGCCGATGTCCTGTCCTACTCGATTCCAAGTTTCCAAGAGTTGGAGAGCTTGGCGAGCGCTGCTGGACGGATGAACTCGGTATCTGCGGATGGTAATCGCATTTTGGAAAAATCAGCCAGCTCTTCGTTTTCGACATTTGCTCAGCACCTCCGACAAGAACGGAATTTGCCAATGAGTTTAGACTACTCGTCCAAGATGAGGAGTCTTCCTTATTTCGGGACGGTGTTGTCGGGTGAGTCTCAGGATTCTAAAAACGATCAGAATCCTGCTGCGGGATCAAACTTGGCCCTAGACGAGAAGGATCCGACTCGAGCGGATTCCCGACCGTTGGCCGCCAAAGCCCAACCATCCGAAGGTGGCCTTGCGATGAGGTCGCGTGCGGCAAAACAGTTAGAAAAGTTGAATAAGGGTGATTTGGAACAGGCCGAGAAAGAAGTAGAACAGCCTGCGGACGATGACGCATGGTATAAAATACGTGATGAACAACCAAAACAGGTCGCGCCAGGTGCCAAGGCGGATCCGGACCCGTCACGACAACTGATTGCAAAGGAACAAATGAAACGATTCCTGCTGTTGATTCGTTTCGACCAAGAGACTGAAGCTGCCGAGACCTCGGCTGCCGAGGTCGCACCGGCCGGCGCGGGTGACGACGATCAGTAGATTTTTGCCAACGAAACCTACCGGCTTAACTTGATCAAGAAACCAACAAGTTATCCACTCTCGTTTCGATCACTTATTAATCCAAAACCCGCGAACCTTCGCGGGTTTTTTCATTCTCGCGTTTTCTCTGTTCAAGTGATGATCCGGCGTTACCTTGGAGGACCTTCTGTACAAACCAGACGTGTTCCAACCTCTCAGGAATCAGGCCGACATGGGAAAAGTAAAAGTCGACGACGCCAGCAGCCCCCAACTCATTGCTCAATCGAAACCATTTGTCGGGCAATGGAATCAGCTCATCAGCACGACCAACTGGGAAAAAGGCGAAATCATTTGCAAATGGAGAAAAGCCCTGCGGAACGATAACGCGCCAAGCTCAAGTTGGTCTGATGAAAAATGGAGTCAACTCGTCGGTGGCGTGAGCTCGCAACATGTGGGTCGTTTGCGCCGCACTTCAGAGCGGTTTGGCGTGACTTTCCACGACTATAAGGGGCTTTTCTGGAGCCACTTCTACGCTTCACTCGATTGGGACGACGCCGAAATGTGGCTGGAAGGCGCTGTCCAAAACGAATGGTCCGTCTCGCAGATGAGGAAAAAGCGATGGGAAACTCTTGGTGGGTTACCTGAAGACGAGCCCCAGGATGATGAGATTGTCGCCGTTGAACCGCATGAGGAAACGCAGTCGCTCGCTCTGTCGGATCGAGTTCGCGAAAAAGAACGAGAATACGTCGAAGGCCCTCGCCATGAGGGTCCAGATTTCGGTGACGAAGAAGAATCGTCCGGCAAACGTGACCGCGGCGAACCGCTTGGCGAACAGGAAAAGCCGAAACCGACGAGCGATGGGACGCGGCCTTTTGAGTCGTTTACCGATTTACCAGCAGACGTATCTGCGGCTGCTGACAGTTTCAAAATCGCAATCATCCGGCATCGAGCCGACGGGTGGAAAGAAATTTCTCATGCC
>JAHEJI010000147.1 GCA_024638965.1 Planctomycetaceae bacterium
CACATTTTCCCTAACTGCAAACGGAAGCTTAAGGTGGACGAGTCCCGAGCCTGGAAGCAATGGAATTACAAACTACGAAATTCTGTTCGACGGAGATCAGATTTACGTTCCGTTGTGGGGGCAAGGAGGCGGTCCGGAAATTCTGACCTATGACTTCGATGGCGATCTATTGTGGACGACGGGAGATTTGGGCTTGGCCGTCGGGTCAGCGCCGGAACTTGATCCATTTGGTCGCTTGATTATGCAGTGGGCGTTAATTGGAGTTCAAGCGGTGGATCGCGATGGCCAGCTCCAATGGATTTACGACCCGCCTGGATCTTTAGGAAATGTCGTTGGACCGACCGTTGGATCTGATGGTGTGATTTATTCGGGTACCTGGGGCGGCGGTGATCTGTTTGCCATCAATCCGGATGGAACCACTAAGTGGCTTGTTGAAGACCAGGTCGAAGGTTTTCTCTGGCACATGGTTGTCTCACCCGACAACAGCGTGCTTATCGATGGAGGCGCGCCAGACTTTGGCCAACCCAGTACCATTCGAGGTTTCGATACTGCGAACGGATCTCAACTTTGGATCCAGGATTTCCACTTCGAAGAAGGGCTGAATGAGTTTGCTGGCTGGATCGAACCCAATTTCAGCCATGATGGAAAGACAATTTACGTCAACACAGAATTCTCCAGCAATACAAAGCCTGCCAATCTGTATGCTGTCGATATTACGCAGCAAGGAAGCTCGTCCGCCTCACCCGATGATTTTGTCGTCTCAACTGGAAACGTTGAATCGGGTGGCTTGCCAGATCTAATGCACAGTGATGACCAGTATTTGGTCCTGAATCCCATTTTCTTGTTCAGTCGCTACCAACTCGTCTTTACCGTCGAAGGTACGTCAGCGATCATCGACCCAGGAACGCTGGAATTCAACTTGGAGGCAAATACATTGAATTTTGTTCGCACTATTGAACAGACAATTGAATTGTTCAATTATGACTCCGGGCAATTCGAAGAAGTTGACTCGCGCAATTCCACAGCGACGGATTCTATCGCAACCGCCCACCCCGGAGGAGATCTTCAGCGGTTCGTCGAGGCGGGAACGGGTGCGATGCAAGCTCGAATAAGCTACGAAAATGACTTGCCATTTGACTTTCCATTTCGGATTACTCGCGTCGCCAACGTGTTTCTTCCGTTTAAGGCAAAAGTCGATCAGGTCTACTGGAGCATAACACCCTGATTACATTTGTAGGCGAAGACCATCGTTGGCGCCACGCAATTTGAACCGAAGCAGGGTCAAGTCGCAACGTTGCTTGCCGTATCTGCAACTAACGCTATGAAACGTTTGATAGGCGCCGGTTTTTTCGGTGGATCGGCAGTTTTGCAAACGGTAGCGGAATCACCAAGAAAAATCGGGAGACGCACGAAAAGCTTTTTGTGAATTTTTGTGCTTTTTTGTAGCCATTTTGTTCAACCTCTAATTAGCGCGATACCGCTCTGGGGTTAACTGTTCATTAGCCCTGGCCTAGCATAGACACAAGTTCCGAATCGTATTCTCGCGTTTCGAAAACAAACTTGTATGCGAAAAATCAGCCGATGGAAAGTGAGCTGCCGTTAATTGGGCGAGCACAATCCCACGCGGAACGCGTGGCAATTCTTGCCGATTCGCGTTCCTTTCGTTACCGTGAAATTTTTGATCGCTCAGCTCGTCTTGCGAGCGTTCTTCTCGATGGGTCCGTCGATTTGGAAGAAGCTCGGATCGCTTACCTGATCCCGGCCGGCTACGACCATGTTTGCGCGCAGTGGGCGATCTGGCGAGCAGGTGGAATTTCCGTTCCGCTGAGTCTCTCCGCGACCGAAACCGAGCTCATGTACACCTTGAACGATTCGGCAGCCAGTTGCGTTGTGGTAACGCGAGACTTGCAACGTCGAGTTGAATTGCTCTGCCAGGAACTCGGGCTTCGACTGTTAATTATCGATGATTTGGATGCCGCCGAACGGATCTCGCGATTACCCGAGCTCGACAAGCGTCGAGGTGCCTTGATTCTCTACACAAGTGGGACCACCAGCGAACCCAAAGGAGTTGTTTCAACCCATGAGACCATTCAGGCTCAAATCGAATCGCTGGTAAATGCCTGGAAGTGGCAACCGGACGACTCGATTCCGTTATTTTTGCCGCTTCATCATGTGCACGGCATCATCAATGTCATGTCATGTGCTCTGTGGGCCGGTGCAACAATCGAACCGTTTCCGCGCTTTGACCTGGACTCAATTCTTAAGCGCGTTGCCTCGGATTCCTATACGGTCTTCATGGCGGTCCCCACGATTTACGTTAAACTTTCCCAACGCATCGACGCGATGGGCGACGACGAAAGAGAGGCCGTTGTTGATGGTTTTTCAAAAATGCGACTGATGATCTCAGGATCCGCCGCGCTGCCAGCCAGCGTTCACAAGAGCTGGGCAATATTAACTGGCCAACAATTGCTGGAACGTTACGGGATGACCGAAATTGGCATGGCACTTTCCAATCCCTGCGAAGGCGAGCGACGACCTGGGACGGTCGGTCAGCCACTGCCGGGAGTTGAGATTCGACTGAAGTCCGATCAAGGCGACGTTGTGACCGATGAAGGCATGCCGGGAGAGATTCAGGTGCGCGGAAAATCCGTCTTCAGCGAATACTGGCGACGTCCGCAATTGACCGCTGATAGTTTCGATGATGGCTGGTTTAAGACGGGTGACATGGCCATTTTGGAAAACGGATACTATCAGATCATGGGTCGCCAATCGGTCGATATCATTAAGAGTGGCGGTTACAAACTGTCGGCGCTTGAAATTGAAAGCGTGCTAATTGATCATCCCTCGATTCACGAATGTGCCGTCGTGGGGATTCCGGATCAAACTTGGGGCGAGGGAGTCGCTGCCGCAATTGTTTTGCATGGGGACACAGAACTTGATTTGCAAACGCTTCGATCGTGGAGCCAAAACCGACTTTCAAAATACAAAATCCCGAAACATTGGAAGGTTGTTGAAAGTCTCCCACGAAACGCCATGGGGAAAGTCACTAAACCGGCGGTCACCCAACTGTTTGCAATTCCAAATGCAGAACTGGGCGATGATAACGGACCAACTTCACGGCTGGCTTAGCCGTCAGGCAACGGTTGGAAAAGCTCCACATGGGTCTCTTCAAACGAACGATACTTCGTGTCAAATTCGCTAACGCTTTTGCCGTTGTATTCACCAGGCGTGATCCGAATTCCATGGCATCCAGGCCATGGCTGTTGGGAAAATGCATTTCTCATGACATTTCTCAAAGTCACCTAGTATCCTGATGAGTTGTTAAGCTAAAACTGATGTTTGAGAGTGTTAACCACAACTTGTTTTCTGGACGGTTTTACGAGCGATCTTATTACGATCAATGTTTCCCGTGTCACAATTGTTGGTCACATGGATTTGTGCCTTCATATTGGTTCCAGTTAAAAGTCTGCTAATCACTGTCGTCATCGATGCGGCGCCGTCCAATTGACCCTAGTAGGACGAACAAGTGAAAAAAAGATTTGGATTTGATTTTTCAAACGTATCCGGTGATTTGTTTGGTGGAATTACGGCGGGTATCGTGGCACTTCCACTGGCCTTGGCCTTTGGATTGCAATCAGGTTTAGGAGCTGAGGCGGGTCTGTACGGCGCTATTTTTATCAGCTTTTTCGCGGCGCTTTTCGGCGGGACTAGAACTCAGATTTCTGGACCTACAGCGCCCATGACGGCTGTCAGTATGGTTGTCATCGCCAGTATCATCGCTGCCAACGAAGGCGATTTGGATCGCGCGTTGCCGGCAATTCTGATGGTGTTCCTGTTAGCAGGCATTATTCAAATCGGACTCGGTTTGATGAAACTGGGGCAATACATCCGATACATTCCATACCCTGTGGTTTCAGGGTTCATGACCGGAATCGGAGTCATCATTTTGATTACCCAGATACTTCCAATGGTCGGATATTACCCAAAAGAAGACGCAACTTACGTGTCGGGATTCGTTGCGCAGGGTGAAGAACTGATCCTGGAGAGAATTCTTCGAGAAGAGGCCGGGGAAGACATTCTGGTTTTGGAGGATTTCGAGGAGACAATCGAGCGTTCCGAACAGATCACTCCAGAGGACATCGATCAGGAAGCGAAGGCATTGGCGGCCAAAAATGCTGCCGGAGTTGTCGGGTCGCTAAGACTGTTAGGTCGGGCAGTCCAAAACATAAGTTATGTTGATTTGATTCTTGGCATGCTAACCATCTTAATCATCTACGGTTTCAAAAGAATCACGCGAGTCATTCCAAGCACGCTCGTAGCCCTATTGGCCGTGACGTTGGGAGCATACCTCTTTATTCCTGGCTATCGAACGATCGGGAACATTCCGAGCGGCTTTCCAGGTATTCGGCTGGATGCGTTCAGCCAATTTAGCCTTCCGCAAATCTATCCTTATATCATTACCGCGGCTTCGCTTGCCGCTCTGGGGGCAATCGATTCTTTGCTCACGTCGATCGTCGCCGATAACATGACCAAAACGAAACACCATCCGGATCAGGAACTTATCGGACAAGGCATTGGCAATTCGATCGCCGCTTTGTTTGGTGGCATACCAGGTGCAGGTGCGACGATTCGAACAGTCGTAAACATCAAATCCGGCGGTCATTCAAAACTGTCTGGAATGATTTCCGGGGTGCTGTTGTTGGTGGTGTTGTTGGTACTGGGCCCCTTAGCATCGAAAATCCCTGCCGCGGTTCTGGCCGGAATTCTGGTCACCGTCGGAATTGGGGTGATGGATTACAAAGGACTGCGCCACATGCGCCAGGCGCCTATGCCTGAAGTCATCGTAATGATTCTCGTGCTGGTACTGACAGTTTTTATTGGACTGATCCAAGCGGTCCTGCTTGGATTGGTTCTGTCATGCGTGCTATTCATGAAGCATATCGCCGACGCGGTGGAACACCGCACCGATGACGCCGCTCCGCTCAAAGAGTTCTCTCGTGAAATGCCCTGGGTCGACGAGGGCGATATCATTGACCGATATGGGAGCCAAGTCTACATCAAGCACCTCAACGGTCCGTTGTTTTTTGGCTTTGCATCGCGGTTTCAAGAAATCCTTGCAAACTTGCCCGAAATGAAATTTTTTGTGATCCGCATGGACCGCGTGCCCTACATGGACCAATCAGGGATCTATTCGATGGAAGACGCGATCAGAGACTTGCAACAACGACAGATTCGCGTTTTGTTTACTGACGTGCATGGGCAACCATTGGATTTGCTGGAGCGGCTTAACGTGATCCCGGGCTTGATTGAGCGAGAGTATTGTTTCGAGAACTTTGAAGCCTGTTCCCGATGGTTGGAAGGTCATTTGAGAATGACGTCAGCGCAATCAACACCTCCAGAGACCACGGAAGCGTAGCATTCAAGTGCCTTCGCGATCGGGCTTGGCGTTAAATGGTATCAATGCTGTTCGACTTTTGATCGAGAATTGCGTTTCTGAACTGTTCTCGTCAGCTATTGAACGATCTCCCGTCAAACCGCAGGATTTGTCAGTAATGTCGTTGAGCTTATCAACTCAAAGACGCTGATCACCACCCCGGCTCAATGAGCGCTGTGTGGCGAGTCCGATAACCCTATACTTCGGTCAACCAACGAGCGGATGTACAAACGCAAAAGACAAACATCATGAGCACGAACGTTGCCAAACCCGCCAAAGTGGCGATCATCGGGGCCAGCGGAACCTATGGTACGGGGATCCTCGCTCGGGCCGAGGCGATTGGTGTCCAGGCCGTGGTGATCACGCGGTCGCCGCACAAGTTCAAGGACGTGAAGCCGACGACGACGGTGGTCGATGCCCAGCTGGATGAAGAGGAAAAGCTGAAGCAGGCGTTTGCGGGTTGCGATGGCGTCGTCTCGGCGCTCGGTGACGATAGGAAGAAGCGTCCGAAGTCACACTACCTGCCATACATTTGGAACGCGATGAAGGCCGTCGGCGTGACAAAGTACATCGGCATGGGCTCCGGAGCGATGATGATGCCGGGCGAGACGCGTGTTGGGTTCCAGCGCGCCGTGCACCCGTTGCTGAGCGTCTTGAAGCTCTGTGGCGTCGACTTCCTGGAACAGAACGAGTGGGAGCGTGACAGTCTGCTGATGGGCAAGAACAGCGCGGATGGTATTACGTGGGTACTCACCAGACCGGTGCGGCCGACCAGGACGCCCTTTGTCGGAGCCTATGTGCATAGGGACAAGCGAGGGCCAATGAACTGTTCGATTTACGACCACGGCGATTTTTGCCTGTATTGCGTAGCGTCAAGCGAATGGGATAAGCTCGCGCCGCATATTAGTTCCGGGCCGCAGCCCAAGAGGCTTTAGATCCCGGCAACGTCCATGAATCGGTTCATCGGCGGACCAAAGATTCTCTTGGAGCGATTGACGCTTATGTCGGGCTGTTGCAACAGGCAAGTTGCAACCCGTGGCATACGATTTGCACAAATTGCGCCAATCAAAAAGTTACCGAATACTCTGAGCGAACCGCAGTCAGATCTGCCGCAGTTTTCCCGACGCCTGTGCGAAACAGCACAAATCGAATTGCAAAAACACCTCAAAATTTCGTTTTGAATTCAAAGCAACTCCAAGACTTCCAAGTACAAACCCGTGGCCGATAACAAGTTGAATTCGAGCGCTCAAACACTAGACGGTGGAAATCTGGCACAGCAAATTCTCGATTCCCTTACCGCCGAGATTGCTGTTTTGGATTCGAACGGAACCATCGTTGCCGCCAACAAAGCATGGAGTCAATTCGCGGCAGAAAATGGCGGATCGACAGAAACGACGGGCGTCGGAGTCAATTACCTGGATGTTTGTCGTCGTTCCACAGGGGATGACTCGATTGCCGGGGAAACAGTATGCCAGGGAATCGAACAAATTCTGGACGGTTCGAAAGACTTGTTCAAATTTGAATATCCCTGCCATTCACCGGACCAGCAGCGCTGGTTTCTAATGTACGTTTCACGTCTGGAAACGACAGATCCATATGCTGTGACGACCCATCTTCCAATCACTGAACGTAAGTTGACGGAACAACGATTGGTGGTCGCAGAACGGTTAGCCGCAATTGGAGAAGCAATGCAAGGGCTGAGTCATGAGGGGCGCAATGCGATTCAGCGCGCACAGGCGCACATTGCCTTACTGCGATCTCATCTGCAAGACAATATTGAAGGACTTGAACTGCTTGAAAAAATCGAGAAGGCGCAGGATCACCTGCTCGAACTTTACGAAGATGTGAAGAGTTACGCCGCCCCGATTTTCCTACAGTGTAAACCATGTCGCTTGGACAAACTTGTTGAAAAAGTGTGGTCGAATGTCCAATCATCGGCCAAGTCGGCGCGTTTCTCATTGACGGATCAAGCGCACGATTTGACATGTGAAATTGACGCGAATGCAATCGGCCGGGTTTTGCAGGAAGTTTTCAAAAATGCAGTGGCGGCATGTGCTGATCATCCGGAAATCGAGGTTTGCTTTTGTAATGACGCCCTGCAGGGGCTGCCAGCCGTCACTCTCATCGTGAGCGACAATGGCTGCGGTGTTCCCAAGGAGAATTGGGAGCAGGCCGTTCACCCGTTTTTTACGACCAAGACACATGGAACAGGTCTGGGGCTTGCCGTCAGCAAACGAATTATTTTGGCGCATGATGGGGAAATTCATTTTGGAAGCCCGCGACTTAACGGTGCGTCGGTTTACATCACACTGCCAAAATCGGCATAATCCGCAGGTTGTCATTCATTCAACCGAACTCGAAAAGAATGAATAGAGTAGATCGAGCCCGAAGAGGTAAGCTTGTCGGCGGGTTCACTGTCTGGCGTTGTTATGATCAGGAATTAGACTGCTAATTAGTGTTTCAAAATTCGTTCACCTTCACTGTCAGGAGAAAGGTTTGTGGCCATGAAAAAGAATGCCCCGCTCAAGGACAAAAGCTCCGGAGCAAATGCTAAAAAAGGAGGCGACATTCGGGCCAAAACCCGCAAGATCGATGTTGCGGTGTATGAGAGTGAGCTGTCGCGATTGCAGATTGAACTCGTGAAACTTCAGGAATGGATCAAACACGAAGGGATGCGGGTAGTGGTCCTGTTCGAGGGCCGCGACGCAGCAGGCAAGGGCGGCGCGATCAAACGCATCACTCAAGTCCTCAATCCGCGAATCTGTCGGGTCGTCGCTTTGCCACGACCTACCGAGAGGGAAACGACCTGCTGGTATTTTCAGCGTTACGTCGCCCACTTGCCGGCAGCCGGCGAATTGGTTTTGTTCGATCGCAGTTGGTACAATCGCGCGGTGGTCGAACACGTGATGGGCTTTTGCAGTGACTTTGAGTATCAGGACTTTTTGCAAGCTTGTCCGGAGTTCGAACGGATCCTGGTGCGATCCGGGATCGTCCTAGTGAAGTACTGGTTTTCGGTCAGCGATGTTGTGCAGGAAAAGCGTTTCCAGCGAAGAATGAAAGATCGAACGCGCAGTTGGAAACTCAGCCCAATGGACATCGAGTCCCGCGCACGATGGGTCGAATATTCCATGGCCAAAGACGTAATGTTCGAGCATACCGACATTCCTGAGGCTCCCTGGTATGTTGTCAATGGTGACAATAAAAAGCGCGCTCGGCTCAACGTAATCAACCATTTGTTGGGCTTGATACCTTACCAGGATCTAACGCCCACTCCTCCGGTACTCAAACCGCGTCCGACGCCCGGTGCTTACAATCGGCCGCCTATCTCGGAACAGAATTTCATCGAAGAAGTGTGGTAGCAACTTGTCTAAGCCCCTTTTCTCACTCGTAGGCCGGCAGCAACGAGCAAACGTTGAAATTGGGGGAACTGTTTTTCTGGAAGCCACGAAAAACAGTTTGCAAGCCGATTCATGGCGTTTGCGTGTTCCAGCAAAGCGCATACGCGACTTTGCTCCGCCAACGTGAGAAATCCCGGCTAGATTCGAAAAGCGTCTTTGATCGAAATGTCAATCGTTGTAAGTCTCATCAAGAAACCGCTCATCAATATCTCCTGGATTTGGCTCGCCGAAAAATGCGCTTGTTTGACGCTGCACGTCCAACATGATCGTTGGCGATCACCTGTTGCATCGCGATTAAATCGCGGATCAATCGTCTGTTGTTGGTGAGCTGTCTCGGGTTTCCGCTTCAGCGACAGTTCCCTCGATTTCAACATCTATGTCTTGACTTTGCTCTGCGGCATCATCTGCTTCTGATGAAGAAGTTGACACAGCGTGTTTTCTTTCCAGTCGTTGTTTTCTTTTTTCTTCGGCTTTGCGTTTTTTTTGTCTCTCGCGCTGCATTTTTGCAAATGTATTTTGATTTTTACCGATGATGACTCCTTAGGTGAAAAGCTGTTTCGTTTGAGATTAAGCGTGTTTAGTTATGCAGTTGAAAGTGATGCTTTCTGTTGGCGAGGTTTAACGGATCGGTTACCGGTCTGATTTGACCCTCTTTTCTTTCGTCGTCGTCGTTGACCAGGCTTTTGGGAAGGCCGCGAACGAGATCGGGAATCGTCGGCTGCTGGGGCCACTCTTTTGCTCGGTTGCTCGATTGCCAGTTGCTTGCCCATCAGCCGTTCAATTGCTCTTAACTCAACACGTTCCTCGGGCGAGCAAAAAGAAATCGCTACACCATCGGCCCCGGCACGGCCGGTTCGTCCAATTCGATGAATGTATACTTCGGGATCGACAGGCATGTCGAAGTTGATCACGTGGGTGACTCCCTGGATGTCAATTCCACGTGAGGCCACATCGGTTGCCACCAGGACCGTGACTTGCATGCGGCGAAAGTCCTCAA
Source organism: Planctomycetaceae bacterium (assembly GCA_024638965.1). Lineage (GTDB taxonomy): Bacteria > Planctomycetota > Planctomycetia > Pirellulales > Pirellulaceae > Mariniblastus. The sequence goes on from JAHEJI010000147.1 coordinate 9,830, forward strand.
GTGCTTTTTGACGGGCGTTCTGCGTCTTGTTGCCATGAATCGCAGCGGCGCGAACGCCAACATTCTCAAGCTTCCTGGCAATCTGGTTCGCGGCTCGTTTGGTTCGCGTAAAGACGATCGTGCGTTTGACGGAATCCAGCTTTAACAACTCGCACAGCGAGGGAAATTTATGGCCACGTTCGACGATTTTGATCGTCTGGTTGATTGCCACAACGTCCAGCGATTTGGGCGAAATGTTGACCGAAACGGGATTAAATAACAATCGTTTCGAAAGCTCAACGGTTTTCTTTGGTAACGTTGCAGAAAAGAAAAGTGATTGACGATTTTTTGGGAGTTCAGAAATAATCTTTTTCAATGCCGGCAAGAACCCCATATCGAGCATCCGGTCGGCTTCGTCAAGCACAAAGATCTGAACATTCCTTAGGTCAATGTGCTTTTGCTCCATCAAGTCCAATAAACGGCCGGGGGTCGCGATCAAAACGTCAACTCCCCGCCGCACAGCGTTGACTTGTTGACGCTGGTTGACACCGCCATAAACCAGTGCCTGCCTGAATCGCATGTGTGTTCCATAAATCTTAAAGCTCTGGCTAATCTGAATCGCCAGTTCGCGAGTTGGCGCTAACACGAGTGCGATCGGTCGATTGGGTTCGGTTCGTGGACGCTCATGGCCGAGGAAATCAAGAATCGGCAACGCAAACGCCGCCGTCTTTCCGGTTCCGGTTTGCGCGCAACCCAAAATGTCTTGACCGGCGACGGCTGGCGGGATGGCTTGGGCCTGTATAGGAGTCGGTATTGTGTATTGTTGTTCCGCCAGCGAGCGTTTTAGCGGCGCGAACAAGTCCATATTTTCAAAGGTCGTCAAGTAATTTCTTTCGTGTTGAATTTTTGTGTATCCGGACGTCTTGCGTCGGGGTGAATTGATTTGGTAACTGCGATTCCCGCCAGTTGGGGATCGAAATAAGGGATGGCCCGACAACGCTGCTTGATCGTCAAACGACAACTAGCTGCAAAATCGACGATAAAACCAGTTGACCTGTACCTGGCGTTCCGAACCACAAGAAATTTCGGAGTTTTTCAGATGAAAAGAGGGGTTGAGGTTCTCAAGTAGGAACACACCCAATTTTTGCAGCTGACGACGAATATCCATTCGCCTGTCGAGAAATTGAGCCTCCAGCCCAGTGATTGATCTCGTTGATCGGGCTCCGTTAACCGCTGTGGGTTACGTCTTGTTGTTCCGATCAAAATGACAGAGTGAGAATGAGTTGCCACACGTCTCACCGAAGCCTACACGCGCATTGGACAATAACCAAGAGCAAATGGGCATTTTAAGACAAATGCCTGTAGATCTTACGGCAATCCCCCATAAATCCGATTAGTCATATTTTGAGCCTGTTCTTCCGGCGTCCACTCAACCGGTAAGCCGATTATTCATTGCTGATGTGGCGAAAGACCGGAAACAGCCGTTTGAATTCGTTTTGGAGTTCATCGATGACCCTGATCGCCAGCGCCGAAGGGAAGCGTCGGAATTGCATCATGATCGAACGCCATTAGTGGTGGCTCCGGCGGGTTGCCAGTGATTGAGGACCGCGATAAACAATACCTGGTGCTCAGGCCAGGAGAAATGTATGGACACGGATGGAAATGCTCACCGTACAATGGGACTCGTGGGCGCAACCGCTGTTGGTGTCGGCGCGATCGTTGGCGGAGGAATTCTCGTGCTCGCCGGAGTTGCGTTCGCCACGACAGGCCCCAGTGCGATTGTGGCATTTGCTTTAAACGGCATCATCGCCCTGTTGACCGCGATGAGTTTTGCCGAAATGTCTTCCGCGTTTCCTCAGTCCGGGGGCACCTACACGTTTTCCAAGAAAGTCCTTACCGTTGAAGTGGCCTTTACGGTGGGCTGGGTGGTCTGGCTCGCTTCGATGTTAGCGGCGATGCTGTACGCACTCGGATTTGCTTATTTTGCGGTCGTTGTTATAGACGAGGTTTGGACGGCACGGACTGGCTCGTCTCCGGGTTGGATCGTCGGACGCGTTGCCACGACGGCAATCGCGGTCACCGCTCTTATGTACTATGCCGCCAAATTGACGGTCATGAGATCAGGCGCCGAGAAGTGGATAAATTTTGTTAAGGTGGCAGTCTTCGGAGTCTTAATCGCTGGTGGTTTATGGGCCTTGACGGGTCGCTCACCTGCCGAGATCGGAACAAACTTATCACCGTTTTTTGCGTCAGGGGCGGTGGGTCTGGTTCAGGCGATGGGCTTTACGTTCGTTGCCTTTCAAGGCTTCGACTTAATCGCCGCAGTGGGCGGAGAAATTCATCGGCCGAAACGAAACATCCCGCTCGCGATGTTTTTGTCGCTTTTTATTGCGATGGCGATCTATTTACCATTGTTGTTTGTGATTGCCACTGCTGGCATGCCGCCGGGGGGCTCGGTAAGTTCGGCAAGTCAGGCGAATCCCGAAAAGATTATCGCCATCGCAGCCGAGAACTATCTCGGTGCATTTGGCTACTGGCTGGTCATCGTGGCTGCAATCCTCTCGATGTTGTCCGCTTTGCAGGCAAACTTGTTCGCAGCGTCGCGGATGGCTCTTGCGATGGCGACCGATCACACATTGCCTAATGTTTTGAGCAAACTTCATTCGAGGCGAAAAACGCCGGTTTGGGCGATCTTGACAACATCGGCAATCGTGATTGTCGTTCTCTTGATTGTGCCCGACGTCGCCGCCGCCGGCGCGGCAGCAAGCTTGATTTTTTTGATTACATTTGCTGTGGCTAATCTGATTAGTATCTTGATCCGCCGCAGAACGTCGTCACTTGCCAAGTTCAGGAACTCGGAAAACCATTTGTTTCGCGCTCCCTTTTTTCCGGCGATCCCGATCGTCGCCACCTTGGCATGCGTTGCTTTGGCCATCTTTCAGGGCGTCACTGTACCGTCGGCAGGCGTGATTGCCAGTTTCTGGCTCGCCTTTGGCGGATTACTGTTCCTTGGATTGTTTGCGCATCGTGCGCGGGTTGTCGACGCGTCGTCAGAATCGCTTGATCCGGATATGTTGCGGTTGCGCGGCCGTTCGCCGTTGGTACTGGTTCCCGTCGCAAATCCGGATAGCGCTGAAGCGATGGTCGTGCTTGCAAATGCGCTCGTGCCGCGCGAGGTTGGCCGGGTAATGTTGTTATCGATCGTCGTGACTTCTGAGGGTTGGCATCCCGACAACGACCCTGCACAACTCGTCAATATTCAATCGGTTTGGGGCAAAGCGTTAAATGCATCACTTGCGGCAGATGCACCGCCAGAGGTTCTGACGACAATCGCCTCAGATCCCTGGTCGGAAATTATTCGTGTGGCGAGAATGCATCGTTGTGAAAATGTTCTGCTTGGGATGACGAAACTGGACGGCGAATCGGCCGACGAAACCCAGGTCACAACAGCATCCGATAGCTCGCTGGATAAACTGCTCGGTGCGCTCGATTGCAATGTCGTTATCTTTCGTGCTCGCCAGGGCCTCAATCTCGAATCCGTTCATCGAATTCTGGTCCCTGTTGGTGGACGGCGAGGTCATGATGAATTGCGAGCCCGGACGTTAGGCAGTTTGACAAGAACCGGTCAACGTGAAATCATCTACCTGCGTGTCATGCCAGAAGACACTTCACTCAAAGATAAAACTCGTGCGCTGAGAAACCTACTGAAATTAGCACAATACGAAACGCGTGGCCGGGGAACTGCAAGAGTACTGTTACGAGATTCAATCGCAGAGACCGTGATCGAGCAGGCATCCGACGTCGACCTCTTGATCCTCGGCTCGCAGCGGCTGAGCAGACGTCGAAAATTGCTCGGCGACTTTACTCTGCGTGTGGCTAGCCAGACTAACTGTGCAATGATTGTCATTAGTCGTCGCGGCTAGATGCCGATGACTCGGCCTGAAGAAGTTAACACGCTGCGCTCTGCCGGGAAACTTCGGTGGAAAAAAATGGCCACATTGAGACGGCACTGAGGCGTTACCATTTCGCAGGACGGCACGCGCCGCGTCACTGTTACAGAACAAGCCAGGGAGTGACCGCTGAGAAATGAATTGTCAGTTTTGATCGTAAAGCTTCATTCCGGCGGAGCGGAATTCAGATCTCCAAAAAATGGTTCGATTGCATCGTAAAGTGTTTGTTTGCGAACGGGTTTGGTAATGTAGTCGTCCATCCCGGCCTCCAGACATTGCTCGCGAAAACCGAGTACGGCGTGAGCGGTCATCGCGATGATGGGAATGTGGCCGCCCTGTTCCAGTTTCTGTTCGTATTGGCGGATCAGTTTGGTGGCGTCGATTCCGTCGAGTTCCGGCATCTGCAAATCCATCAGGATCAAATCGAACTCGCCTTGCTGCCAAAGATCAACGGCGATTCTTCCGTTTTCCGCCACCGTGACTTGATGCCCCCACTTCCTCAATAGACTAACTGCCAGAATTTGATTGGCTTTGCCATCTTCAGCGAGCAACACGTTCAAGCCAGATTTTGCTGAAGCCCTGTCCGACGGTTCAGCCAGTTCGTCGACCGTTTGCGGAACACTCTGTGAGGGAACGACCACGCGCAAAATGGTCTCAAGTAGTTCCGACTGTTTGACCGGCTTCATCAACTCAGCCAGGATGCCAAGTTCACGACAACGCGTTGAATCTTTGGATCGCCCTCCAGAAGTCAACGCGATAATTGGGATTTGAGTGAATTCCTTTATTTGGCGAATTTTCTCAGCCAACATGAATCCGTCGAT
>JAHEJI010000148.1:0-3560 GCA_024638965.1 Planctomycetaceae bacterium
GGTGAAAATTAACTCGAATTCGATTCGGGAATGGCCGATTCGCGTGGAAAGGAACAAAAACATGTTAGTACTCAGTCGCAAAATGGGAGAACGGATTATTGTTGGCTTGGACATCGAAATCGTTGTGGTAGAGATAACAAAAACCCGGGCCCGCATTGGATTGTCTGCACCACCTGAAGTACTCATCCGTCGCGGGGAATTGGAACGACGACACAAAACAGATGGGAACATCGGGATACCGATGGCAATCGGCAATCCTGAGCCACAACAGTCCCACCGCGATTTGATAAGTCTCACGGAAAGGAACACGGAAACTCGAAGCTTGTGATACAAACGAGAGTGATGAAAACAAAACGCTCACTATCTAATCAAAATAAGGATTGAAACATGCACAATCAAGGATTGACTAGAACCCTCGCCATCAACGCAATGTTGTTCACTGCGTTGTCCCTGTCGGCTCAAACTACGGACCAGGCGCGACAAGCTGTCAAGGAAAAACCAGAGCCGCCGCCGGTGTTCCGAATTCAGGAAGTGTTAGATGCCGAGATCATACAGGGACCCGATTACGTCATCGCTCAAGATGTGCCTGTCCGCGGATATAAGTTTTTGTTCACGATACGCACTTCCTACGGAGAGATTCAGGCTCATGGGCGGAACATGCTGGAGTTGCGACTTCGCGAGATGTATGCCATCGAGAACGCCCGCCAGTTAGTCAAAGATCCACAACTCATCAAAGGCATCGTGGAAACATTTAAGCAGACTCCAAGTGGCATCGGCATAATAATCACTGATCCCGGCGGGACGTTGCTGCGGGCTCCCAAGGGATTAAAACGCATGGCAACTAATTTGGTAGACCGGCAAAATGCCCGTGCCGGGGGCGAAGAACGGCGTCAGTTCGCCATGCAGATTGGATGCGATCCCGAAACTACAAACCCAGTTCTCGCTGCGTTACTTGATAATCTGGCAGTGCGCAGATCGGCCGGCAAGGTAAGCAGCAACCTCGGAATGAATCTCGCTTTGCCTGGCTTGGGGCTACTGTCCACGACCAAGGATTTCAAAGACCAACTCGTCAAGCAGTCGCCCGCCGAGACTAACGCCAGGATCGAGAGCGAGTTGTTGGAGATGGGAGTTTGGCAGCCGATTGCTCGACAATTTTGCCGCGAACGCAGCTATACGACTTTATACCGATTGATCTTCATGAATCACCTGCGCGCGTTGAAAAATGTCACCAACTATCAGTATCTGGTTTATCGAGCGACCAATGCATATGACGAAGCGGAAGGATTGGGCATGGTTCGCGAAATGCAGATTCTCCGTCGCCTGCACGAGCAACACGGTGTGACCCAAATCGACTTACAAGGTCTTCCCGTAGCTCTGCTGCAAGACGGGACTGTAGTCATCGTCAACGCATCGGATTATATCTACGACAGCCAGGAGTTGCACGATGCGATCGCTGCTTTCCGACGTGCCCGCCCGAACGATCCTGGAATCTTCATCACCGCTGGCAAAGTGTCTCCGCGAGCAAAGAAGACGCTCAATGGATTCAACCTTCAGGTAGCTGAATCTGGAAACACCACGTTGGTTGAGACGGTATCGCAGTAACATGCGAATGTTCACAAATCAGCGACGAGCAAGAAACCGGCGCGCTGCAAGTAGAGTGATCGCGTGATTGCTTTTCCAGTTGCGATTAGCCGTCCTACAGACGTGGTGGCAGCCTTTGAATCGGCTGAATATGCCATGCGGATGGCAAACAATTGACGCTGACGTTCACGTGTTGCGACATTTTCGAATACGCGAAAACCAACGATATCAATCTTGCCTTAACTGGCACTAGCAACGGAACGGTCGTAGAAAGCTGGCTCAGCTATGACGTACAGGACCTACAACGGTTCCTGCGAAAGGGCACCCAACTTCAGCACGCGCTACGGACACGAGCAGTAACTGGTCGTCAACGGGCAAATTCCGCTCGCGGTGAGCGGTCGCTATTCAGCGCCGAGGAGTTTCGATACCCAGCTTGACCGTATCCTAGAGTACCGAGTCGTTTTGGCCCACCATTTGCCTGCGATGGAGGCCACGAAGGAAGATTAGTCGAGTATTATGCGAACAAATTGAGTTAAGGGATTGCGTCTTCCAAACGTCTTGATGACCGGCTGACAATCCTTACGGAACGGCCCGCACTGGACAAAACCAGCGCGGGTTCGTTCTTTTACCGGTTAATTGGCAAACGGAAATTGAACGGATCAATCGGACAAATGAGCGAACCGAAAGTTAATTACTTTGACTTGAACAATCTAAAATACGATATTCCCGCTGGCTTGGTGACCGCCTTGGTCGCATTACCGCTGTGTCTGGGAATTGCCAGCGCATCCGGGGCTCCCGCTTTTTCGGGTTTGCTCGCGGGGATCATTGGTGGGATAGTGGTTGGGGTGCTGAGTGGGTCACACACAAGTGTTACCGGCCCAGCAGCGGCAATGATCGCAATTGTCGTTGCTCAGATCGCCCGCCTGGGTTCATTTGAAACATTCTTGTTGGCTGTGCTGATCAGCGGCATCATTCAGGTCGCACTTGGGGTGTTCCAAGCCGGAGAACTTTCGGCTTTTTTTCCATCCAGCGTAGTGAAAGGCTTGCTGGCGGCAATCGGGATAATCCTGATTCTAAAACAAACGCCACATCTATTTGGTCGAATCGGGATTAAAGCAACCGGCGCCATGGACGTTCAACAACTGGGCCCGAGCAACATCTTGTCAGGTCTGTTCGAAATCATGACAGGCAACCTTCATCTTGGCGCCATGACGATTGGAATCATCTGTTTACTCCTTTTATTAATCTGGGATCGAATTGAATTTCTGAAACAAATTGCTGTTCCCGGTGCGCTGGTTGTCACCGTCCTAGGTGTACTGATGGCGATTTCATTCAAATCGCTCGGCAACAGGTGGAGTATTGAGCCCACACATCTGGTTTCAATTGAGGCACCAACAGGGGACTCAAACTGGCTGTCGCTATTGTCCCTTCCAGATTTTTCGCAACTTACCAACCCTGCAGTTTACGTGGCAGCTCTTACGATCGCGATCATTAGTTCGCTGGCAACTCTGCTTAACCTGGAAGCGATCGACAAACTCGATCCGCTGAAGAGACAATCCCCCCCTAGTCGCGAACTTGTTGCTCAGGGTATAGGTAATTCGCTGGCAGGACTTTGCGGTGGCCTTCCCATGACGGCCGTTGTGATTCGAGGTTCAGTCAATATCACAGCGGGTGCAAGGACAAAAGCGTCTGCGGTCATTCATGGTGTCTTGGTTCTTGTAAGCGTTGTTTTCTTTACTCGGTACCTGAACATGATCCCCCTTTCGACCTTGGCTGCGATTCTTGTCGTGACGGGATTCAAGCTGGCCAGTCCTGCTCTCTTCAAACAAATGTGGACACAAGGCAAGTACCAGTTCATCCCTTTCGTTGCGACAGTTTCTGCGATCGTGCTCACCGACGTACTAACCGGCATATTGATTGGATTGGCAATCGGGTTAGTCTTTGTGCTGCACAGCAACGCGAAACAACCTATTCGTGTC
>JAHEJI010000148.1:3570-14431 GCA_024638965.1 Planctomycetaceae bacterium
AAGAGCACTTGGACGGCCCGGTCACACACCTGCTGTTGGCCAATCAAGTCAGCTATTTGAAGCGGGCGGCGATGAGCAAAGTCCTGAACAGTGCTGCGCCAGGTTCAAATATTCTGGTGGACGCATCGGATACCAACTTTATCGACCCCGACGTCCTCGCACTGATTCGTGAATACAAGGATCAGATTGCACCCCAGAGGGATATTACAGTCAGCCTTCGCGGTTTCCGGGAAAAATACGAACTCGACGATGAGATCCAGTTTGTTGATTACTCTTCGCGCGAACTACTGGATCGAATGACTCCCGAACAGGCGATCGACATCCTGGTGGACGGCAACGTACGTTTCCGCACTGGAAAACGGCTGCGCCGAGATTTGATTCGGCAGGTTGCTGCAACATCTGAAGGGCAACATCCATTTGCTGCAGTACTCAGTTGTATTGACTCTCGTGTTCCAGCCGAGCTTGTATTTGATTTGGGAATCGGAGAGATGTTCAGCGTTCGCGTCGCAGGCAATGTCATCGGCGACAACTTGCTGGGCAGCTTGGAATTCGCAGTGGTTCTTTCGAAAGTCAAAGTGATTGTTGTTCTCGGACACAAACATTGTGGCGCAATCAACTCGTCGCTGAAACTTCTCTCGGAAAACGCTAACGTTGCCGATGCCACCGGCTGCCCCCATTTGCCAGTCATCGTAGAGCAGATTAAGACGACTGTTTCTGAAGAAGAATCACGCTTTTTGGCAAGGATGAGTGCCAGCGAAAGGGAATTGTTCGCAGACGAAATTGCCATTCGAAATATCTTGCGAGCAGTTGAACAAATCAAACAACAAAGTAAACCCATACGTGAGGCGGTTACCCGCGGGCAGTTAATGGTCGTTGGTGCGATATACGATGTCGACAATGGCAAAGTAGACTTTCTATGTGATGCCAACGACAACACTCAAAGTAGACAAATAAAAAATGAAGAGTGAAGAAAGAACCTTCGAATTGTCAAATGCCCAAGTCGAAGCATTAGCACTGCGTCACCCCCATCGTCAGCCTATTACCGGCAAGTATTAGTATTTTGTGATTCGAATTTTCATGCGAATTCGTAAAGCTTGGACATAGATTGATTGAAAGATTTGATCGACGATTCGACGCGAAATAAGTCCCGGACAATTGCGGATAAGTAACAGCGTATTCGCCAAGAATATGTGAAGCAAAGCAAGTGTTCAGCTGTTCCTGATTGGCGCAATTGAATATGATTCAGCTGCGGGAATGCGAAGTGGACGTTGATATCGGGTGTTCCTGGAACAACCGGCAGCGCGATCAGAGCATTCCCGCACTTCATTAACGACTTAAAATACAAGTGATTCGAATTGACGGATTTAGGAAGACGGATGACGAGGCTCTTCGCAAAGAAACATACAAAGGTTGGTGCCCGCCCAGGCACGCTTGTTGTCGACAAGAATGCCAGCGCGCCGTAAATCCATATCATACGGCACACTCCGGAACAAGTCTTCGATTTAGAAGTTGAGACGGTTGATGAAATTCAGGCAAAACTGGAAAAGGAAGGCATTGTTTGGATTGATGTTCAGGGTCTCGGAGATTTGAAACTGATCCGGGCAATCGGCGACTTGTTTTCGATTCACATGTTGGCCCTGGAAGATGTCGGTAACTCAAAGAAGGATCGGCGTCGATGGCTTCCCGCCTTGCCGCAAAACCGCTGCCTCAGCTGCCGCCTCACGCGCCGCGTTTATCTTTTGCTGCAAAAGTGCGACGAATTTTTCCGTGTAGACGGCATTGGAAGTTGCAACGTCCATCCTTAAGCGAACAAGGCCGGCAGCTTCCTCAGCGTCAAATTTGGCCAACTCGGCTTCAACAGCAGGCTGCAATGCTCTATTGAGCCTTAACTTCGTCCGAATGTTACCCGTCGTTTGCGTTTTTGTTTAAAACTTGAATTCGAGACGAAGCTGTTCATGGGCTGATTTGGACCGCGAGGATTGGCCAGCATCGTTTTGATTGTCATGGTATTGGCGGACATTCTGCCAGGCAGCAATGTTCTGTTGACAACTGTAACTCGGACGCCCCTAAAAAGCATTGTTCTGCACGGCATCACCGCCAACCCGTTGGCAGCGATGCACGGAGCTAAAGCAAAACAGGGCGGCGGAAGTAACTAAAGGCCGGCTGCATTCCGAGTCGCCATGACGCTTGTCGCCGCCACTTTTGCACCACGTGAGATAGCCAGAAGAAGAAACTTCCAGGGTCCATTGGAGATGGGTTATTGGATTAATAGAATGTCAGGTTGGCCCGGGCCACAATCGAGTTATTCTATCCACGAATTGTCTGCCGCCGGCCGAGGGGATAAACCAAAATGTTAACCGTATTTATAACGCGCAATTTGTTGTGCTTATTTCTCGTTCTCCAGGTTTGCTCAGCAGCATTGAGCTCGGGAACGGTGGGCGCGACGTTTCAGTCAACTCCAACTGCCGATTTTCAGGATGAACCCACCGTCTCTGGGCAGGATCAGGCAAATCAACGACCCAGCGATGACGTTACCGAGGCCGACCGCATAGCTCGACTCCAGACAACGATTGCCGCGGACGAGAAGTCGCTTGTCGAGCTGCGAGCCCAATTGGAAAAGCGGCGTGGCGAGGAAGAGTCCGCAGGGACAGAATTTCAGAACGTCAGGCAACAGATCGAGGCCTTGACACAACAACTGCAGAAGGCCAGGGACGACCGCGACGCGTCAGCGGTAACGGAAACAGAAACAAAACTGAAGCCACTGCGGATAGAACTGGATTTAGCAGAAGAAAAATTTGACTTGGCGATTGCTGCGAGAAAAACCGCACGAGAGCAAATCACCACACTTGAGGCCAAGACGGCACAGGACCGACAAGCCTTGGACAGACTCAAAGGCGTCGAGCCTCCAGCCGCCGAAACCAAGGTGCCTGAGAAGCAGGCAATACCGTCGACTCCCGAGACGACCCAGCCGACCGATGCGACCACGCCAGCTGACAAATCCGCTGTCCGAGGCGATCCCACAAAGGATCAGAAGATGACACCGGAGTCCAAAGCAGAAAGAGACGCTCGTCGGGAAGTCGAAAGAAAAGAGAAAGCACTCGATGCTTTGGAGCAGGACCTCGAAAATCTCGTTGAAAGCAAGGGTCTTTTAGAGAACAACATCGAGCTGGAATCGCAAACCCTCGGAACGGCACGAAAACAATATGACAACCTGGAAAAAGAACTCGAAACGGCGGAAGCAAACTTCAACGAACGCCTTAACGCAAGTGCCCCTGCCAGCGAATTGCAACAGCTTCGCCAACGCATTGCTGAGACGCAGCGACAACTGGGCGAGAGTCGGACCGCAATTCGCGAAAGCACGGACCGCCTGCAAGGTTTGCGTAATCAGCTGTTGGCGTTACAGAACGAGGAAACAGCTCTCGTCAAACAGAGTGAGGAGCTTCGCCGCCAAGCGCAAGCTGCCAAACGCAGCGAACTGTATGTAAATGTGCAGCAATTTATTATCAATACCGGACCAAAGCTGTTGGCAACGCTGCTCGTGATGTTTGTCCTGTGGGTGTTCCTCAAACTCGTTTGTTCACGAGCAAAGAAGTGGATCGACCGAGATGCGATCGGCACCTCGGCTGAGCGCAAGCACCGATCCCAGACATTGATTGGAGTTTTTCAGAACACCGGTAATGCGGCGATCATCATTGGAGGCATCTTGATGATGCTGGACGCTGCTGGAATGCCCATCGCGCCGTTGCTCGGGGGAGCGGGCGTGGTCGGTTTGGCATTAGCTTTTGCAGCTCAAAGCCTGGTAAAAGATTACTTTGTTGGCTTTATTCTGTTGTTGGAAAATCAATTCAAAATTGGCGACAACGTCACAATTAATGGCATGACGGGTACGGTAGAACGAATCACGTTGCGGATCACGGTGCTACGCAATCTCGACGGTCACGTCTTTTATATTCCCAATGGGCAAATCACCGGGGTAAAAAATTCGACCGAAGGCTGGGCACGCGTGGTCCTGGATGTCGGAGTGGCATATGGTGAAAACATCGACCGCGTGATCGAGGTTCTGATGACACTTGCAAACGAATTTACATCCGACGCTTCCTACAGCGACCTTATTCTTGGCGAACCGGAAATGTTTGGAGTCGATGCTTTGGCGGATTCGTCCGTGGTGGTGCGACTCGGACTGAAGGTTCAGCCCGACAAGCAGTGGGCGATCAAACGCGAGTTGCTGCGAAGGATCAAAAGCCGATTCGACGATTTGGGTATCGAGATACCCTTCCCGCAGCAAACCGTTCATCACCGCACGGAAAACGGAGAAGCGGCGTCAGTACGATCCCAACCGCCAATTGGCGGGACAAACAGTTAGCATAGGTGAGAGAATCAATGTCAAACAAACACACCATTGCCATCGCTGCGATCGCAGCTTTACTGGTCCTGATTATCGTCCTGCAAAACACAGAGGCGGTCGGTACCAAACTGCTGTTCGTTACCGTGACGATGCCGCGAGCGGCATTGCTGTTCGGGACAATGATCGTTGAATAAATGACCGCCGGCACGATCATTCCGCCAGTCGTAGCGGCGATGGGTAAAGCGGCTTTGTTGCGAGAGGAATAGCAAAATGAAGACCAGGCAATTAGCGATCGTCAAGTCTTGATTAGGTCGCGGATCTGTACATCAACGCGAATTATGGCATTGTCCAACTAGGCGATTCGTCGCCGTTGGAATGGGAGCGCCTTCTCGTAAAGCGATAGGTACTTGTCGGCTTGAGTCACAATATCAAATTCCTGCTGCATCATCGTGCGGGCTCGAGCGGACATATTCTTTCGCGTGTCAACATCGTCGACGAGTTGCGAAATTCGATTGGCGAGTTCGTCTTCGTTACCCAATTCAGCCAACCAACCCGTCACGCCGTCGCGGACATATTCGGGAATGCCTCCGGCGTTGAATCCAATCACGGGCGTCCCGCAGGCCATGGCTTCCAAACCGATTTGCGGTTGGTTGTCTTCTCGTGATGGTACAATCACCATGTCGGCAGCCGAATAGATGAGTGCCTGTTTTTCTTCCGAATCGACATAACCCATTGAGTTCATCTTTGGCAAGCCTTTGACTTCCGGAATCTCTCCCGATCCAAAAACCAGGCACTCGATTTCTGAATTTGTTTTGAGTTTGGGAAGACTCTGGATGAGATGGTGAAAGCCTTTTCGCTGATTTCGAATGTCTTCGGCTCCAAATCCGATTAAAACTGCATCGGTGCTCAGCCCCAATTCGAGCCGAGCCAATCGCTGATCAATCGGGCGAAATTTTTGCAATTCAAACCCAAGCTTGATCACGCTAAACGTTGTTTGAGCCGGCCAAATAGAACTTTGTTTGGCTAAGTCGCAAAGCCACTGACTGGGAGTAACGACGTGGATTTTTTTCTTAGCCAAGGCTCTGCGTTTGGTGCGAAATGAATCATACGACACATCGCGCGGATCGGCATCGACGACTTGAGGACAATCGCCGCAGCCCGAATTGAATTGCTGACAACCGTTGCTGTAATGACACCCGCCAGTAAACGGATTCATGTCGTGGAGCGTCCAGACGATCGGAACGTGATCCGGGATGGATCCAAAGAAAGTCGGATAATCGGCGAGATAAGAAATCCAGTGCAAGTGAATAATGTCCGAGGCGACTTGTTGCCAATTCAACCTCGTGGGCTCGGGTAGTTGGGCCATCGCGAAGACTTCTGCAGACTTGTCGCGATCTTTTAGATGTTTGTCATACTGACGATAGACATTGCGTTTTCGCCGTTTCTCCGCGTTTTGACCAATGATTCCCAGCAACGATTTGTTTGAAGCTGAATGAAATTCAATCTGCTGAAATGAGGGATCCTTTGGCCGATCGCGATCCGATATGTGGTAGTAAAACCGGCTACCGATATTGCGATTAAACAATTGAAAGTGGATTCGTTTGGCCGCAGCGGCAGCTCCTCCATAAGGAAACGTGTTGAAATGGCTGACGATCATGATCTGCTTACTGTTTAAAAGGTTTTCGTTTAGCCGCTGGGCCAGCGGCATCGTTTCACCTTATACCGGAACGCGGACGCCGTTGGCGTTGCGGTTAAACGAAAAACGCCGAATCGCAAAAACAGCCGGTTACCCTGGTTATCACTACGCGGCTGGTCGAATCTGCTTGCGACTGTGTTCTTTCTCGAGCCGCTCTTTGGCTAACAACATGTTCTCCAACATCGCTCGGTGACCACGACGCACGAATTGGACTCGCACGCGACGCTGCCAACTTTCAATTTGATCCCGCACGGGCGACCGGTTCGCAGACTTCATTTCGACGGTCGTCAAAGGCTTCACGCATTGATCAATAAAGGTGTCCTTGTCCTGCATGAAACCGTGCAAAAGAACTTTTTCCGGATCCAGCAAATCGCGGCGGACCCGGTTTGTGTTTGAAAACGTGATCTGCTGGGAAGCTCTCACCTGTCCGACCAGTTTTGCATGGCCGTAGACAGACATGTCAAAGACACCAATTCGTGCTTCGGGCGGCATGACGTTTGAAAAGTTGATCGCGTAACAGGCCCCTCCATTCACGTGGGGATCAAGAATCAACTTGGGCTGTCGGAACAACCGATATTTGAAAACTTCGGGAACGTAACAGCCCATCATCACGGGCGTTTCACCGTGATACCATTCGCTGGATAGCCGTTCCAGCCAATTTGGATTCGCGGGACACATATCCGATTCCAGCCAGAGACTGAAACCCGTGCTGCCATGATATTCTTTCGCGACAAAATCCATGGCATCCCAGTACATCGCGGTCGGCCCTTCCGGGTATCCAAAGACTTGCGATGGGCATTTAAAATGACGAGTGGGAGCGATTTGCGAATAAGCCTCGAGAAGTTCTTGACTAAATTCCGCCAAAGGGCTGGCTGCGAGCAAAAAGCTGTGCGAAACATTCTGCCTGGGAAAGCGCTGCATCAGCCGGGCAATTTTGAGATAACGATTGATTTCGTCCTGACAATAGTATGGCAGGATGATTACGTGATGTTGTTCTGACATTCGTTGATTACGCTGTTTGGGTTGCAAATATGTAAGTGGTTTTTATTGGGAAAACGCCCGTGAAGTCAATTGCAATCGAACAACAAAAAAGCATGTTTACATGGATTGCGGAACGACAAAAAATGCTGGTTTGCGGAGCAAGCCGATGCATGACAAACGCTAGCAACGACGGCGGATTCCTGTTGCGATTGACCTGGTTGAATTCTTGTCTGTAATATCCGCCGGAATTCACTTGCACATACCACGCGAATACAGGCGAACCGGTCTACAACGAACGGTGGGGTTCTGGTTCGCATCGAAGGAGCCAGTCTTTGGCCAACTTTTTCCTCATCGATCATTCACTCCAGCAACCCGGTGAGCATCACGCCGACTATGTGCGTTGTGTCGCTGAGGCTGCAATCGACATGGGATTCAAAACCACGATCGGAACTCACTCCCGTTTTGGCCGATGCGACTCGATTGATCAATTGGGAGAAGTGCGCAGGGTTTTTCGCCAGACGACTTACCAAAAAGACAGTTACCTCGCCGGGCTCCGTCATTTAACGCGAGCAAAAACCAACTTCTTAAGATACGACTCAAAGAAGCGTTCGCTTGCCAACTTGACTCGTTTTCTAAGAGAGAGAAGGCACCGCAAACGTCGTGAAACGTTCATCCGGGGTTTCGCAAAGGGCTGCCAACGATTTTTTGGTTCATCCTTGTTCAGTGACGGAGACCACGCGTTCTTTACGACCGTCTCTGAATTGGAGCTGATGGGATTGGCAGCCTATCTTTCAAATCATCCGAGATCATTGCAACTCCACTGGCATTTGCAATTTCATTTCAATCTGTTTGATGGCAGAACGCCCGAATATGACGAACAACAGGATGTGGCCCTGGCGATTCAGTCGTGTTTTGACGCAGCCCTCGCACGCATCCCGTATCACAGTCTTCATTTCTATACGACTTCGGAAACATTGGCCGACCAGTACAATCGTCTGCAAGTGGGCACATTTGACGAATTGCCTTATCCGGTGTCGCCGGCTTTCGGAAAAGTATTTGCCGATCCGATTGGCGATTCGAAATCGCAATCCAACAAAATGAAACCAGATCGACCGTTAAGGCTGACGTGTCCCGGTGGCATTCGTCGCGAAAAAGGTCACTTAGATTATTTACAACCTTTGGTCGATCAAATCTGGACGACGCACATCGCAACCGGCAAAGTCAAGATTGCAGTTCAGCGTTCGGCCAAGTCAAAACTGGAATTAAACCAGCCCATCGAAGCCAGTTTGGCGGAAGCGCCAGTCGAATACCTGGCTCACCCGTTGACCGATCAAGCCTATATTGAATTCATCAAATCTGCGGACTGTGGACTACTTTTTTACGACAGTCGCGCTTACTTCAGTCGGCGCGCGGGCGTCCTCGGAGAATTGTTAAGCTGCGGTAAACCCGTCATCGTTCCTTCGGGTAGCTGGTTGTCGGAGCAGTTACAGCGTCCGATTTTCCAACATGTCAGGCGACTCGCTATTCAAGACAATCTTGTCCGCAAATTGGACACGCACGAACTAAAGTTTGACTCTAATAATGTACCCTTGCCCGGTGGGGTGGTTTCGTTTGATCAATTTCGACATCCTTTCGAGATGACGTTTGAGCCGGCTCAAGGCGAGACCGGTATGGTGTTGAGTTTTGACTGGCATTGGCCGGACGCACCGGGAGTTTTCGCACGCATTGAAGTCGAACAAAATGATGCCCGCGGAAATCTGATCTGCGCAGCGTGTCAGGTCGTCGGGCATCGCCGCGAGTTCGCTGATTCGGCGGCGTTCTTTCGGTTGTTGCCCGAGACTCGCAAAGTCGGAATCAGATTTCGCAACGCTTTCCACGATTCAAATGCCAGTGTCAAAAACGTGAAAATCGCCACTTTATCGCTGAATCCAGACGACACACCTGTCGGCGCAGTTGGTATTGTGGCCGCGGATCAGAATGACTTGCCAAACTGCATTGACGAACTTGTCAAACACTATCACCATTACCGGACAACGGCTGAAGAATTTGCATGCAGTTGGTCAAAGCAACATCAACCAAGGAGAACGGTTGCACATTTGATTTCAACTGAAGAGCAATCTTTGAGAGCTGCATAGGCAACGAAAAACTGATGTTTTTGGTGTAATTTGAAAGTCTTGGGAATTCGGTCGTCGTCAGGCTTCGGCCGACATCGTCCGGATGATTACGTAACCGCAAACAGGATTTGGCGTCGGGAACGGGGACTTTATGAATATTCTGGTTGTTGGTGGCGCGGGGTATATCGGTTCGCACATGAATCGCCTTTTGGATCGGCATGGCCACAAGGTGATCGTTCTCGACAATCTGTCGACGGGATTCGCTTCTGCGGTGAAAGTCGGCGAACTGGTCGTCGGTGAGATGGCAGATCGTCAGCTTGTCGAGCAATTGTTGGGCGATCATAAGATCGACGCGGTTATGCACTTTGCAGCATGCGCACTTGTCGGCGAATCCGTCGCGGAGCCGGCTAAGTACTACCACAACAATGTCGTCGCGGCGATCTCTCTGCTCGAATCAATGCGACGAACGAACGTAAAGAAAATCGTCTTTTCGAGCACCTGTGCGACGTATGGCATTCCCGAAACGGTTCCGATATCCGAAGCGGAGACGCAAGCACCAGTCAATCCGTATGGGTTCACCAAGCTGGTCATTGAACGAGCTTTAACGGATTATGCCCACGCTTACGATTTCGGATTCGCCGCACTGCGATATTTCAACGCCGCAGGCGCATCGACCGATAATCAAATCGGCGAAGATCACAATCCGGAGTCGCACTTGATTCCCATCGTGTTGCAGGTTGCCCTGGGGCAGCGCGAATACATCTCGATCTATGGAGACGATTGGCCGACACCTGATAAGACCTGCATCCGCGACTATATCCACGTCGACGATCTTAGCGCGGCTCATTTGGCAGCTCTCGAACGAATCAAACTTGGCGAAGGCATCAAAGTCAACCTTGGCACTGAACGCGGATATAGTGTTCGAGAAGTAATCGCAGCTTGTCGCGAAGTCACAGGCTGTGACATCAAGGAAGTTGTTGGGCCTCGTCGCCCTGGCGATCCACCCGAGCTTGTAGCAAATGCATCCAAAGCTCGAGAGGTTCTAGGTTGGGTGCCTGAATATCGGGAAATCAAACCGATCGTAGAAACCGCATGGAATTGGCATCGTTCTCATCCAACCGGCTATAACAAAAATACCAAAGAATGAGGCTGCAATCCGAAACGGGCCGTTTCAAGTCGACTTGCGCAGCAGTGCAAATACGATCGCCAACACAATCGCACCGATAATGATCGCAATACTGTTTTGAATCTGCCTTTTTCGTCGCAGCTGTTCGGGCGGAAGCGAAATTAAGTTGATCTCTTCACCTTTGTGCGTAATCGTAACGACCCGACCATCGACTTTGCTAAGCCCGCCCTTGCCATCCGGCAAAATGACCTTGTGATCAGAATCGTGACGGCGTCGCAGGGCCAGTCGCTGGGGATCAAGCACGTCAAATCTCGGCGGGAGGAGATGGTCGATGTTTTCCGGCTCATATTCCGGATCAGGTTCCGTTTCGGGTTCCACTGCGGGTTCCGTTTGCGAGCTCGCTTCCTCTTGCGGAGTCCCAACAACCTGTGACAAACCGGGCGTCACGGGTGGAATCTCCGCTTGTTGATCGAGGGAATCCGCCTCCGCCTGGCTTACCGGCTGGGCCGCTGAGTTTTCTTCAGTTTTTGGTTGGTAACCCGGTGCAAACAAATCGCTCTCGTCAATCTCCTCTTCCGACGGATCGCGCTTGCGAACTT
>JAHEJI010000017.1 GCA_024638965.1 Planctomycetaceae bacterium
ACGGAGAATCGACCGGCAATTCGAACAGGTGACTTCGATCTTCATCGTGATTTATAAATCCAATTTGCCATGCGAAAAAACGGTGACGACGATGCTGGCATCTGCAATCGACAATTCTCGTTACTCGTCGACTCTTCGCAATTGCGTCGACGAAATATCTAAATGAAATTCCTCCGGCGCTACAAAATCGCAGATTTCTAATAGTGCAGGCAATAAATCGATGTTCGATCCAGAATACAACTTATTGCCTTTCTTTCGAGCAAAAACAAGAAACCGGCATTGATAGTTCTTGAATGCTTCAAAGGCCCGTTCCATTTTCGATCGACTGTTATCGTAGTATTTTGGCTGAGCAATTCGAAGGACGGTATCCGCACCTACGACGAATACGGAGCCCTTGAACAACGCTGTTTTGTTTTCGAAAGTTGCGGCTCGAGTCAGGATCAAACCGTGTGGACCAAAGCACTGCTGGGTGCGGGCCTCGGCCTGCTCGAACGACAACGCACCCTTGTCCACGTTAATGACGCTAATTTCAAACCAGAGCGGTCGCCCCAGCCGACTCTGAGCGAATTTCGCGATTTCCAGGTGGCCTTGATGGACCGGGTTAAATGCCCCCGAAAATATCAGCTTGGGCGAATTTTGCGCGAAATGCTCAGTATTGCTCGTTTCTCCAGGCCGCGAAATGATCGCCGTGTTGACTTTCCTTTTGACCAATTCGCCAAATGACTTTCGATCGAGAACCGATGAACCCGGATTTGGCATGCTGAATCCCCGACGACTCAATTAAGAAACTGTTTAGAAGTGGATTTCCAATTGTAAGAAACCGGGATTACCGATAAACTGGTCCATCTTTGAAGGCTCGAAACAATGGTGTTTTGAAGCCACGTTTACCCTTTTGATCATGACTCGATGGCTACCCTGCGTAAAGGGCGCCCTGTCCATGACGGTCGAGTTAATGGTGGAGAAAATATGTCAAATACTCTCGTACAGGATCTGATTGATGCCGGTGTTCATTTCGGACACCGTGTGAGCCGCTGGAACCCCAAGATGTCTCGTTACATCTACGGCAAGAAAAATCAGGTACACATTATCGACATTCGCGAAACCGTTCGCGGATTACTCACCGCAAAAAAGTACGTTGCTCAAATTGCTTCTGGTGGAAGCCTGATTCTGTTTGTTGGCACCAAACGTCAAGCCGGCGCGGCCGTAGAGCGAGAAGCTGTTCGCTGCGGAATGCCATTTGTGTCGCAACGTTGGCTTGGTGGAGCTCTAACGAATTTCCGCACGATTCGCAGTCGGATGTCACGTCTCGAAGAACTCGAGGAAATTCGCAGCGGCGACCAGTTGGCGAGTTATTCGAAGAAGATGCAGTCGTCGTTGAATCGTGAATACCGCAAGATGTTTCGAAACCTGAACGGTATTCGTGCGATGAACCGGTTGCCCGAGTGCCTGGTGGTGATCGATCCCAACAAGGAGAGAAACGCGATTCGCGAAGCCCGAGCCCTGGGAATTACGACGGTCAGTTTGATCGATTCGAACTGCGATCCTGACTTGGTCGACATTCCGATTCCCGGAAACGATGACGGGATCCGATCGATCGAGTTGATCATGTCGCATATGGCGGACGCGGTCATCGCTGGCGCCAAAAACATCGTTGCCAAGAACGAGGGTAAAGATGCCGGGAAGGCTCAAGAAGCGGCTGACGAGGCTCCGGCAACAGAGTCCGTAGAGGCTGTTGCCGACTCGGAGTCAAGTGTGGAGAGTCCTGGCGAGACGCCGGTCGCTGAAACAGTTTCCGATCCAGCGAGTTAAGATCCATTTAACACGACGCCCGAAAATTGTGCTGAGACGAACTCTCTCAATTCGGGCTTCCAATTCTTAATCGACAAGTTGTGTCACCCGACTATTCTCTGGGTTTAATCTCGGGCGGTTGATGCATAAAGTTAAATTCAATTGCTTGGCCCAGATTATACCACCGGGCTTGGCGATCCAAAAACCAACAAGAACAAACTTACGAGGAGAACAATGTCAATTTCAGCGAAAGATGTAGGAGCTTTGCGAAAAGCAACTGGAGCAGGGATGATGGATTGCAAAGAAGCACTCAAGGAATCGGGCGGAGACCTGGACGGGGCAATGGATTGGCTCCGCAAAAAAGGCCAAAAGGTTGCTGCCAAACGTGCGGACCGTGATGCAAACGAAGGTGTCGTCGTCGCAATGAAAAACGATGCGGAGAATATCGGCATCCTGTTTGCCTTAAGCTGTGAAACCGACTTCGTTGCCAAAAATGAAAACTTCATTGAATTTGCAAACACGCTTGGCAAACTGGCGATGGAACACTTGCCCAGCTCCAAAGAAGAGTTTGTCGCACTTCCATTTGATGGCGCCACTTTGGCCGAAAAACTTGTGGATCAGACTGGCAAGACCGGAGAGAAGATCGAGATTTCGGAATACCACAAAGTACAAGGCGATCACATCGCGTCATACATTCACGCAGGCAGCAAAATCGGCGTCATCCTGTCGTATAAAGATGGCGGCAAACCGGAAGCGCCCGATTTTTTTAGGGGTGTCGCGATGCACATTGCCGCGATGGCTCCTTCGATCATGCGACCTGAAGAGTTTGACGCAGAATTTGTTGCCAAAGAAACAGAAGCGATCCAGGCACAGATCAAAGCTGAAAACGAGTTGAACGAAGCCGAGAATCTTGGCAAGCCTCAGAAGAACGTTCCGGACTATGTTAGTAGGCTGCAGCTGACACCCGAAGTCATGGCCGCTGCTGAGGAAAAAATCAAAGCCGATTTGCAGGCCGAAGGGAAGCCGGAAAAAATCTGGGACAGGATTGTCCCGGGCAAAATGGAGCGATTCGTCGCAGACAATACGTTGCTTGATCAAGAACGTTGCTTGTTAAGTCAGTTCTTTGCATTGGACGAAACGCAAATAACGGTCGAAAACGCGATTAAGGACTTCAGTCCCGACGCCGAGATCGTCGAATTCAAGAGAGTTGCGGTTGGATAACCAATTGCTTTCCAAAGCCCCGCCAAGTACGGGGCTTCTTATTTATCATCTACGATTGATCACACTTCCGCAGCGAGAAATCAATGGGCGCCGACGCAAAATTCAAAAGAATCCTGCTGAAACTCTCTGGGGACAGCTTTAGTCCTTCTGGCGAACGCGGAATCAGTATGGATGAAGTCGTCCATATTTCCGGACAAGTCCATGAGGCCCAAAGACTGGGATGTCAGATCGCGGTTGTTATCGGCGGCGGAAATATTCTCCGTGGCAGCCAGTTCACGGCTGAGAATTCTGTCGTTCACGAAGCGACCGCACACTACATGGGGATGTTAGCAACCGTGATTAATGGCTTGGCACTTCAGGATGCACTTGAGGCATGCGGCTGTGACACTCGGTTGATGAGCGCGATCAAAATGGATGGCGTTTGCGAGCCTTACATTCGTCGGCGGGCTCAACGTCACTTGGAAAAAGGACGGATCGTTATTCTCGGGGCCGGGACCGGTGGTCCATTCGTAACGACGGACACGGCTGCCGCACTTCGCAGCATGGAACTCTCGGTCGACATCCTCATGAAGGCGACTCGAGTGGATGGAGTATATAGCGAAGATCCTGAGAAAAACCCTCATGCAGTGTTATACACGGAACTTGAATACACCGAGGTGATCGAACAAGGTCTACGTGTCATGGATTCGACTGCGATTTCACATTGTATGGAACATGATATGCCGATTATGGTCTTTAACTTTCGCAAAGACGGCAATATCCTACGGGCTGTGCGCGGCGAACGAGTTGGTACAATTATCACCACCAAAAAAGTGCCGCCACGAGACAATTAGGGGAGCTTGTGATGGCCGCGACTTGTAACAAGCTGAGAAGGAATAATTATGCCCGCAGACGAAATCCTGAAAGACTGTCAAGAGCGAATGGAAAAGGCGATCGAGGTGCTCAAAAAAAACCTCGGTGGAATTCGAACGGGACGGGCTAACCCTGGTTTGGTTGATTCCCTTCGCGTTGATGTTTATGGATCTCCAACACCGATAAAGCAAATCGCCTCCGTTGGTGCTCCCGAGCCGACTCAAATCGTGATTCGGCCTTACGATCCGGGTATCATCAAAGAAATCGAAAAAGCGATTGTCTCCAGCGAGCTCGGCTTCAATCCTCAAAACGATGGTCGAGTCGTCCGAATCAATATTCCGCCGCTTTCGACGGATGTTCGCAAAAAGATGGTCAATCGAATTAAAGACCTGACGGAAGAAGCCAAGATTGCCATCCGCAACGTCCGTCGCGACGGAAACAAGGCGGCTGATCAGCAGCAAAAAGACAAAGTTTTGAGCGAAGATCAACGGGACGATTTAAAGGACAATGTCCAGGATCTAACAAAGAAGCATGAAGATCAGGCAAACGATGCCGCCAAGCAGCGTGAAGCCGAAGTAATGGAAGACTAGTATTCAAGTGCATTTGCCAGTTTTGCCAAGACGTACCGTTTGCTGAATGCGTTTGAGAATAGCGCGAATGAGTGTCGGAGATTTCGGTGGCAAGCCACTTCCAAAATCGACGGTTTCGTCTACGAATGTTGCAAGCTCATGCGGATTGATTTGGCGACGCTGGACATTTCGTTGGAAACGACTGGAACGCAATTCAAAATCTTCGATTTCAGCTTGGGTCGCCATGCGACGGATTCTGGAATCAGGATCATTCTCATGCATGCGGCGAAGTTCGGCCCAACCCTGCATGCGATGAAGCGCACGCACAACCTCTTTGCGAATCCTGAGGTCAGGTGAATTCAAGAACCCAGCCAAAACTTTGGTGCCAAAGCTACCGCGACAGCGGCCTCGCAGCCAAATCGCCAACCGATGCGATTCTGACGCATCGGCATTGGCTATCAGATAGGTAAGCAATCCGGCGGGACCGAGTGATTCGATATTTCGTATCAACGTTCGATGCCGGATCAACCAGCGAATGTCATGATCCTTCTGTGATTGGCGTGCGAGCACCAGGAAATGAGTCACGAACCAGCGACCAAATTTGCCGTAATAAAAAGTCTTGCCGCTAACCGAGAATCTTCGGAATCGACTAAGCGGCCGGCAAACCTCATTGTACAAACGAATCTCAAACGACTGTTGAGTTGTTGTTTCGGACATGTCAATTACCACGCGTATCATTCAGCAATGTAACTTACCAGACACGGCTGACATTGCAGCAAGATTATCGATGGTTTAGACGACGCCATCCCGGCAAGTCGATAGATTGTCCGTGGGTGCCGGAACAGCGCAAGCTTGCTCCGGCCTACTTTGCTGACGACTTCAAACTGACGACTGACTACTGACGATTCTACTTTTTCTTAGACTGTTCAATCGGAATATTGGCTCTGATCCCAAAGTCGGCACTATTCATGTCGGTCCACAATGTTCCTTCGCCGGCGTAAAGAAACTTGAGATCAACGTCCTCCGGCAATCCAGTGGCGAACACCCAATCGTTGTAGGCTCGAGCAGAACCAAAGGCCTCGACTGCAAGCCGAAACCGATCGGACTTTGCCACCTCGACCATTTCTTTACCCTTGTTTTCGGCTTCACCAAGGATCGTCACAGCTTGGGCTTTCAACTCTGCTGTTTCTTTTCGAATCGCCGCCGCCATTTTAGCCGTAACGGCATCCGTCGTTTTCGCTTCACGGTCGCCATCGGCCAGTTTGGACTGGTATTGGCGATCCGTATCGACAGTGACTTTTTCGGTTTCGAGTCCGACATTTTTTTCGGCCTGACGTAATAGCGCTTCGGCTTGAGCCGTTTTCTGCTCTTGTTCACGAGTGAGCGTCATCTCATCCGCAACGAACGCAGCTTGAATCGGCACTCGGACCTCGATTGGAATGTAAATATGTCGAACCAAACCATAGAGCAGCTGGATGTTTTTTTCTTCTAACGTCTGCTCAAACTCGTCCCGATTGATTTGTTGAAATTTTTCACGGTCTTCACCCACCAGCAATTCAACGGCCGAATACTTCGATCCGTTGTTTCGGCAAATTGATTCGATTTGCGGCTGAACAACTTTATTTTCTACTTGGTCAATGTTCCCGAACGTTTTTACCGCGTGAGGAGCTTGTTCAGGCAAGAGACCCCAAATCGCGGTAAAATCCATTTGAATTGGGAATCCGTCGTTGGAAGGAAAGTTAATCCCCTCGTCTTCATTTGCGACCAGCGGTTCGCCCGATTCGTCCAACTTCAAAGAACCGTCAGGGTTTCGGACTTTACCAACCGCCACTGTCGTTTCACGATAGCCGATTTCGACTATGTCGATTTGTTGTTCGCGGCCATTGATTGGATAAATGCCCGGCGGGAAGACGTTTTCCTGGACCCCTTTGGATTGATTGAGGGCAGGATTGTCGGTCTGATTGGTGATGACACCGACGTATCCGGTTGGAATTTCGACCCATCCGCTGTACTTTATTCGATTGTCCGTGACCTCTTTCTCTGTTCCAAAGACTGTTACTTTGTAGCCATAGGGATTGATACGATAACGACCCGGCCCCAATGCCTTGCGCAAAACACCCTTAAATTCGGTTGTACCGATATCGCCATCGACAAGGAATTGACCAGGCGGCAACTCTTTGCCGAGTTCGCACTTCACGATTCCAACTTTTCCTGGTTCGATGACGAAATCGCTGACGAGCGTTCGTTCCCACCACAACGGGCAGTAAAAATGGCGACCCGGGCCACGAAGTTTTTCGAGCACGCCGATTTCACCTTCTTCAGCCCAGCTTCCGGTTTTTGCCTGACCCTTGTCTGGCATGATGAAAGGACCCTTGTAACGTAATAACAGGCTCATTCCTTCGGGCACGTACACACGGTTTACCGTCCAATGGAATCCCAATCCGGCCACTGCAACTACGAGGGCCAGCAGAAGTAGCGAAAGTATGTATCTCATTTTTATAACTCCGTGTCTCAGTCGGTGAATCGGTTCCGAGAACTCTCAAAAAGTATCACTCGTTATTCTGAGCGCTAAAGTTGTCGAAGATTTTCATTAACGGTGAATCTGCCGTGTTAGTCATGATCGACTTAAACCCTGGGGCAAGTTTCTGATAGAGCACGTAACGCGCGTAGGCTTGTCCATCGCCGTCAAAAGCGGCGACGGCAGCTTTCCAGCCAGCGGCAGACGCTTCGTTCTCGAAATTGATGACCGCCGCCTCAGCCCGCGCCTCCGCGAGAATCGCTTCTGCCATATCCTTGGCAGCGTCGAGTGCTTCCTGGGCAACGTCTTTGTCTCGATTTGCTTCTGCCAGTGCAACTTCCTGACGCCGTAATGCCTCCGTCGTCAGCTTCACGACTTCCTGTTCTGCGGCGACCAACTGCTGAGCTTGCTCAACAAGGGCAACTTCCTTGGCAAGTTTCGCCTCTTCATCCTGTTGCAATTTTTCCTGGTCGTACTGTTTGAGTTTCTGGTTCGCGACTTCTCGATCGCGCACCGGACCAGCGATTGCCTGTGGCGGGTTAATTCTGGTGATCAGGGCCTGGACAATCTCGATGCCCTGCTCGTCACAGGTTTTTCGGATCGCTTCCTGGAACGCGGCTTGGAAAGCCGATCGTGTTTCGCCGTCGATAAAGTCGCGGCCGGAGATGTCCGAACCTCGTAGACGGCAAAATGCACGGGCGTTGGGCATAATGACTTTGCGAATGATCTCTTGATCGATGGTCGTTTGGTTGTCTTTTTCATTTTTCGCTTCGTCATACATCACGTAAACCAGGGCTGCGTTGTCGGGCTTGACACGAAACTCAATGATTCCGTCGAGGGAAACCCAAAAACCATCTTTACTGGGAAAACCCATGTCATCACCCTCGGCAAGATTGAACCGTTGTGATCGACAATCAATCGCCTGAACTCGATACATATAGGGATTGAGGTAGTGAGTTCCTTCGTCAAGCGAATCCTTTTGAACGCCGCGAAAACCCGTGTCCACGAGGAACTGATTCGGATTTTCGGGAATCGGACCAGCCAGGTTGGTCACAACACCCTTGAATCCGGCTGGAATAGTCACAGGTTTGTGAAGTTCGACGATTTCGACGTAGTCGCTAGTGGGTCGGCGGAAATTGACGTCGTTGCGATTTTCGTCCAAAAGTAGAGCATTGATCGCGTATCGACCAGGTCGAAGTTCTTGCGCCACGATGCCCTTGGAGGTGTCCTTGGTCGCGACGAAGTTGCCATATGGCAAATCATCGCCGTACAAACGGACACGCACGCCCAGTCTATTCTCTGGAATCTCTATCATGGGATAGACTGCCCAATCCCAGCTATACGGATTTTTAAAATACCGACCTTCGTTTAGTACTTCGAGCTGCAGGCCCTTGGTGTCCTCGCCAGTGGAAACCTCTTGAGCGTTTTCAAGATCAGTTCCGGTTTTTTTGGTCAGGACCGCAATATGTTTTGCGGGCACATCGATGCGGCACCAGTTGTAGGCGACGTAACCAAAGACAATTAAACCAACAATAGCAAATACAACCGCGGTTGCTCCCATCGAAGCAAACCGCGGTATTTCGCGCCGTCCGCCTGGACGACCTATTTGGAGTCGGTTGCGAGCCATCTTGTTCTCTCCTCAACTATTAGCCATGGGTGCAATAAAAAACGCGACAGATCCAAAAAACGCGACAGATCCAAACTCTAAATCATTTGGCTATCTGAACGACAGACTTTCACAAAACCAGTCACCCGAACCTGTCGAAGCTGGCTTCGACAGATTAGAAGTGCATGACATCCGTAAAACACTCACTTATTTTGCCGCGCCTGATTTGCGCAACGCCGTATACAAACCGATCGTTTCATCGTCAGCTATCGACTTGAAATAACGAATCAGTCAAAACAAAACGGTTGGGCAAAAGAAACTTCTTGAACCGCTGGTGTCGTTTTCGGAAAAATTGGCGCTTACAGCACCCCTAACAACGCGACAATCACCGCACTATCGAGTTCAACCTGCTCGGTTCGGTGTTTTGCGGTAAAGACCTGCACCTCCCTTGGATTTGCACGGTATTCGCCAGTCAGCCCATATTATTGCCTAAATTCGAAGGCGTGCACCGCAACTGCGCCCCAATTGCCAAGCTTTGACAAAACTTTTAGAAAAAGACACGAGATTTTGGGAGGGCGAGCCGCGAACTTTCAAGCAATTTTCGGCTCAGCAGTGGCTTCGCCCTCCCGAACAGTTTTCCAAGTGCGGAATTTATTTTGAATCAAGCTTCGCTCTGACCAGGCACCAGGTCGTCTACAATGGCAATAGATTTGGGGTCAGACAAATGTCAATTTGACGGAACAGCAAATTGATCCGAATTTAGGAATTTGGCAGCGTTCTAAGCGCAGAAATATTAAACACAGAAAACCACCCGCGCAAAAAAAATGAAGGGCTCCAGCTCGCCGCTACCGGAACCCTTCTAAAGTTGGCTGTCCGATTGTCGGTAAAAACCGATGCTCGGAGACCCACAGCCACTAGTGATATCGGCCAGTCGGTAGCTAAGCTTCAAAAAACAGAAAAATAGGGCGACAGACGGTACAACACTCAAAGTCAGTTGCTAAATTAGATAGTGCAAAAGGAAAATCCACTCGAATAGGATCAATCGGTGATTTCAGACTCAAGTTCCACGGATGAATCTTCTCGGCCTCAAACACACAAAATTATGATGCATTCGGACGATCGGCCTGTCGCAAAACTCGCTTTAGAAGACGGCACGGTATTCGTTGGAAGATCGTTTGGCTCGACGGGTACCACGGAGGGGGAAGTTGTTTTCAACACCTCGATGACGGGATATCAGGAAATTCTGACCGATCCGAGCTATTGTGGCCAGATTGTGGTGATGACTTATCCCGAGATAGGAAATTACGGAGTTAATGAAGAGGACGAGGAGAGCAGAAAACCTCACTTGGCCGGCTTCGTGGTGCGTAACGTCAGTCGGGTTGTAAGTAACTTCAGGTCATCGGCAACATTGGGCGAGTATCTTGATCGTAACGATATTGTCGGAATTTCGGACATTGACACGAGGGCACTTGTTCGGCGGATAAGAAGTCTTGGAGCTCTCAAGGGAATTATATCCACCGAAGACTTGGACGATGATTCATTGGTGGCTAGAGCCAAATCCAGTCGCGGTTTGGTCGGTCGTGATTTGGTTCGGGAAGTCTTGCCGTTACAAACGATCGTTTGGGAATCCAATCTTAGCGATTGGTGGAATGTTCAGAACGGCAACCACACCGAGGTTTTCCGAGGCCCTGACGATTCGTCGCCGCACGTCGTCGCTTTGGATTTTGGAATGAAGTGGAATATCGCGAGACATCTTTTTAATCAAGGATTTCGTGTCACGATTTTGCCTGGAACCGCAACTTTCGAGGAGGTGATGGAGCTTGGACCGGATGGAGTTTTCCTTTCCAACGGGCCAGGGGATCCAGAACCATTAGGTTATGCCGTTGAAACCATTCGGCAGCTGATTGGCGAAGTTCCCTTGTTCGGTATTTGCCTCGGTCACCAGTTATTTGCATTGGCTTTGGGTGCTAAGACCTACAAGATGAAATTTGGACATCGGGGTTCCAACCAGCCGGTTCAGAACAATGAGACCGGAAAAATCGAAATTACGTGCCAGAATCATGGTTTTGCCGTTTCCAAAGAAGGACTTCCCGAGTCTCTCGTAATAACCCATCGAAATTTGAACGACGACACGATCGCAGGGTTAAAACATGTGTCAGCTCCCGCGTTCAGTGTTCAATATCATCCAGAAGCGTCGGCTGGCCCCCACGACAGTCAATATTTGTTTGCCAAGTTCCGCAAACTCATCGACAGTCATCGAGCGATTTCGATGAGTTGAGGGAGATGAGATTGTTTTACGAAGCTGGACAGCGCCACATTTGTCGTTTTCGTAGGCCTGCGTTGGGCTCGTCCCAGCGGTGCGACAATTGATTGGCGACCCAGTTTTACTTCAGCTCCAACGGTGCGATCCTATGTCAGCCCAGGCCAGCGGCGCCAACGGCCTGGGAAACCGAATTGCCATCACCACGTCAAGACCCAACGGGTCGTTCCTAGGCGCTGTTTAGGGCCGCCCCGTTCGGCGCTTGATGTCGTTATTCGAACAATTCCCAGGGCGATGCCCTGGGGCCGACCCTTCGAACCTACAAGTACAACGCGTCTATGTCTAAAGTAAGCACCCTTCGGCGTTAGCCGGTGGCTGGCCCCAGATTATCCCTGTTCACGACCATTTCCTGTTGTGGCCGAGTTGGAGTCGCGGGAGCCCGTGGTGGAGGTTCCAACTCCCGAAGCTGGCCGCCACGTTCGTCGTCGTCATCATCGATAAGAGAGACATTCCACCAGTCGAGGATATCGCCATAGATATGGTAGAAAACCGGTACCAAGATCAAAATCAAGATCGTCCCCGTTGCCAAGCCAAAAATCAGACTGGCAGCCATCGGAATCAAAACTTGTGCTTGCAGGCTGGTTTCCAACAACATTGGGGTTAAGCCTGCAATGGTCGTCATCGACGTCAACATGATGGGCCGGAAGCGACGCAACCCTGCCGAAATCAACGCGTCACGTAAAGGCATACCATCTCGAACGCGTCGATTGATAAAATCGACCAGGACAATCGAATCGTTAACGACAACGCCCGTCAACGCAATCAGTCCAAAAAAGCTGAACAGCGTCAAATTCATTTGCAGCATCGCGTGGCCAAGAATCGCTCCGAGCCAACCAAAGGGTATGATGGCCAAAATGATCATCGGCTGAACATAGGAGCGAAACTCAAGCGTCAACACGATAAACATGCAAAGCAATGCGATCCCAAAGCCAATGAACATGCTGATTACCGATTCCATCGTTTGAGCTTGTTCGCCTTCCCAGTCGACGGAGAGATTTGCGTTATATTCTTCTTTAAAGTGCGCCAAAATATCGGGCAAAACGGTCTTTTGCATTTCTTGAATGATTTTTACAGCGTCACCCTGCTCTGGATCGACATCGGCCGTAACGGTGATAGATCGCCGTTGATTCAACCGATTGATTTCAGAGGGTGAGTTCTTGTATTCGATTTCGGCGACTTCTGTGATTGGCCTTTCGTTACCTTCATTGTCACGAATTCGAATGTTTTCAAAACTCTCCATGTTGGTGCGAGCTTCACGGGGATAGCGCACCATTAGTTTGACTTCGTGACGACCGCGTTGAAGCCGCATCACTTCGTCGCCAAAATAAACCGCTCGAATGGTTTCCGCTAGAGAAGCCTCGTCGAGTCCAAGCGTCCGACCCAACTCATTCAGACGCAACACCATTTCCTGTTTGCCTTCACGCGAATCGTCTTCGATGTCGAAGACGCCCAATTTGGAAGCGAGGTGTTGTTTGACTGCTTCCGTTGCTTTATCGAGATATTGAACGCTATGGTCCGACGCGAGAATTTTGAGTTCGATTGCGGTTCCACCCGGCCCCATGGATCGGGATCCAAATTTCAGGACTTCCGTGCCCGCAATCTTCGGAACTTTCTTTCGCCAGAGTTTGATCAAGCCCTGAGTCGTATACTTTCCCTCTGGATGTAGACGCTCGTCGGGCGGGATCAACTGGACTTCCACGGTCCCAACATGACTCCCGCTGGTTACGCCGGTGGGTCCGCCGAGCGAGTTTCCGATCGAACCAACCTTTTCGTACAAATTCTTGATAACAGAGTGGCCCAAGTCCTTTTTCGCCTGTTCATCAATGTCTTCAATCGCTTTCTTCAATTGTGCGGTTGCATCGGTTGCGAAGCCGGCGGCCGAACCGTTTGGAAACGCAATCGTCGCGCTAATTTCGCGACCGTCGATTTTCGGAAAAAACGAAAGTGGCGTGATGCCGGCCAAAACCGTCCCGATTGCGATCATGAACCCGGCAAGACTAATTGAAAGTGTGATTCGTTTGTTGTGCAACGACCAGAACAAAACAGGGCGGTAAAGGTTTTCCACGACCCAGTCCATCGCCCCTGTTGCAATTTTATTCAAAAACGTAAATACAACGATCAAAGGCTTGAAGACGTACAAGACACGTCCAACGGCCCGCATGAACAAGTTGTTTTCATGTGCCAAATGACAAGGCAAAATGAAAGTGCTCTCGATCAATGAAATGGCCAGCATTGCGATTACCGCAACAGGCATGACTTCAATGAACTTGCCCATGACACCAGTGACAAACATCAACGGCATAAAGGCAATAATGGTTGTCACGACCGAAGCGCAAACACTCGGAAGAACTTCAGTGGTGCCTACTACCGCGGCTTCGACAAAATTCAGCCCCTCCTGCCGTTTGGCGTAAATGTTTTCGCCAATCACGATCGCATCGTCCACCACGATTCCCAACGCCATCAAGAACGCAAACATCGTCAACATGTTGAGTGTCGCGCCCGACACTAACAAAACAAACCCGGCTCCCAAAATGGCCACCGGAATTCCCATTGCCACCCAAAACGCCAGTCTCAATTCCATGAAAAGAGCCAGCACGATAAACACAAAGATCAGACCTTGCAGACCATTCCGAGTCAGCAATTCCATGCGATCGCGAACGTCTCTCGAAATATCGCCCCATGTATCAAGCGTGTAGCCCGTCGGCACTTGTTTTGCTGCCACATAGTCTTTGACCGTTTCGACAATTGTAAACAGGTCTTCGTCGTTGGTTTTTGAGACTTGGACGACGAGCCCGGGACGACCATTGACCAGATTGATCGACGTCGTTTCTGCAAAGCCATCGACAACGCGGCCGATATCGCCGATGGTGACGATGTCGCCATTGGGTCTGGTTAAGATCGGAAGTTTTTCGATTTCGGTCCCAATTTCGCGTTTGTTGTTGCCCCGTAACAGCAGTTCCTGGCCCGCAGTTTCCATCTTTCCGCCAGGGACTTCGATGTTGTGTTGACGGATTGTCTGGGAAAACCCTCGCAAACTGAGTCCAAATTCTCTTAGCGCGTCTTCGGGCACCTCGACGGTAATTTCGTAAGGCTGTTCACCGCGAATATCAGCGCCGGAAATAGCGTTCCCTTTCGGCTGAAACATTTTTGCACAGACGCGTCGCAGGAGACTCTTGGGAGGTACCGCCTTGAGTTCCAGCAACTCCGAGCGGACCTCTTCGGCAAGCAATCGAAGCTCTTTTTCTTGTTCCAGGCGATTGTTTTCATCGATTGGCGGACCCAGAATCCCCACGGAGATGGCTGGCGCGCGAAACACAATTTGGCGAACTTCTGGATCTTCCGCCCTGGGCGGGAAAGACGCAATCTGCTGGGTTGCCGATCTAACCTCGTTGAGAACTTTTTGAACGTCCCGAACGTTGCTGTTCAACTCCAAAATCAGATAGCCAAAATTTTCCTGGGCCACAGACGTCATTTTCTTGACGCCGTCGATTCCTTTACAGGCGGCTTCGACTTTCTGGCAAATCCCCTTTTCAGTCTCCTCTGGCGTCGCACCCGGGAATGGGACTGAGACGAGCAATATTTCCAGACTGAAATTTGGGAAAACTTCGCGCCGCATCACAATCATGCTGACCGTACCGATCAACAATGAGGCAACGAGCAACGTGTTCATGGCGGGCGAATTTCTGATCGCCCAGCGGATTACCGATTTCATGATGGTTCTATTACGAAGTTGGGTCGGATGAAGCGTCAGCTGTTGTTTCTGCGGACGCATCTGTTTTTTCGACGACAGGTGTCGTCTCGGTGCCAAGCTCTTCTCCTTTAAGAAGAACCGGCGCATTTTCAGTTGGCTGAGGGATTGGCGACACCACAATTTGATCGCCAACTTTCAATTCGGAGTTCTCGGCCGAGATCACCACAAACGGAGCGATTTCCTCATCGAGTGTATTCTTCGTCCGGTCGACAATCTCAATCTCGACTCGGTGTAGTTTGTGCTCGTTCACCACCCAAATAAAATTACCTGGACGAACGCCCTTTTCCGGAAATGTCAGAAACTGTTTGTCGGGAGCACTCGTCGATGTCTGAACTTCCATTCTGCATTTCACATACATGCCCCGAACCAACGCACGCTTACCTTCCGGGGTATCAATTACGGGTTGCTCAATTACGATTCGACAAGGGATTGACTTGGTCAGCTCATCCCGGCCAATGCCATCGAATCTCTCCAGAACGCCTTGCCAGACAACGTCGGGTTCTCCACTTTCGTAGATGGACACCGCCGTTTTCGGCAGCCGATATACGGAACGGCCGTTAGGGTCGTCGGTTTCCAGATCCAGCGTGGACCCGGTCGAATGATTGCGAATCCAATCCAGATCGGTCGCAGTCAAATTGCAAATGACCTCGGCGTGATTGGTGTCTTCAAACAGGATCAGCTGCGTCCCTTTGGAAACGTAATCACCTTGCTCAACCATTTCCCGAACAATGACTCCGTCATCAGGTGCATAGATCACGGTTCGCTTCAAATTAAGTTGAGACTTGCTCAGTTGGCTCTGTGATAGTTCAAGCGAAGCCTCCAAACGTGCCTTGCGCGCTTTGAGCATTTCGAGTGTGTTCTGGCGAGTCGTCAGCTGAGTTTTGGATGTCAGCAGATTTCGTTCCGCCAGATCAACTTCCGAATCCGAAAGGACCCCCTTGAGCCGTTTGTTACGTTCGAAATCCCTAAATTGAAGTTGATAATCGGTTTCTGCGAGTTCGATATTGCGTTCCGCACCGCGGATTTCTTCGAGCACTTCATCCAACATCTTTTGCGACTCTTTCACATCCGCCTTGATCGTCAGGAGTTCCAGCTCGTATTCCTCCGGATCAATTTCCAGCAGCGGAGTATCTTTGGTGACGAAAACACCAGCTTGGCAAACATCGTATTTTTTCTTGATTCGTCCTCCGACTTCAGCGGCCATTCTGATTTCGCGAAAAGGCACAACGCTGCCGGACACCACCATATCCAATTGACCTGAATAGGGCTGCATTTCAAATGTAGTGACGAGCGGAATGAGAGCGTTCGAGTCGACATCTTCAGGCGGCTTGGCAAGACTCTTGAGGCCATACATCGCCGCAACTCCCAACGCAATAATGACCGTGGAGATCGCGTATTTGTAAATTTCTTTTCCTACCGTGGAACGTTGAACATTTGCGGTTTGTGCCATTATTGTTTCCGAATTTGCGATTCGTCTTATTCGTTAATTACTGGAAAAATTGGGTCGTTTTTCAAAAATTAGTCGATTGCGGTCGAATGTTCTGCCCTCAGGGAGTTGATCGCGGCAAGTGAGAATTGGGAGATGTGATCAGAAAGTTGTGACCGCGTGAAATTCGGTAATTCCTCGTCGCTTACCATCATCGCTGTCAATTCAGCCGTAAAACGATAATAAAGACACTGGCCGAAAATGCTGAATCCGATCTGGGTTCGTTTGTAGTCTGGTAATCGACCGCCAACAATTTCGTCAATGATCGACAGCAGCAGATCAAAAAACGGCCGAAAGTATTCCTTGATCAGCGTCCTACTGGCCTCCGTGGGGTTCAGAACTTCGCGCACCAACAATCGCACCTGCCACGGTTCTGTCTCCATCGCGACCAGTCGTGTCAAAACAAGTTCAACAAAGTTGTGAAGCTTCTCTTCCGACGGTGTGTTCTCGTCCCAGTTAGGCTGAGGAACCTGTTGAACACGCATCTCGCGAGCCATGATCACAGTTTCGTTGTAAAGTTTTTGCTTGTCACCAAAGTAGTAGTTAATGCTGGCGACATTCACCTGCGCTTGATCGCAAATTTCGCGAACTGTCGCGCTACGAAATCCCTTGCTGGCGAAAATAGGTCCCGCTGCCAAGAGGATTCGAGTTCGGGTGTCAGGGTCGTTCATTTCTGAGCGAAAAATATTGTCGTCTGATTACGATTCCGGCGAACTTTCCAGTAAATTTCGAGTCCACCGACTTGGATTCGTAAAAACGGGGGTTTTGGATGGGCGATCTGAGAAGTAGTCGATTGTCAGACCTGAATTGAGTGGTTCGTAATCCCGGCTTTAGCCGGAACTCCGGCTAAAGGCGGGACTACAAACATTGTCGTTTCGGCATTGTCGACTAAAATTCCTTCGGTAAAACAATTGTATTAAACACTTGTTTAATATCAACGTTCCTTCACGTAAACCCAAATAGCTGCACATTTTGCAATAATTGCCATAATCTGTGAGAACAGCCACTGTAATTGGTATTATTGCAGTTTGAAATCGTTTCTTTTGCATGGCGACACCTAGATCGCCTTCCGATGCCTGTTTCGAAGCTACGTCGTCAGATCGCCTGCAATGCCGCCCGGCTCATGTATGAGCGGCAGGAATCTGAGTATTATCGCGCCAAGATGAAAGCCGCACGCCGGATTTGTCGAGGCTGGGTCAAACCTCGTGATCTCCCCAGCAACGCCGAGATTCGTGACGAGATTCAAAACCTCGCACGGATTCATGAAGGCGAATCGCGCAAAGTTCGCCTGATGGAAATGCGACTGGAAGCGTTGCGGATGATGAAATTACTGGAACGATTCAAGCCGCGTTTGATTGGGAGCGTATTGACGGGACACATTCGCAAGGGCTCCGACATCGACCTGCATTTATTCTCGGACAATATCCATTCGGTTACGGGTGAACTCGATTTTCATGGAATCCAATACGAGACTGAACGTAAACACGTCGTCAAGAATGGTGAGCCTCAAGTTTTTCGCCATATTCACATTCAAGACCGATTTGAGTTTGAGCTCACCGTCTACCCGGAAAACAAAAATACTTACGCTTTCAAGAGTTCCATCACTGGAAAGGCAATCGAGAAAACAAGTGTCGCGCAGCTGGAACAGTTCTTGCTCAAGGAGTATCCCGACATTGATCTGGAAGATGCGTTGACCGGGGTCGAAGATAAGATCGATCGGTTTGCTCTATTCTACTCGCTGTTGCTGCCATTGGAGAATGTGAAACAGTCTCTGAAATATCATCCCGAGGGTGACGTTTTGTACCATAGCCTGCAGGTTTATGATCTTGCCTGCGATCAATTACCGTACGACGAAGAGTTTTTGCTCGCGGCATTATTGCACGACGTCGGCAAAGGGATTGAACCAGTTGATCACGTGGCCGCGGGGCTGGATGCGATCTCTGATCATATCACTGAGCGAACGGCCTGGCTGATCGAGAATCACATGCTCGTTCACAAAATTCAAAATGGGACGATCGGCGCGAGGGCCCACCGGAGGCTTCGGGCCAACGAAAGCTATGAAGAACTTCTGTTGCTGGGCGAATGTGACCGAGACGGAAGGCAAGTCGGTGTCGTCACAACCGACCTGGAAGATGCCTTGGGCTACATTCGCCACATCGGTTCAACTTTTGGCTAATTCCCGAGGTTCTCGTGGGAAATCCCTTCGTTAATTCCCTTCGATCCAGGATTTAATGGATTAATTTGCTTGCTGGCGAACTTGCCGATTTAGTTCGATACCTTCCGGAATTATCCGGGTTGAATGACCGGCAATAAGCTCACCATGTCTTCTCGGTTAACTGAAGACAAGCAACCAATTTGGGGAGGGAGTATCGATGAAAGCTTTGTATCAATTTAAGTTATTAGTTGTCGGGTTGGCATTTACTGTCTTTAACTCGACATCCGTAGTGGCTCAGGATTGGCCGCAATGGCGAGGTCCCAACCGGGATGCTGTCGCGGCAAGTTTCAAAACGCCCGACAGTTGGCCGAAGAGCCTTTCCAAAAAGTGGAGCGTGAATGTTGGTGATGGCGTCTCATCGCCTTCGACCAAAGATGGCAAAGTCTACGTGATCGCACTTCAAGATGGAAATGAGGTCATGCGATGTCTCGAAGCAAACACAGGCAAAGAAATTTGGAAAGACAGTTATCCTGCCAAGGCCGCGTCTGGTCCGGCGTCGAGTTTTCCAGGAACACGCGCTTCACCGGCTGTGGCCGATGATAAAGTCGTAGCATTTGGAGTGGACGGCACGATCTCCTGTTGGAACGTTTCGGATGGAAAACTTGCCTGGCGGAACGACAATTTCAAGGGTCAAGTTCCCAGGTTTTCGACTTCCAGTTCTCCGCTGATTGCTGACGAAACCTGTCTGGTGGAAATTGGGAGCGATCGAAGCGGCGGCATTGTGGCCTTTGATTTGGATTCAGGCGACGAGAAATGGAAATGGACCGGGGATGGTGCATCGTATGGTTCTCCCGTATTGATGTCGGTTGACGACACCAAAGTCGTCGTCGCACCCACAGCTGGGCGTTTGGTGGTGCTTGATTTGTCTTCTGGGGATGAGCTTTGGGAAATGGAGTACCGACAGGGACGCTACAACGCCGCGACCCCCGTGGTTGATGGTCAAACTGTCATCTTTGCCGGTCCCGAACGAGGTTTGACGGCAATCGAATTCAGTAAGAGTGATGGAAAATTGAGTGGTAAGGAAAAATGGCGAAATGAGGACACCAACGCAACCTTGATGTTTAATTCTCCAGTTCTGGCAGAGGGAATGTTGTTCGGCCTCTCTAGCGCAAACAACCTGTTTTGCGTAAATGCAGCAAACGGAGAAACGACCTGGAGCAATCCAATCAGTGGTCAAACTGCAGATCGATCGGCAGGTGGGCAACAGCAAGCCCGAGGCGCAGATCGGGGAGAACGGGGAGAACGAGGTGATCGTGGACGGAGTGGAGAAGGCGGACAGGAAAGACGTCGAGGTGGCAGACGCGGAGGTCGAGGAGGTGGAAGCCGCGGAGGTTACGGCTCCATCGTTAGCGCTGGTTCGGTTCTGTTTGGCCTGACTCCAACTAGCGAACTCGTCGTTTACGAAGCGGATCGAGCCGGCTTCAAAGAGCTGGCGAGGTATAAAGTTTCGGAAACGCCGACTTATGCCTATCCGGTTCTGGCGACTGACGGAATCTATATCAAGGACAAAGATTCGCTAGCCCTGTGGTTTCTTGAATAATTCAATTCGGCTCGTCTTGCGCAATTGATTGCGCAAGACGCCGTTTAATTCAAAATCAAAGTTGTCGCTAATCCCGTCAAGTTTCGCCACAAGAGCAGCCGACTCGGATTGGAGTTACCTAACCAGCTTGTCGTGCGAGTCTCAACGGCGGGAGAAGTTCTTGAAGTTCTGCGATAAGCGGTAGATCCTGGTTGGTTAATATTCTGTTTCGGCTGTGATCCTGATTTCGAATTCTACCCAGTCATGGCCCAACCCTGTTCTCGCTTTCAATCTGCGAAATGGGATAACTCTGGCCCATCGGGAAAATGGTCAGAAGACTTTCTCAAATAATTCCGTCAATTTTTGAATATAAATGAAAACAAAGTGACCCCAAGGTGGTTCTGAATTGATCGAATCTGCATTGGTTCGAACCTGGTTTTCAGTCCAAGAATACTACCAGCCTTTGGAGGGGAAAAAAGTTCTCAAAACCAGGCCGTTCATCAAACAAACAAGTTCACAAACGGAGCAAAATTATGAGAAAAATCACAATTCTGAGTGTGTTGGTTGCAATGATGGCCATGTTGTTTGGCCAGATTGCGTCGGCTCAGGACGGCGAACAACCGCGAAACCGCGGGCAACGAGGTGCCGCTCAGCAAGAACAGCAGGGCCGAGGCCAACGAGGAGCGCAACGCGGTGGGCTACGTGGCGGTCGAGGCATTTCAATGATCGGGCTGGTTGCGATTGAATCAGTTCAATCAGAGATTGAAATGGTGGACGATCAAGTCAAGGAATTTGAGGCCCTCCTAGAGAAACTACGAAGCGATCGGGGTACACAGACTCGGGGCGGTCAAACCGACGATGAAAACAGCGAAGACATGACCGAAGAGGAAATTCAAGAGCAACGTGAAGAACGTCGCACCCGGGCAACGGCTCAGGCGGCCGCGAACGAAAAAACGGCCGTCAAAGGCTTGAAGAATATCCTTCTCGATCATCAATACGCGCGGCTTCATGAAATCTACGTGCAAGCACTCGGCATCGCAGCCTTGCAGGATGAAACGATTGCCAAGGAATTGATGATTACCGAAAAGCAAAAAACGGCGATGCAGGAAGCCAGTGACAAAGCGCGGGAAGCCGCCATGGAAGAATTTGGCAAACTGCGCGAAAGTGGTGATCGCGAGGCCATTCAAAAAAGAATGTCGGAAATCCGCAATGAAACGGAATCCAAAGTACTCGGCGTCCTAACAGCCAAGCAAAAGGCCAGCTTCGAAGAAATGAAAGGTGAGGCTTTTGAAATCCCTGCCGAAGCACTGCGCGGTCAGCGTCGCGGCCGTCGAGGCGGCGGTCAGCGTGGCGGCAACTAAACGTTGATGGCGACGGGCGACCAATAGCTTTCGTTGCATGTGCGACAACACCCTATTGAGCCAAGCAACCAAAGACACTGGCGTAAGTAGAGGCTGTGGTTGATTCCACAGTCTCTTTCGTTGACTTCAAATGCCTCGGCAAATTGAGCTCCAAGTCGACACTCTCTGCAAATTATCCGCCTGATGATCCTCGCCTAACGGTCAAGGTTTGCCTGTACCGAGAAGAAAGAAATCGGCTTTTCGTTATTCGTGCCGTAGCGCTTCGATTGGATCCATTGAGGCGGCACGTTGAGCCGGATACCACCCAAACACAATTCCGATGCCAACCGAAATTCCAAAAGATAACAAAATCGACCACAGGCTAATGACCGTGTCGAGTTCAGTCACCAGACTCACGCTGGCGGCGATTGTTATTCCCAGAACGATACCCAATAGTCCGCCTGCGGAACTT
The DNA here is from genome assembly GCA_024638965.1 of Planctomycetaceae bacterium. GTDB lineage: Bacteria > Planctomycetota > Planctomycetia > Pirellulales > Pirellulaceae > Mariniblastus. The sequence goes on from JAHEJI010000017.1 coordinate 21,658, forward strand.
AACAGCATCGTTTCCATCAAGAACTGAATGGAAATGGCTTTTTTGGTCGCACCCAGCGCGCGACGAATACCGATTTCTTTGGTTCGTTCGGTCACGCTGGCCAACATGATGTTCATAATCCCGATTCCACCGACCAGCAATGAGATCCCGGCGATCGATCCCAAAACAATATTCCACATTCGTTTTTCTTCATTAGCTTGAGCAAGCAATTCCAAAGGGACTTGAATCTTGAAATCCTCTGCTTCCGGATGTGCGCGGAGTAAAAGCTGCCGGGCCATTTCTGCCGTTTGGCTGACAAACTGCTCCTCAATGACGGTCAGTGTGATTTCGCTCAACTCGGTTTGTTCAAAACTTCGACTCCCGGTTGCGCGAATCTCTTGTAATTCGCCTAATCGTCTTTGAACGCACGTGATTGGGACATAGATGTCGTCATTCAGGTCTTTTTGACCGACGGCTCCTGGAGTATCGTTTCCACTATCCTGGGACCTCAAAACTCCGACAACACGATAAACATCATTTCCAATAAGAATGTGTTGGCCAATTGGGTCAACAAACTGAAACAAACGTTGTGCGGATCCTGCGCCCAAAACAGCGACGTTCCATGCATTGGTAATGTCGACGGCAGTCACGAATCGACCGCGCCCGACTTGCAGGTTCTTAAGTTTCAGAAATTCAGAAGTGGTACCCAGCACACGGGCGTTTTGAATTCGTCGTTGTTGGCGAGACGCTTCGCTGTTGACCAATGCAACAGGTACTGCACGAGAAATTGTCGGAAGTGTCGACTTAAGTCGGTCCAGGTCCCCGTGTTTTAAGCCATAACTAAGAACACTGGCTCTTGTTTCTTCGGTTGAATATTCGTTGGATACATTAGTGACCGCGCCTACTTCTTCTCGATTCGGTTTGACGCTACGGATGATGACGTTGTTTGCCCCGAGGTTTCGGATCCGTTCGAGGGCTTCCTTCTTGGAGCCCTCGCCAACGGCCAACATTGCAATCACGGACCCGACACCCAAGATCACACCTAGCAGTGTAAGCAGACTACGAAGCTTGTGAAGCAACAGGTTTTTGACACCGACTTTTAGCGTATTCCAAGTCATTTCTGTGGGGCCAACGTTTAAGTTCCGGAATTAGAAGAGTCTGACGTTCTTTCCCTGCGGCGAGATTCGCGTCCCTGGCGTTGACCGTTTTCACCCCGATCGCTTTCGCCTGGATCGCGTTGGCCTACACTCGCTTGACGCGCTCGCTGTTGGCGCTGATCGCTTTCGCCGTCATCGCCTCGAACCTGACGTCCCTGGCGGGAATCGCTCTCTCCTCGTTCGGGTTCTTCCTTATCTGAAATGGCCGTTACAGGTTGGATCGCGTCCACGCCTGCCTCGGGAGATATCGATTTTTGCTCGCGATTTTCAAGACTTGCGATGGCCAAAGGGTTTAGCACAGCCCGGTCACCGTCCTGAATTCCTTTCGTCACCTGAACGAATTTATCGTTGTTACGCCCCAATTCAACGTCGCGGCGTTCGATTCCATTTTCATTATCGACATAGCACCAGGTTTCTCCATCGATCTGCACGATCGCCTGAACTGGCAGGCTAAGAACGTCTTTTAATCGGTCGACGTGAATTTCGGAAACCGCCGTCATCCCCGGTTTCAATTTCTCGACTTCAACCGGTATGTTAATGACGCATTCGTAGGTCTTCACGCCGTTGGAATTGCTGCTTGGCACAACTGCGACTCGTTCAACGATTCCTTGATAGGGTTCGTTTGGAAACGCGTCAATTCGCAGAGTGACTGGTAGCCCACGACGAACCTGATCCAAAACTGCTTCGTGAATTTGGGTTCGTACCCGCATTCTCGAAAGATCGGGAAGGGTCAATAATTCCTGGCGGCTTCTAACAGACTGGCCAACCGCAACCGTCGTGTTGCCTTGCTCGTCTTGGGCATAAACTACCATACCTGCGTGAGGTGCTCGAATCGTGCAATATTCAAGTTGCCTTTGGTATTGGGCGATCCTTGCTTCCTGACGTTGGACTCGTTCTTTCGCTTCAAACAACTGTGCTTCAACCTGTGCCAGTTCCGATGCGTTGGTCACTCTGACCTGCTGTAAGTTTCGTTCGGCAGTTGCAACTTCCCCGTCCAGCTTCATTAGCTCCATCTGTTTTTGGTAGGTTTCCAATTGTTGTTTTGTCGCATCGTGATTCGCGAGCCTGTTAACCGCGGCTGCCAAAGCAGCCTCAGATTTCATGAACGCATAACGGCTTTGCTCGAGATCGCTTTTACCCTTGTACCCGAGGCGAAACAGCTGTTCAATTCCGTCCCTTTCAGTCTCCTGAAGCTTGAGTGCCGCCTGAGCCTCGAGAATCGAGTTCCGAGACTCATCGATTTGCCGTTCAATTTCACTTAGCGAAAGTTTGAAGGAACCGCTTTGTTCATCGACATACATCTTGCGATTTAGTTCTGCCAGTTTCAGAGCAAGTTCTGCCTCTGCGATAGCGGTCAAATTTTGCGTTTCTCGATTCTCTTTCCGCGCTTGCGCCTGCGTCAACGTCGAGCGATCGCTTTGCAATTCTAGCGACTCAGATTCAAGTAGATCTCGGATTTGGACAGAATCGAGCTCGATTAACAAATCGCCTTGTTTAACAACACTCCCATTCGGAACAATTGAAAGGATAGTTGTACCGGTCAATCCGCTGCGGCGGTCATAGGTTTCCACCCGACACCGGATCGATGTTTGTTCTTGACTCTCGAGATAACCTCGCTCGGTGATCACGATTGGCAAGTCAGCACTTGTGACGTCGTAATAGACTAGCTGCGGCTTGGTTGAGCCCAAACCGCCCCAAAATGAATTGGAAAATACGCCCAAAACACCGATTAGGCAAACAGCCGAAATTACCAGGATCAACTTCATTTCATTCTCTACAAACCGATGTGAGAAACCGCGTAGCGACAAGATCGTCGCGAACCCCAAGCGTTCACGGACCACGCCGCTCGTATTAAACTGCTATTTTACCGCAAAGTATCGAAATTAATTTCCATATTCGCTATCGGCTCGATCTAAAGGGGATTTTCGCGCCATTGACTTCGATTTGTCAAATCAGAAGTAATGCTTACCCATCGAGGGTTAAATTGTGCGGCTGGCACGGGTTGTCCGGCTTACAACATTTGCACCTCAAAATGTGGCCTCATATTGACCGAAAAAATCGGACAAACCATTAAAAACCAACCGATTATTTCAGATGGTACTACCCACTTAATCCTGAAAACATATGGTCCGGTTTTCGTTAACACTTTCGGCGGTAATTGGTTTGGCGGTGCTGCTCTCGTTTTCGGCGGGCTGTCAATCCAGAGCTCGAGCCGTCAAGAGGGCGGATCGCGATGCCTATTGTTTGATTCAGCAGAAAACAGCTTCAACTCCCTGGGCAGAACCGGTTGGATATTCAATTACTCCTCCGGAAGAATCTCGCCTGTTCGATCCTTGTAGCGAGCTCAATCCTCGCCTGCCCGTCCCGTCACCCTCGCTTTACGCTTATCAACTGCCGTATCTTCAGTCTCAACAGGAACAGCAAGCCCAGAACGCCGCTGAAGACTCGGCGAACGGCACGCAGGAAGACTCGGAAACCCCTTTGGGCAGCCCAATCCCACCCGATGCCTGGAACGCAATTCCGGCAGCGTGCCTTGAGAGAATGTTTGAATTCGAAAGCGTACGCGACGAAGCGAAATACACTCGCGAAACCTATCAAGACGCAGCACTCGATGAAACACCGGATGAAACAAACCGGCTAACACTGAACCAAATTGTTGATTTGGCGTTGCTCAATAGCCGCAACTATCAGACTCAAAAGGAAACCCTGTATGAAGTATCGCTTCAGTTGTCCCTGGAGAGATTTGCCTATCAGACCAAGTTTAATCGTACAGGCAACGGGACCTCCTTAAATTACTCTCATCAGCGTAATGGAGGAACCTCGGTTGATGTACTTTCCATTCCGACGGGAGTTGGAATTGAAAGGATGTTAGTGACGGGCGGCGACTTGATGGCCCGTTTTGCCAACGATATTTTACTGACCTTCAATGGCCCGTCGGGTTTCACAGCGAATGTTAGCTCCGATATTTTGATTGAGTTTGCCCAACCGCTGCTACAAAAGGATATTCGATTCGAGCCATTAACTCAGGCGGAACGCAATTTGGTTTATGCAGCTCGCGATTTTGCCAGATTTCGAAAACAGTTTTTCGTCGACTTCGCTTCGGAATACTATGATCTGATCCGGGGCTTTCGGGGGATCGAGATTGAATCGCAGAACTACTTTTCATTGGTTCGCGCTTTTAATCAGGCCGAAGCAGAATATCAAGCTGGCCTGGTGCCCAGATTTCAGGTTGATCAAGTCGAACAAGATCTGTTGGGAGGCAAAAGGAGCTTGATTGGAGTTTGCAACAGTCTCGATCAAAATCTTGATGGCTTAAAATTATCCATGGGTATTCCGACGGAAACTCCGATCAACGTTAATTTGACCGAATTGAACGAACTTACCAGGCTTGATCAGCTCTCTGTTTCCGCAGATTTGACCAGCCGCGTTTTGAGTCGTTTGGAGACGTCACTGCGCGATCCTGATCGGGCCGAATTGGTCAGTACCGCAGCCGTCTTGTTGGATCGAATTCTCGAAGCTTCTGAACTTGCCGCAGTGGATGGCGAGCCCAGCCAAGAAGTAACAGAGTCTAAGCGCTTGCGGGCTCGATTTCTGGTCGACTATTCGCGTTTGACAAGCCAACAGTTGTTGTTTGACTTACAGAGTGAAATTCAAAGCGAGTCACCCTCCCTGCCTGTAATTTTCCAACGTTCCCAAGCTCATAGCGAAGCATTGTTAAATCTTGTCGAGCGGCAACTCGACCTGGCGCGGCTCAACGAACAACATGCCGAATCCACCGCAGCGATTAAACAGTTTGAGGAAACGCAGCTTGAACTCACGAATTCAGTTCGTGCTTTGCGGAACGAACTACAAAGAATGATCGAACAGGAACAAGTTGAGGAGCTGCAAACGCTAGTTAATTCGAGCAGCGTTTTACGTGGCCGATTAGGTGAACTCGTCGCAGATATCGATCGCCTCAATGGATTCGCAATCGAATCGGACCCGCAAGCTGACTTGGCAAGAATTGTTAACGAAGTTCAACAACTCATGAAAAAGACAACGGAAACTTTGAATTCGTCCAGTTTTGGGCTCAAACCGATCGAGATTGACATGGATAATGCCATGATTACCGCATTGGTGTTGCGGTTCGATTTAATGAACCAACGAGGTGTATTGGCGGACAATTGGCGCGAGATCAAACTCGCAGCGGACGAGCTCAAATCAGTTATCAATTTCGATGCCAGCCACAGAATTAGCACGCCGCCCGGAGCGAATCAACCGTTTAATTTCAGTTTCGATGACAGTTCAACTTCCATGCGTTTGAGCGTGGATGCACCTTTGAATCGATTTGCGGAACGCAATGGATATCGACGGAGTTTGATTAATTATCAGCGGGCCTTGCGAGCCTTGACGCAATTGGAAGACTCGATCAAGTTTTCGGTTCGGAATGATTTACGAAATCTTGTTTTGCAACGAGAACAATACTTGATCGACGTGGCCAGTGCTGCATTGGCCTATGAACGAGTGGTTAGCACATCGCTGGAATTCCGCTTAGGAACCGGTGGTGTTTCTGCACGCGACTTCCTGGAGGCCCAGAGGGCCTATACCCAGTCTCTCAGTCGTGTCGCAACGAGTCACATCGCCTATATAGTCGAGCGCACCCAACTTTTCCTCGACTTGGAATTATTGCAGGTTAACGAAAACGGGTTTTGGGAAGAAATTAATGAAGAGGAGTATCAGCCTCAATCGTATTTTGAAATTCCGCCCTGGGCGCATCCCGTTTACGGCGAACTTCCAGCTGTCCGATACTCGAAAGAAATTAAGCAAATGCTTTGCATCCCGCCCGGAGTGCCTGAGATAATTGGTGAACTCCAATTAGCCCCGGAAACTGAGTCGCCAGTTTCCGAATAAGTATCGGCGACGAAACACACTCGGTTCAGGATGACAACGGCGTATCCGGGGCAATAACGCTAACTTTGAGCAAACTTAAACCAAACTCGAATTAGTCGTCTCGCTGTGATTCTCGGTACGCTTTCGCCGTCGGTGATTCAAAATAGAGTCGCACGTTTGCGACCACTGAGATTTCAGGCTTCATGGGTAACACATTCGATTGCACATCCGTTTTCGGATCGAGACCGCGATAGTAGGTGTTTTTAGGACGATACAATCGGATTTCGGGCAGATTCCGGCGACTGTAATAGTTCGTTCGGTATTCGGCCGATGCGGTATTGTCAAAGGACACGTACATGGATTCGGGATAGTAGACATCCGTACGTTCTTGAATGTTGATGATGGGGGGCCGTTTATCAAAAAGACCATCCAACATCACTTGCGATTTTTCTTTGGCGATCTTTATCGCTTGAAGTCGCGCTTCGTTTTTCTTTTGGTCAAGATCTTTAGACCAGTAATCGAAACCAATAATGTCGGTGACGCCGTGCTCGAACGCGACATCGAGTGCTCTCATTGCTTCAGCGTCGTTTTTGACGGCCAAGTGTATATTATTCTGCAGGAGATAGCCCACTTTTTTTTCCGCGGCAACTTCCTGACCTTGTAAACTTTTGATCTCATACTCGTAACAAGGCAGAACCGAAATAAAGTCTTCGACGATGTTTTCCTCGGGGATGCCCATTCCGATCCAGCCCGGTTTGAGTTTGGCGATCTGTTGGGTGATCAGCTGTTTGCACGCACTTGATGTTTCAGCTTCGGACGTCAGCGCCAACACGATTCGAATTTCCGTCGGCTCTACGCGCAGTTCAACTTTGCCATCAATGGTGACGACACTTTGAGCCACTTCAGCGGACAATGGCCCCAGCGTCGCCAGCGCGGGCCCTTGCGAAGCTTGACTTCCTACACCGCCTCGCGAACCACTCATTTGGGCAATCACGGGTACGCCTATTAACAAAGCGCAAATGATTGGTATTCCGATAAGCGGCGATTTTAATACGTTCATTTTGTGCTCCATTGGTTATGTAAGTTCGAATAATCAGTGTTCTCATAATCGAAGCGATCGTGTACTGCGGGCTTAGCGGTTCAAAAACAATTGAGGACAATTGGGGCTACACTTTCGTACAACGCCTGGTTCGACGCCGCCACTTTTAACGATTGGCTATAAACCTTCGCGAAAAAAATCGTTTAACCGCGTGTCCGGGGCCGCGTATTCCTCATCGAAACGCGCGGGGCGTTGACCACGCGGTTAAACGATGCGGATGTATCAATCTTGGGTTCAAGAAAAAGGAGAAAATGGGCCGCCCAGCTAGTGCTCATCTCCGGCAGCATCGTGAATTTGCAAATGAAGTTCATTTAATTGTTCTTCCATTTCCAAAAGCCGGGATTGCAAGCGTCGTTTTTGCGTCTCTTGTGACTCGACGTCTCGCTCCAGACGTGAAACCCGATCGACGTATGGCCGAGCATCCACGTATTGATCCAGGATTTTCTCGACCATTGCCAACCGCGCTTTCTTTTCGACTCGTTCAAGTTCAGTCGCCGTCAAATCACCGATCGCATCGGATGATGAATTCGTTTGCGACTGCTCCTGTTTAGCCTCGGCGAGCTGGAGTTCGGCCTGAATCAGAAGTTGTTTTGCTTGTTGGACCTGAACGACTGAGGCTGAGCCTTTCTGGTAAAGTGATTCAACCTGGTCAGTGATCAGTTTTTGATTGGCGACGTATTTTTCAAGTAACGGTATCGTATTCGATTTGGCGGATCCGCCGTTTTCGGACTTTGCGGCGATCGTGAGTGCTTCCTTTTTCGCGTCAAGACCTGCCAAGTCGATCGCTAATTGAACTCGTTGTGTTTGCAAAAGACGCATGACTTCAACAAAGGAAGCTTCTGAAATTTTGTGTGCGCTAAGTCGAGTCTGAATTTCGTTCCGTTCGGAAGTTAGCGAATCTAGCGCGACCTGCGTCTCAGCGAGTTGAGTTCGGAGAAAGCTCTTTTGGGCCTCGACCAGAATGTGTGCTTGAATCTGTGCGGATTTGGGACTTTCCAGCTTCGGTTGCGGTTCGACCGCTTGAATGGCGAAGACTTCGGATTGTTGACAAACGAGCCCTGCCAATACCACAACTAAGAATGTGAACATTGAGATTTTATGATTGATCATTGGTTTACCTATGGTTTGAATCAAAATTCTGACTTTTGTTTCGTTTGTTCGAGGAACAGGACCGCCATATCGGCACCGGTAGTGCCGGGATATTCTGTCATTATCTGCCGTAAATCCTTGCGCACTGAATCGATGTTGTTTCCGTAGTCGACTCCCGCCTGATTGGCAATGCTCATCGCAACCGACGCGAGTTCCATTTGAGAGATTTCTGGCTGATGCGATTTTTGCTGTGCCACGAGTGTTTCCAACAGCTCAATATTCTGTTGAATCACCGATGAATTAAACTCCAATGAGTTGGCACTCATCTGTTGCAGCAAACTTGCCGCCGTTGGCGCCGAGCCTTTTTGTTGCTCCGACTCTTTGGGTTCCACAAGTTGTTCGAATGGAGTCTTTGCGGTTATTGACCGTTCTTTTCCGAATGGATTGATAAAAAACAAACTCACTAACACCAACGACGCGGCCAATGCGATCATCCCGACAGCTTTCATCGCAAACCCGTTATTGGCTCCATTGCGTTCCGATGCCCGTGGCAACTGAGTCGGCTTGTCGGTGATTTTGAGCAATGAAGCCTTTAGATCATCTGGAACTTTCACGTTGCGTAACAGGCGCTCGAGTTGTTGATCGTTATCTGTCATGAGAGGTCACCCTGTCTGGGAGCACTGACGGTGCCCGACCAATTCGGATTCAAGCCATTGAGGATTGATTTGAGCTTTTTACGGCCTCGATGAAGCCGAGAGAGGATCGTTCCGCGCGGCAGTTCCAAAACGGTGGCGGCTTGGTCAACCGTCATGCCTTCCATCGACACCAACAGCAGCGGCAGTTTGTGATCGTCGTTGAGTTGCTGCAGCGCTGCCTGGACAAGCTGTTGATCAGACTGGTAATCGTTTGTTTCAGCCGGAACGCCCAGATTCTCAATGACCAATTCAGTCATTTGTCGTGACTTGGGCAATTGCCGCAGAAGTTTTGTGTATTGATTTCGCATGATCGCAAACATCCAACTTTTCATTTTGTCCACGTCGTTGAGTGAACCAATATTTTTCCACGCATTGAGATACGTATCCTGAACCAATTCGCTCGCCAGCTCTCGGCATCCAGTCAATCGAAATGCGACGCGATACATCGAATCGGCGTGCTGTTCCACGCACTGCTCGAACAACCGTTTCAGTCGCGAGTCATCTGGCATTGAAGTTTTCTTGGATGATCGAAGTTGGAAATGAAGTACCCAGGAATGGGGTTTTGATTCCATCATTTCCAGACAATTCTCAAAATATCTGATTTTTGAGAAAAGACAGCGCTATTTTTTTTTGCGCTTCCAGAATGCGAACACTTCTTCCAACTTCAGCTCACGTCATAATACTCGACAGGGATCCGCACAGCCGGATCTTTTGCCCAGGGAACGTTGAGCCGAACTTCCAGAACCCAGTTGATTTCGAATTTGTTACCCAAGGCGGTAAACGGCCCCTGGTCTGGTATGGAAAAATTGAACTCGTGATTAAATTCTTGTGTGATCGGTCGATCGACCGGAATGTTGCCCAACGGCAAGCGGTGACCGTATTGGTCGGTGTGACCGCTGGCTTCCGTTTTCTCGGTACCGACCAGAGACCACACGATTTGATCGACATCAATCGACTCATTCGATCTGATGGAGACCATCCCGCTTCCTGACTCGCCGGCGTAAAGAACGTTGCTTTCAAGCGCAACGTCCATATTGACATCTTTCCCAAAAGTTCGGTCCCAGAAGCCTCTGCCCTGTTCGGGATCAGGGTGCTGAACCAGAACCGGACGCGTTTTTTCAAGCGGTATTGGAAGCGTCAATAACGTAAACGAATAATCGCATTTTGGATCGCTCCTGATCGGCACATCAATTTGAACCTGCAATCGGTAAAACACAGAGCACTTTCCACCCTTAAAGGAAGCAGGTGCGTCAACGGGCACGACTATTTCGATTTGAAAATCATGTACTCCAGCCTCGATCGTTTCGCTTTGTCCGCCGCCAAACATCGTTGCAACCGCGTCGCCGACACCGGCAAAAAAACCGATGTCGGGATTTCCGTGCAGCACGAAATCTTGATTGACGATGTCTATGTATTCCTCGGCCGTGTGCGTGGTAGTTGTGGTTCTCCCCTTGGAATCCGTTGAAGTCGTCGTGTAGGTAGCTTCCGTTCGCTCTGCACCATGAAAACGTGCTCTGATCCCGCGAATTCGTGTGTCTGTATCAAAATGAACGCGGACCGTAACCGGCATTGAATGACCACGAGTCAACACGGAATTTTTTGGGATGATCTGGATTTGTCGACTCAACAAACAGCTCGCGATAGATTTGTGTTGAAGGCCCTATTTTCTATTTTTTCGTCTTGGTCAAGTACAACATTTGCTGTTCATGAATCTTGATCGCGGCGGCGATTTCGAAATGCTCCCGGATCAGTGCGCCCCACTCTTTGAAGCTCTGTCGGTTGACATGAAGCTCCTGACCCGTTTCGGCGGATTCGCCATTGTGGATCGAAAACGCATGGCGTTCGACTTTCTTCATGTTGGAAAACAGCCCAAGCACCTGGTCATCGTATAGATGCTCGATGCAGTCAACGCAAACCGTGCTGCGGTATTTGTCGATATCGGGAATTGGCTGTGTAATATCCCCGACTCGCATTTCCGGATTTTTCTGAATTTGATCGATTCCGTCCGCTTCAAATCCCAGTTCGCGGAGGCATACGACTGTCTGTCCACGACCACAGCCCAGATCCATTACGGGACCAATCAACCAGTCTTGGTACTTGGGCAGCAGTCTGACACCGGGACACCGCTGTTGATCTGCGTTTCCATACCATTCGTTTTCATCGTAAATCTTTTGATAGAGCTGTGCAGAATTTCGAGAATTGGTGCCGTCGACCGCTGCAGGCTCAGTCGACGTTGGAGCCTCGTCAGTCTCGGAAGCGGTTTTATTCTTGCCAGGCTGTTTCCGAGTCAACATTCGTTTCCAAAACGTCAACTGCGCGCGATGTGCATCGTATTCGACGCGATCGGGAGCAATGCGCTCCAACCACCATTCGATTGTCTGGACCGTTCGATGCAGATTCTCACCGTTGAGGTCGTTCATGCCTGACTTGCGACAAGAGACCGAACCCATGAACAGTCCGCCGGGTCTCAGGACTCGATGGATTTCGTTGACGGTGATGACAATATCATCAACTTCCAGATGTTCGAGCACATCAAAACAGGTGACGAGCGCAAAATGGCCACTTGGAAACGGCAAGCCTTGCGATTCAAGTAGCTTCAATCGCTGTTTAATGCCGGGGATGCTAGAGAGTCTGTTTATTGCCCCATCAATGGAGACGGAACTGATATCCGCTCCATAGGTTTGAAAAGCGAAATCGGGTCCGGACAAATATTCAACGACAAAGCCGACACCGCATCCGACATCCAGCGACCGCCCGCTGAACGAACAGAGTTGTTCAGTCGCTTTGATAACGGCCCGGAGGCCTGGGGAATTTTCCGCGCGATTGTAGCGATCGTCTTTGCTGAATACGTCGTCGTAAATTTTGCGATAGTTGGGCATCATTCAATCTGACTTGAAAAGCTCGTTTTTTTCAAACGTCTGATTTGGAACTCCCTGCAGTCGGATTTTTGGATTCCTCGACTTCAACGAGATTTCGATTTCTTCTCAAGAGCAAATTGAAAGTTGATTTGCACTTGTGTCATCCTGAAGCGAGGCACGAGGTGAAGAATCTACGACAAGCAACCAGAGATTCTTCAGTCGCAAGCTCCTTCAGAATGACAGAGACTGCATCCTGATTTTGAAAATGCTCGAGAATACCAACGTCTATAACGCGGACTCCAATTCTGCAATCACGCTCTCTTCACTATCTGAAACCTTGTTCCCAAGTCCGAGAAATCCGCCAGCTGCTTCTGCAACGTCTTTGGCCCGACTCAAAATTGACGACTTGATTTGGCCATAGGCGGTTTCGTCCAAGGTTGTCTTCAATGCGGAGACATAGGCTTTCCAACTATCAAGCAAGTCATCTGCTGGTTTTTCCTGCAACCATCCATCAAGCAATTGATAGCCGGGCGATCCACTCGTGACGCCAGCAGCATTCGCGGCGTCAAGAATTGCTTTTCTTTCGTTGTCTTGAATGGCACCATCAGACCAGGCAACCACCACCAATGGAATTAAAGAGACGGACGCGATCGATTCGGCTGAGATGCCGACCGCCGTCAACGCGTCGAGAGTCCCCGCGTCGCTGATTCCTGTCACCGAGGTCAAAGCGTTTCGTCCTTCCTCGGAGGCCAAATTGGCTCGCATTTTCTCGAGCAGTTCTTTGTCTTTTTGCTTGAAAAACAAGTTTTCCAGCGCTTGTCCGCGTTGGTGAAGTTCGTCCACAATTGTTCTCCTGTAGTAGTAATGGCAACAAGATCGCGTACCCATTACAAATTAAACTGGCAGATCATCATGACCATTCAGCTGTGTTTGACCTTAGACTTACATCAAAGAAGACGCTCAAAACCCTATTAACGGGGCAATCCACCCAATTGGATCGCACGAAAGGCCCTGCACATTACGTCTTCCATAAGCCATAATTGTAGGAAAATTGTGGACTTTGAACATGGCGTTGGAGACAATCGAATTCGCTTTACGCAGAGAAATTCGAGTCGCCATGATACGCCAGTGCCGCCGTGAAATCAGCGCGACTTTTGAGTAGCCCAAGCATCATCTTTGAAGGTACTCCTGTCGCGTTCGAACTAACGTTTGGGCGGAAGCTCCATGCTCGCGGAAAACATGCGAAAACCATGAACCGCTTTTTCATCATGTACATGCTACTTAGGAATGGTTAAGTGAAACGGCTCCAAATATTTGTTGTCACGACTATTATCATGACCTCAAACGCATTCGCCTCGGACACGGGTCGCGAGCTTCAAAAGGCGGTGCACCAATTAAACGCTTGGCTTGGCCACAACGAAAAAGCGGACGAATGGCGGCGAGTGCTCGACCTCAACACGCTTGAGACTCAATCCGCAAAGGGGGCAAGAGCTGATGTGGCGCAGCTGTCCCAAATTCTCGGCCGGTTGTCATCGAACCAGCAGGCACTGGAACAATCCGAATTCAATCAAGTCAGGCTTGCGATCCAAGCTCACATCAAGAGTCTTTCGGGATCCCAAAACCAGGATCTTGAGTATGAAATCGGGTTGGCGAGAGCAAACTACCGCACCATTACTCTGGATCAACTTGAGCAGCGCCGTGACCAGGCCGTAAAAGATTTGAAGCTTCTGAAAAAATACTATCGTAAAAATTTATACAGCCGTGAACGTGCATTATTGTTCTACGATCTGCAACTCGACGAACTGATGACATTTATGGAGGAACTCGAATTTGAAATGCCGCCTGATATTTCGGTCGGCAAATTAACGGATCAGCTCAATCTGATGAAGAAACGCATCAGCGAAGTTGAAGGAGAATTGGACAACTTGCCGGAGCCCGCCGAAATCGAAACCGTTCCTCCACAGCCTGACGATGAAAATCTACCTGTCGAAGCCACCGAGCAAGCTGTCGCGGAAGAAGAACCTGGCGAGAATAAGCCTGAGTCAAAAAATGCCCAAGATGAAGACGATCAAGAGGCGGACGATGTTCAGTTGAACGACGAGGAAATTCGAAAACAACGGGGAGAGCTACAAGAAAAGCTTGAACGGCTAAAAAGTGGCGAAGCGGAGCTACAACAGTTGCGAACCAATGTTTTGAGGGAAGATCGAGATCGCCAACGAACCCGAGTGCAGGTTTGGCGGCAATTCGGTGCATTTAACAGGGGAGTCGTGAAGGTTGGTCAGCGCAAAAACGATTACATGTTCGCTGCGTTTCAACATTCGTTTTATAAAGTCGCCATGCTCTATTTCTACGGCACCGATGACAATTTGCAGGCCGAATTTAACGAAAAACTGGATACGTTGGATCAGGAATTCAAAAAACTGTCAGTGAGTTCCGAACGAGACGCCGCGGCAGCGGTAGGAACGGTTATCGGCTGGCTGGACGCGACCGAACAGTCCAGAAACTTGATTCGCCTGATTGAAAAAAAGTATTCATTGCCCAACCTCCGGGTTTCGGTCTCTCGCGATCTGGTCAATCGACTTGCCTCACAACCCGTAAGCGATGGTCGCCGAGTCAATGAGATTATTTTGGGACGTTTGATTCGCGGTGAGGCGGCAACCAGAGGCACGGTTAGCATTGACTTTATTGAGGATCCCAATCAAGCCCGTCTAAGTATTCATCTGCTTGGCAATATCGTGTCTCAAACGCATACTCGATCGGGCCGGTTCACCGGCTATGCTGGAGCGTCCGGACTAATTGAAGCTCGTCAAAATCTTATCGCAAACGTCGGCGGGTTGCTTGCTGAAGCGCCGTCTGGTTCGGCTCATATCGACTCTGAATTCTACGGCGTTGATGCAAGATCCAATCTGGTTCAAAAAATTGGCCGCAAACAATATCTTCGCGACAAAGAAGAAAGTGAACGTATTTCGGAAGGTCGGATCAAAACGCAATTTATGGAGAAGTTTTTGACGCAAACTTCAGATGCGTTAAGCCAGGGCAGAAAACGGCTTGTCCAAGCTCTCAAGAAAGCGGAAGAAATCGGCGGCTACTTGCCTGAGCTGTATTTGCGAACGACCTACGATCGATTTTGGGCGATTGGGCATCGAACCACGTTCAAGCTGGCGGAGTCCGGGCGAGTCTCAAATCTGGCAGCAACCGTTATGCCGACGGAGTCATCCGTCAATGCGGAAATTGCGGTACAAATTCATGAGACGCTTTTGAGCAATTATGTTGACGAGATCTTTAGTAATCGAACATTCACAAACGACGAACTTGCGGCGGAAGCAGAACGGCTCACCGGCGATGTGCCCGAAGGTCTTGCTACTGCGGACGACGAAGAAGGCTGGTCAATTACGTTTTCCGGAACGCGACCGATTCAATTTGAATTCGATAACAATCGCCTGGCAGTTACGATCACCGGCCGTCGTTTCTCGCAAGGAGATTCTCGACTTCAAGCGGGTCTGAAAATTCGCATCCCTTTTATTGTCAAACGAGTCGAGGGGAAAATGTATCTGTTTCGTGACGGGGACGCCGTACTCGATTATGTGGACCCGGAAAGATTGACCGCGAAAATCGTTGCCTTCAAGTCTTTCCTGGAAACTAAACTCAATAAAGAAGATGCGGAACAACCCGGCGTGCTATTGCCCGACAACTTGATTCCTGTCGATGAAGTGGAACAACTCAAAGATGTCCAACTTGCTCGTGAACTTCGTCTCGTCGAATTGCGAACGCAAGGCGGGTGGCTTTACGTTGGCTGGAACCACGCTCCGGTGGGAATGTACTTTTCGGCGATGACCGATACTCCAGCAATTTGGCGTGAAATCGACCTCTCTCAGCCAGATCAAATAATCCCACCGAATCAGGCTCCCGGTCCAAATGAAACCGAGACACAGACGAAGGATCTGGGGCAACCGCAAGAAGTTACTCTGGATCCTCTTTCGTCTCCGCCTGTGCAATCGTCGGCTGCCACGCCCGAGAGTAACTGAGCACCGATAAGTGTTACTCTCGCAACCATTCAGCCACTTCAATGCGGGTGTCCCTTATCTTCCTGTCGCAACCGACCAAAAAAAACCTCAACTGACTTCATTAGTTCTTTCATGACACTTTGTTTCCCCTTCCCGATTGTCTCCGATTGTCTCCTCGTTTGCGAACTGGTCAAGTCGATCCAAGGGACTAATCAGGTTCTGGGACATCGTTTCGATCACGTGTAGGTAGATTTCGGTTGTCTTGATCGACGCGTGCCCCATCAACCTTTGCAAGGTTCTCAAATCGCAGCCCTGCATCAACATGTGTGTCGCGAAACTATGGCGCCACGTATGTGGGACGATCGCTTTGGCGAAACCCATTTGCCGTTTGACTTCCGCCAAACGCTTGGCATAGGGTTCGCGTCCCACGTGGTGATGTCGAATCACTTGGGCACGTGGATCCATCGAAAGCTTGTGTGCTGGAAACACCCAAAACCAGCCCCATTCTTTGCCCCATGCCGGCGCTTTCTTTTCTAGCGCCGTCGGCATCCAAACACCGGGCACATCTTTTTCTCGATCACGGTCGTAATACACCCGAATCGTTTTGAGATGTTCCTGCAATGATGATTGAAGGCGTCGGGGCATCATCAAAAGCCGGTTTTTCTCTCCTTTGGTATCATTGATCTGGATCGTTCGGGCTTCAAAGTCAAGATCTTTAGTCCGCAGGCGCAGGCTTTCGGAGATTCGAAGTCCACAACCGTACATCAATTCCGATTGCAAACGATAGACGCCGGAGAATTTCATCAGTGTGTCCAAAGTCTCGCGAAACGTCATCACGACCGGAAGTTTCCTCGGTTTTTGAGCGGGCGCGAAATCCAGAATTCCAAAATCCAGCTCCAGCACTTCCGTGTAGAGAAACTTCAGCGCCGACAAGGCAACGCGTTGTGTGTCGGCTGCCACGTTTCGGTCGGCAGCCAAATGAGTCAAAAACTCTTGAAGGTCGGATTGGTCAAGTTCACCCGGGTGGCGATATTCTCCGTACTTAACTTTGGCAAATTGCACAAACTGACGATATTTTTGCACATATGCCTTCTCGGTATTGAAAGCGTGCCCTTTTTGACGGATCGACCGGCGTAGCTGCTCCTCCAGTTTCATGGCATTCTCCTTTGATTTATTCCGCGCCGTAATAACATGCCTATTTGAATGTTATTACCTCCGCAACTTGTAATAACTTACTTATTGGAATAGGATCTTTTCAAATCAACAACCGCCAATCGGCGAGGCCGTGTTATCTACTTCCTGTGGAGGTAAGAAAGGTTTTATGCCGAGCATTGGCATATCACCTAGTTATCCCGCTTAACCATGGCTCAAGAAATCACAACTGGGAAATCTCAATTTAGTGTGGCGACCCTACTCGCTGTAACTGCGTGCGTTGCCGTCTTCTGTGCTTCAGCCATTTGGGTGGTTCAATCCGATGGCCTCGGCACGCTAACAGATATCCCGATTCTTATCGTGCCATCCATACCGATGATGGGCATTGGCCTTTTTGCTGTCCCTATTGTATGTCTCACATTGGTTCTTGCGATGATCGTGCTGACTTATTGCTCAACACCAAGATCTTTGTTGTCGCTGGTATTCTTTGGATTCGTTGCGATGGCTATCACCATGAATGCTGGATGGTGGGACAACTCTCTCCGTCTTCTTTTCATGATGACGTTGAGTGCGATCGCTATGCTGTTCGAGACCTTGATGCGAAAATTGCCGAAATCTCAGATCGTTGCAGCGATGCTTTCAGTTTGCGTGAGCTTTGGCTACTATGTATTCCTGTTGTCAGCGGTGGCTAGTGCCGGAGTTTAACCCTAAAACCAGTGCGGAAAATCGCGGGATAACAATACGATGCACGCGAAGCCGGACTTGCGCGTGCTAATTGAAGCAATGATTTCCGTTCCGGCTCGGTGATCGTTGCCGTTATCTGACTTAAGCCACTTGGATGACTTGCGATTAAAAGAGAAAAGGACAGGCAACAAAACAGAAAGAGAAAAAAAGAGAAAAGGACAGGCAACAAAAAGAGAAAAGGGCCAAAAAGAGAAAAAGAGAAAAGGACAGGCAAAACAACCGAAGGCGTCGGATCAAACTCGGATTTGCAACCACAGTTCACTTCTGATCGGCTTACATGCGAAGTCGGCTGGAATTCTCGGAAAATCGAAAGATTAAGTCGTCACTCGCGCAGCGGCGAGCGACACGTCTTTGATTGGGAGAAAATTGAAGACGCCCTAAGAGCTTCTAACTGGGTTGAGGAGATAGATTTGCCACCCGTTTTCCTCTGCGCAGGGCCAGCTTGCGAATCGAGTCGGCATTGGAGGCAAAAAAATTGCCGCGGAGATCGCGGCTGCCAAGCATTTTGTGAACCGTATCGGACCAATATTGCGGGCTGGAACCAAGGCGCTCAAAGACCTCTTTGACCGCTGCACCCATCCGGGCCTTGCTATCTCGATACAGCCGACCGGTGTAATCGACTAATAACAAATAACTTCCAAGCGAAAATGATTCCAGCATACCTTCCCGAGTCGCCCGGATGTTTGCATTGGAATGCTGACGCCGGTCTTCGATCGGAACAAGCCAGAGATCCTGTTCAACGTTGCCCGCGGCCTTGCTGCCGGCCACGCTTCCACGGCAAGCCGCTTTCAAAGACTCGAGTTTGCCTTGGGACTGCACGTGTTGGACCCGTTGTCGAATCGAAGTGTGGTCACTCTTTTCGGGCGTTTCCGCGACGCCTGCGGCAACCGGATTCAAATCGATATAAGCGGTAGTCGCCAACAACGACTCCGTATCGAGAATCCCGATACTTTTGAAACGAGCCGCCCAAAAAGCGCCTCGACAGCCATCTTCTTTGTTAGCCAATCGTGAAAGTGGTTCTTTGAGTGCTTTCATGAACCAACCCAAATTGGCCAACCGCTCGCGAAGAACCTCCACCCGCGCTAAGTCTTGCAGTTGCTGATTGACCCAGATTTGCACGGCTTTCGGATCATTCATTGCCAACGTTCGCGGCGGATAAACGGCAATCCAGCGGCGGACCACCTCTTCGACCGGCCACTTCAAAGAATCCTCAGGATCGAGACGACACAAAACGTGGAGGTGGTTATCCATCACGGAGAAACCGCCGACTGCGATAGAAAAATTTTCTGCGAGCAACTGCAAGCGATTCTCGATCCAGAGCTTACGGTCTTCCAGGCCTTTCCCCATCAAGAACGCGGCTCGCACACAGCGGGAAATACAGTGATACCAGCGGGTTTCAGCAACATCGACCAGATCTTTTCGAGCGGTTGTCATGGGACCAGACTCCGTCCAGGTTGAAGAGAAGCCTGAAGTGTACAGAAAAACACCATCCAGTCAAGCAGCTATCACAAAGTTTCACAAAGTTTTGCCTGTCCTTTAATAGCGAACTTTAATAGCGAATAGCGTTCTTGGTGCTCATTGATTCCGCATCTCGAGATCGCCAAGTCAAGTTGGGCTCGAGTGATGGCTTCTCGGAGCTGTCCCAGCTGGTATAGGAAACCGATCCCCCACGAATAGCTGGATTCGCACCCTCGAATTTGCTAAAAACAAACCTGTTGAACCAACGCCTCGCCGACAAAGTTCAACGCACGATCTATCCGTATGTCCCTTGAGTTCTATCCGTGTGTCCCTTGAGTTCGATCTAAATGCGTAGCTGTCCGACGGACACCCGGATAGATCGCAATTCGTTCTGTTGTCGGACGTAAGCGGACTAATGATTTGCTGTCGATTTTGCTCGGCTTGTTGTAAGGTGGCTTGTTTGCTGTTAGCCTTCTTTCTGCGCCACGCTTGGTTTACTGCTTTTGATGCGCAGGCGTGGGCTGATTCAGATCCGTGTATTCCGTGACTTCCGTGGTTCAAATACGTGCTGGTAAGATGCGCGGACATGCTCGGATGATTGGATCGCGAAAATGTGTCTTGACGCGAAATCGAAGTATGAAACGGCTTCCCGATGAAGTTGCGCGGACGAGATGCTGGATGCGGACCACGGATATCCACGGAAGCACGCGGATGTTGCAAATCGTGAGAGCAGAGGCTAACTTATGACCATTCTACCCCATTCGTTCTTGCTCTCGCGAACCATCCATGAAAAAGTTGCGTGTATTATCGCTCCTGATCGTTTCCTGGATCGTTTGCAGTTTCCTTTCCATTCCGTCGGTTGCTCAGACTCTTCGCATTGCAACCTACAACTTGCAGGACAAACCGGTTAACGCCAACCATGACGCTGATATTCAAGCCATCATCGGGGCGATTGGCGATTACCAAGTGGATGGAGTTGCTAGAAACGTTGATTTGATGGCGTTTCAAGAAGGGCCCGAAAGTACGGGAGCCTACAATTTTCTTGAAATTGACTTTGAAATTGAGTTCGGCGGCAATTTTGAAGCGATCTTTGCGACCGCTGACCCGGCTGGCGATCGGACGGGTTTCGTTTATAACGCGGACAAGTTGGTCCTGTTAGACAGTTCTTCTATCGATAATCTGGGATTTACTCACCGCCCCTTGTTAGCAACTTTTCGACCTGTCGGAGGCGAAACGGTTGACGAGTTTTCGATCCTTACTTTGCACCTGAAGGCCGGTTCGACGACGAATGACTTTGATCAGCGTGAAACCGAAGCGATGCGAATCGGCGATATCGTCGACACGTTGCCGACTGGGCGGCCGATGATTTTCCTCGGCGACTTCAATATGAAAGGCAGTGACGAAGCCGCTTGGCCCCAGTTAGTCGCGGCTGGTGTAAGAGATACGATCAACGCTCCGCTTGGATTAAGAGCAGCCAAATGGAACAACTCGATTGCCTTCCATCCGTTTCATTCGCAGGACACGACTGGATTAAACGGCGGCATGGACGACCGATTTGATTTGTTCCTTCTAAACTCAGGATTTATGGATCAACGGGGGATTGAATTCAACCCCGCCAGCTTGACAACATTTGGAAACAACGGAACCCACGCGCTCAACTCAAACATTATGACGGGCAGCGGTGCGTCATCCGTTCAAGATAGCTTGGTGGCAATCAGTGACCATCTGCCTGTTTTTGCCGATTTTGACTGGGGCGTCGTGCGATCAATTCCCGACACAATGATGATGGACGAAGCCGCAAATAACTACACCGTTCGACAGACAGGTCCCGTTACGGGAGGTAATGGGACATCGTTGTTTCAAGTTGAAGGCAGCAGCAACGGTAACTTTTCAAGTTTTGGCGTCATCGATTTTGATATGTCAGGCGTTCTCGCCGTCGAGACGATCGCATCGCGAATTGAAGAGATTAGTTTGGGCCTGCTACAAGACAACGAGTCGTTCACCAGGGATGGACCCGTCAGTGTTTATGTCACCTCGGCAGCGGCGGCTGGGGTCACCATCAATTCGAGCATTCAGTTTCAGTCCGGCAACAACCGGATCGATTGTGTGCCGGCGATTTTGTCGAATGGCGCGGAACTCGCCGCAACCTATCCAGCGGTTCACCATTCGCCCACAGGCAGTGACTTGCCCGACGGAACCAACGATGAAGTTGTTTTGAACCGGGACGCCATTCGCACTGCAATGCTGAATGCATTGAACAACGATGGATCATTTCGGTTGATCGTCGTGCCTGATCACGCTAGTACCACGGCAACGTATGCGGGCAACACCAACGGCTCTTTCTCGGGACCGACGATTACCGGACTGTACGATACGAGCAATTCTCATCGGGATTATCAGATTAAAAGCAAGCGCGAAGCCGTTCGCCGACGGTAGCGGTTGGGAGTCCACGGTAGACAGGAACGAGCGCAGCGCTGTTCCGGCACTGCCGAGTTAATTGCGATGCGTAGCCGGAACAGCGCGGAGCTTGTTCCGGCCTACAATCTGGCTCTCATCGAAATAGTGACGCTTGATGCATAAATCGCTTACCGCAACTGTGCCGTGCGCCTTTTGTAATTGATGTCAACCATTTTGGTAAACTCGTTGGGTTGATCGGCGACCGGCGAGAACATCGTGAACGTCCTGGTGTTGCGATCGGGCTGGGAGGTTACGACTTTGTATTCTACTTCTTTGCCGGTCTCGTCCTGACTCTTCATTTTGTACGTGATCTTACCGGTTGTTTCGTCATACGTCCCTTCCATGTCGGAGGGGTATGCACTTGTTGACTCAAACCAGTTGCCAATGAATTTTTTTCGTACCGGATCGTAACCGATCATTCCATGTCCAAACGTGGGTTGATCCATGAACTTATACTTAAAATCGATGACTGTCCAAAACTCGCCGAGCATTTTTACGTTCTCAACACCCTTCGATTTTGCAGGCTCTTGATCCGGTGCCATATAAATTAAGATCTCCGCGTCCCACGTCCCGACTTGATCTTTGAGTTTTTTGTGCTCGTCCGTCGGCTCTTGCTTCGCATATTCCTGAGCCACGGCCAACTGGCTGGAAATCAATGTCGCGATGCAAACAGCAAGTAATCTGGCTTTCATTTTTTATTCCCTTCGGATTCTGTGTTTTTTGGCCAAATGATTCGACGGAGTATGCTCAATGACACTTGCTAGTGGCAAACGACGCCCTCTCCAGGCGACACGTGAGTGTCCCCGCCACGGCGGATGTTCGACGGGGAGGGAAACGGAAGATTCCTTGCGGAATCGACAACCCTCACCCGACGCTGAGACGTCGATCTCTCCCAACTTGAGATAGGTTTTGTCCCAAAGCAAGTGCCATCAGGAGCATGCTGGGCCCAACTTTGGTTCGAAATTCGTGCCTACCAGAAAATACCAGAAATTTTTTGCACCAAAAGCGAATCGTCACTTTTTTGGACGGAAAGCGACGATGTGCTCCGGATTGGTTTCAAGAAAAGGTCCCCCGATCAAGTCGATGCAATAGGGAATTGCTGCAAAAACCGCGTCCAGACATTCCGCGATCGCCTTGGGACTCCCCGGCAAGTTGACAATGAGAGCGCAATTAGCCTCACTTCGGCGGATTCCAGCAGTTTGGCGAGAGAGAATTGCAGTCGCAACTTTGGTTAAAGAAACAGCTCGCATTTGTTCGCCGAATCCGGGCATCATCTTGTGGCAGACGGCTTCAGTCGCCTCGGGAGTTACATCACGGGCGGCGGGTCCGGTTCCGCCGGTAACCACGATCAAGCAGCATTTTTCGTGATCGCAAAGGTCGATCATCGACTGTTCGATCACTGACTGATCGTCTGGGACCACCTTCGAAACCGGATCCCATGGAGTTGCGACGACAGCATTCAAATAATCGAGAATAGCGGGCCCGCCACGATCTTCGTATTCGCCTCGGCTGGCTCGATCTGAGACGGTCAAGATTCCGATTCTGGCAGTCATTATTTTGACCGTGATTATTCGCTCGCTTGGGTTTCAGGCTCGTGTTGTTTTGAAACGCTTTTCAACGTTGCAATTTGATTTGGCTGATTCAAATCAAATGAGATGGGGGTAACGCTGATCTTGCCGGCTCTTAAGGCCTGGCAGTCTGTTTCGAAGGGAGAGGGTTCCGGGTCAGGTTTGTTATTGGCCCAATAATACGGTCGACCCTTGGGATCAGCCCCTTTTTCAAAATGGTAGCCCAACAGATTAGTTTCCGCCGGGACAACGACAATTTCAGGTTCGCGTTCCAGAGCAGCCGTAGGAATGTTAACGTTAACGACGGTCTTCGGAAGATCGAGCGAACCGAACTGTTCGATCAGGGGAATTGCGATTTGCGCGGCTGACGCGAAATCCATTTGCGTGTTGTATTCCAGGCTGATCGCCATTGTGCGGATTCCAAATGAAGCTGCAGTCAAAGCAGCGCCGACCGTCCCTGAATACCCAACGTTGACTCCCGCGTTTAGTCCGCCGTTAATTCCGCTGATGATTAAGTCCGGTTTCCAGGGACACAAATCAAACAGAGACAACCTGACGCAGTCAGCTGGTGTTCCGTCAATCGTGTATCCGTCAAATTCGAAAGAGTCCGGCCGATCACCCTGGGGTAGCCTTAAAGGAAATAGCGGACGCAAAAAAGTAATCGCCTGGCTGATTCCACTTTGTTCCGATCGAGGTGCGACGACGAACAACTCACAGCAGTTCATCAACTCGCGAGCCAATTCGTTAAGCCCTCCGGAATGGATGCCATCGTCGTTGGTCAGTAGTACTTTCATGATGAAATATCGTCATCCGTGTTGAAGATGTTGTCGGGCAAAAGCAACCTTCGTCGATTGCCGTTGTTTCTCACAAAAAAAGCCGAGCCAACAATTGACTCGGCTGCAATTCACTGTATCGATTCTTATCGGCGTCGTTCTTTCAAACGAACGGCTTTACCAACGCGGTCACGCAAGTAATAAAGCTTTGCTCGACGCACAACCGCCGATCGTTTCACCTGGACTTTTACGATTCGAGGCGAGTGAACAGGGAACTTACGCTCAACACCCTGCCCCGCCACAATTCGGCGAACGGTAAACATTTCCCGGGCCCCGCTTCCACTGCGACCGATCACGGTTCCGCTGAAAACCTGGGTCCGTGATTTCTCGCCTTCGAGAATCAGGCAATGCACGTCTACGGTGTCTCCGACTTCAAACTTGGGTGGATTCTCGTTTAAGCTGTTTCTTTCGACCAGCTTCATTAAATCATTTGTCATTGGGTTGGTCCGCTAGGATCAGTTCTAACTGGTATTTTATTGTAGCTGGATTCGTAAGACTTCAGACGTTTCCGTGCTAAACTGAATTCTCACGACTCCAGCTACAATGAATTACGAATTTAGCTGCGATCGATTTTATCGGCCGCAGAATTGCGAATTTTACAATCGTATAAGTCTATTTATTCTTCGATTAAGTCGCTACGGCGAAGCCGTGTATTTTCCAAACTTTTCGCTTTGCGCCAACGCTCAATTTCACCGTGATTACCGCTTAGGAGGATTTCGGGGACTTCGAGGCCCTCAAATTCCCTCGGCCGCGTGTATTGTGGATACTCGAGCATCCGATTTCCCCGGGAAAACGAGTCATCCCAGCTACTCTGTTCGTCGCCCAACACGCCAGGCACCATTCTGACCAGCGAATCGATCATCACCATCGCGGCCACCTCGCCACCATTGAGGATGTAATCGCCAATCGAAACCTCGATCGGGTGCAGGATTTCGGTCACGCGTTGATCGAATCCTTCATACCGACCACAAAGCAAAATCAGTCTTGGCTCGACCGCAAGTTCTTCAACGAATTTCTGATCCAGCCGACGACCACTTGGGGTCATCATCACGATTTTGCCCTTCGGTTGGGCCATTGTTTGGACCGCTCGCACCGAATTAACGACCGGTTCGACCATCAAGATCATTCCGGGGCCGCCACCGAACGGACGATCATCGATCTTCTGGTGTTTGTCGGTCGCCCAATCACGCAGATTATGGACTTGAACATCAACAAGCTGTCCTTCGATCGCCTTATTCAACAGGCTTTGACTCATGTA
>JAHEJI010000149.1 GCA_024638965.1 Planctomycetaceae bacterium
TTTGTAATTTACCGTGACATCGTGCCCTTCTTTTCGAAGTAGCCGCGCAGTCTTCCACCACAATGCTTCACTGCCGCCCCACGGGACGCCACTCATACACGAATAAAAACCGAACTTCACCTAAAACGCTCCAGAGCAACCAGTAGTATTCTTGAACACAGATATGGATGGGAAACGATTAGCCAGCCTTGGCGGCTGCGGGCTTGATACCGCCGTTTGCGGAAAGCTCGCTGTCTTCTAAACGATAATTTGCCAGGGCAAAGTCGTAAACTCGCTTCAGCAGCGGATAATCGAGATAGAACTTTTCGCGCAGATACTCTGGTACCGGTTCATCGTACATCGACACATTCATATGAGGTAATTTCCACTCCGGTTTTTCAAGTATTTTCGCCAGATTATCGATAGAGATCTGCAAATCTTCGAAAACACCGATATAAACAAACCTTTGACGAAGTTTTTCGGTGCAATTGTCCAGCGTCATATCCTGGGGGAGGTGGCTGAATAACCAATACGGGTAGGAATTAACATAGCTTTCGACCGTTGGGAACTGATCTCGAATATCGACCGGCTTTCCCCGGTACCAGAATTTTCCATCCATGCTCCGCCCTTTGGCAAAAAAATACATGGAAACCGTTAAATCAAAAGGGTCCCGCAATATCGTAAAATACTGGTCCAGCTCCGGATAAAAGTACGGCAGCCCATATCCACGTCCGTGATTGAAGTGGCCGTGGATGCATTTTACGTTTTCCAGCCAGTTTCCATCCGCATCGCGAGTCTCAACTCGCGGCAGAATGATGTCTTTCGTCTCATCTTGATTCAGTTTGTGATAGACGTCGCCAAACCACTGTCGGAGCAAGCGAACGACGCTGGTCCCAGCGCATTTGGGAATGTGTGTGTAAACGATCGGCTTGTTAGGATCGTATTTCTTCATGAATCACCTATGGTCCAAAGATCCTTCCTTGAATTGTGTACATTTGAACCCAACTTTTCCAGCCAAAAAAGCCGGTCGCAAATCGAGTTTTTGTTGTTTGATTACAAGCGTATACCCTCTGCAATACCGCTAATCCCTGGTTTGTGTTTTGGGTGTTGTTGCCTCGCCAAGTTCTTCCGCCAAGGGCACTGATTTTTCTGCAGTTATTCCGTTTTTGTCCATCAAATTGGTTTGTCGTCTGGGATTTGCAGGCTTGATTCCAAATCGTTCTCGCAAATTGACCACGTAAGTGTGCATTCGTGCATTTCTAACTCGCAAACGATCAAGCATGCTTAATGCTTGGGCGAGAAACTTGTTCTTTTCATTGAGTTCACGGGGAACGGTCTCGAGCCGTTTAACCGCCTGTGCCAGTTCTACTTGTAGGCGCGCAACGTCTGAGTCTTTGAACGCCGCGTTTTCCGGATAAAGCGTCCTCAGGTCAAAGTCCGATTCAACTCGGGCGAATCCCCGCTGGTCGTCGGCCAGAATACGGGCAGGCATCTGGACAGGCTGGTCGGCTGCACGTGCGAGTCGTCCAAGTTCAACCATTTCACGGATCAGTTCAATTAGTCTTGGCTTGGCAGGTGTCGCGCATTCGAGTTGGTCGTGCAAGACGGCTTGTTGAAACAACATTTTTGCGGGAGGTGGATTCGCGAGTTCTTTCAAAATCCAGTTGAAGTGTTTGGGGGCGTTGATTAACCAGGCACCGGAAACGTATTGTGGGGCGTTATGAAAATCGAGAATTGCAGTCGGTCGTTTCTTCAACAGGCTTTCCAGGTAAAGGGTCGAAGGCGTTGTGATCACTGCATCGCTGCGGTCGATCGCGTCAGACAGCGACGGCCGCGTTTCTGGATCGCCGTCCATCGGGACGCCAATCTCGTTCTCTAAATCGTCTGTCAACCGCCAGGTTACTTCCGTCAAACGGCCGTTTGCTCGAGGGTTTTTTTCAAGCCGTTCTTTGATGTGCGAAAGCGATTCGATAACGGCGGCTCGCTGTTCCTCGTTGAACGCCGGCGTACTGGCTGTCGCAATCAGTAACCGAAAAGAACCTTCGGTATTTATGGGTGAAATATGCTCGGTCGCAGCATCCAAACGAGGCAGTCCAACCAGTTCACATTTACCGACATTTCCCCATGATTCAACCATCCGAACCTGCCCTCTTCCAATACAGGCGAGCTTGTGGCCAATCACCGGTTGGAACATGGCTCCGTCGGGCAAGTCGGGGTGCTCCCACGAGTTTCGGTATTCCAGGATTCCGTCGGACAAAACTAGAATTGGGACTCGACTTTCTTCGAACACGCGTCGCAGGGTCTGGATTTCTTCCCAGCGATAATGCATGTGGGTGATAATAATGCCGGCGTCTTTGGGGATTGGCCAGTCCGGCAGATAATCCGACACGATCTCACACGAAAGCGGACTGTCATCCATCCAACTGGTATAAACACCACTCTCGACAGCGAATCGACATAAGATGTAGGCGCGTAGTTTGGACACAGTCTTCTCATTTTTCAAGCTTGCATTTGACATCGTATTAGTATGCCCGCTTTTCGTCTGCGCCACAAAAACGCGTAAAAACTCGGGGCAAGTGCGGAAGAAATCGTCGTCGACAGATCTTGCTAGCGAAATTGCGAAAGATTACGCGTTGGTTAGACCAAGTTCTGCCGGGCAATGATCGACCCAGCTTGCGTCGGCTTCGTAGCCGAGATTCACGAGACAGTCGCCCGTCAGCTGAACGAACAGTTCTGCGTCGTGTCGAGTGAAATAGTTTCTCCAATCGCCAACCGCGCCCTTACGAGCTTTCGCCGTCGGGGCCTCGGAGACAATGGATCGCCCCGACATTTTTTCAAAAGTTGCCGATTCCGCACATGACGATGCCGTCGTTTCGTCGTTGCTGACGCCAAGAACAGCGAAGATTCTTTGTAGCTCGCTCGGTTGATGACGGTGCATATTTTCGTAGGAGACGTGAGTATCGGCAGGCTTCGTCTCAAAAACTTCTATCGTTTCGCGCCAGTTTGCGGCCCATTTATGCATTACAGCATCATCAAAGAAACGATCAAGTCGTACGCTCAGATCTTGATTAACAAAAAAACGGTGGCGATCAGTTCCTTCGGCATCTTTCAATAACCAGTCGAACGTTCCGCTGGTAACTACGTCTCGACCGTCGCGTACGAGTTGAATGATCTTCGATTCGGGCAAGAGCTTGCGAATCTGTTCAACTACCAAATGAGCCGTTCCGGGATAGGGCGTGATTTTGTCGACAACAACTTTCGCATCGTTTCGACGCATAGCAAAATCAACGATGAAGTTGACAAACGACTTTTGAAATGTCTCGATGAACTGGCGGTTATTCAAATCCAACTGATCATGAGAGTAGTGCACGGCGAAAGCTTTGGCGTAGCTGTCAAAGGTGAGTCGCGGTGATGTCGAGCCATCGTTGTTCTGCCAGATTTCAGCAAAATTTCCAAACAGTCGATGCTCGGTCGCAAACACTTCCGGATGTCCGTTCAAGGCTGTGGTCAACCACGTCGAACCTGATCGAGGCGCGCTAACGACGAAATGGATGGGTGGATTGCTGGACATTGTCGTATCAGTTTCGCATCGTACTCTTACTCTTACTCGTACTCTTACTCTGAACTCGTCGTCGTAATCGTAATCCTAGAAGCTGCCCAACCGAATCCGACTAAGACTAAGACTAAGATTAAGACTAAGATTAAGACTAAGATTCAGACTAAGATTCAGACTAAGATTCAGACTAAGATTCAGATTATGGCTAAGACGAGGATGGAAAAAAACAGGGTAAGGTTGTGCTCGACCTCACTACTCACCAACACTCCAATCGTGTCTCATTTTGACCAATCCATTGATTCCCATTCCCGCACTATTTGTCGGCGGGCCCGTGACCCGAAAATTACCCTGGCCGGATCGTCGATCATAAAAATCGGTCATTTCGCGTCCGTACAGAGAAACATTGAAGTAATAGGCGCCGATCATCAAAGGAATGCGCTCGAAGGTCAGCGTGACTGAATCGCCCCCCGACTCCAGATCAAATTGCACATCTTGATACGCTGTCGAAGTCGAAAACAAGGTGCCATGGATGGGTGACGACAGGGCAACAACCAGACGAGCATTCTTGAGCGTCTTTTTGCAGTTCAACTGAACTCGCAATTTGACCGAATCGCCAGTTTCAAATTCGGTTTGTTTTTCACCGAGATCATTCTGTACTTCAATCGTGTTAATGGAGGCGACCGGTTTGTGGGTGCGCTCATCTTTTTTCATTTGGTTTTCGTTGGAAACCGTCATCATTTCTTCGTACACCGTGATTCCCGTTTCAAGCTCACCATCAAAAACGATTTTGCCTTGCCCAAACACAACTGATCGTGAGGCAATTCGTTGTAACATGCCGACGGCGTGAGTCACGATTACGATCGAGACGCCGCTCTTGACAATCTCATTGAGGTGGGCGAAACATTTCATCCGAAAACCGACGTCACCCACGGCCAGGACTTCGTCCATGATCAACAGTTGCGGGCGAAGATTGGCAGCGACGGAAAACCCAAGTCGCATTCTCATCCCGGTGCTGTAGCTCTTGATTGGATCGTCAATGACATGCCCGAGTTCGGCAAATTCGACGATCTTGTCGAAGTACCGATCGACTTCAGCTTTCTTCATGCCCAGCACGGAGGCGTTGATATAGACGTTTTCGCGGCCTGAAAGGATCGGGTTGAATCCGGAACCAAGTTCGATCAGGGCGCCCGTTTTTCCTTTTAATGTAATTTGACCTGCGTCGGGTCGAATCAGACCGTTCACCATTTTCAACATCGAGCTTTTGCCGGCCCCATTGGGACCGATCATTGCCAGGCACTCGCCCTGTTTGAGCTGAAAACTGGCATCGCGAACAGCAAAAAATTCTCCGCGACGCAAATCGGATTGGCTTCTGTCCCGGCCGGCCCCAATCATTTCTCGACCGAAATCGCGGATCCCATACCACATCGCTTTTTTGAGATTGCGACAATAGATCTTCCAGACGTTGTTAACGTCCAGAATAACATCGTTGGAAAGTTGTGCGGAGTGAATCACGATCAGGCCTGCATTCTTTCAATGAGTACGGGGAGCGAAACGTGATAAAAAACAAGCCCCAACAAAAGCAGCGGAATTGTGGCCCCAATAAAAATCAAACCCATCATCAAATGAGGCGATGAGGACCCAACCAATAACAAGTCACGACTCCAAATCAACAGTGGTGCAGCCGGGTTTAGCCAATTCAATAGATTGCCTGGATAGTCGGTCCAGGGAACATAAATGATCGGCGTAATGATCATCCAAAAGGGCAACGCCATGGAAATGAACCGACCAACGTCTTGATAAAGTGAACCGACAGGCATGATTAGCAGGCCCAGTGCCGTACCAAACAGTACCAGGCCGAGGACCCCAATCGGAGCCAGCAAAATCGTCCAATGCACCGCGACGTTGAACCAGAGAAAAGCCGGGATCAGCAACAGCAGCCGAATCGCCAGATTGAACATGACTTCACCGAATCCAACGGCTAATAAAGCCTCACGTGGAAAACGGAGCTTTCCCAGCATGTTTTTGTTTTTGCTCAGCGCAGCAAGAGGCATTTGAAACGCATCAATAAACGCTTGCCAGAGAATCATGCCGGTCAAAATGTAAACAGTGGCATCGACGACCGTTCCTTCCATTTTGAACACGCCGGTACTCTTGAGAAAAATCCACATCGCCGTGTTGGCAATTGGCGGTAGAAAGGCCCAAAACAGTCCGAGCAAGGTCTGCCGGTAAAGGCCTTTCAGGTTTCGCATGAACAGTCGCCAGGATAGTTCGCGTCCCTGGTAAAAGCCCGCAAGTATCGATTTGAAAAGCTTGATCGGTGAACGGATGTCCGATGACGAATTGTAGACCGTGATCATCTCCGCGTAGGTATCGTCGGGTTCGGTCGTGTTGTTATTGGCGGCGTTCTCCGCTCCAACCTTGTCGGAGTCCGGGTTATCGCGCAGCTCGTCAGCTTGCCCTGCCTCGGGATCGGTGGAAATCGAGTTGCCAACATTTGAAGCCATTTTTGTTACGCCAAGCCCACTCGAACGAGGTCATGTAAATGGATGATTCCGACCACTTTTTTATCCTCGTCGACAACGGGCAACACCGTAATCTCACGATCTTCCATTAATCGCAGTGCTTCTGCCGCAAGCGAGTCCAATTCAATCGTTGTTGGTGAAGCGGCCATATGTTGTTCGACTGGGTTTTCCAAGGGGTTCGAGTTTGCCTGGAGTGCACGTCGCAAGTCCCCATCAGTGATGATTCCGGCGAGCTGGTTGGATTGATCCACGATTAGTGCTGAGCCGAGTCCCTTTTTCGAAATCGAGAAGATCGCATCGCGCAAGAGCGTGCGTTGTTTGATGGTCGGGATTTCGTTTCCGGTATGCATCAATTCCTTAACGGTCAACAATAACTTTCGTCCCAGATGACCACCCGGGTGGAAAATTGCAAATTGCTCACGTGTGAAGCCCCGGCGGTGCATCAAAGCAATCGCCAATGCATCACTCATCGCCAAAGCGACCGTTGTACTGCTGGTGGGGGCAACCGAAATCGGATCCGCCTCTGACTCGACACCGGTGTCAATCAAGACCTGGCAATGCCTTGCAAGTGAACTATCGAGTTTTCCCGTCAAAGCGATGACTGGAATTCCAAATCGATGCATGTAGGGTAGCAACCGCAAAACTTCATCTGTCTCTCCGCTGTTTGACAGGGCGATCAATACATCTTGTTGAGTGACAAGTCC
Source organism: Planctomycetaceae bacterium (assembly GCA_024638965.1). Lineage (GTDB taxonomy): Bacteria > Planctomycetota > Planctomycetia > Pirellulales > Pirellulaceae > Mariniblastus. The sequence goes on from JAHEJI010000149.1 coordinate 6,762, forward strand.
CAAATCCCCATGGGCAGCTTCGCTGGGATGAAGAAAAATCGCCGGCGTACCGGTACTGCAAAACGTGGACGCAGCCTTTTGAGCGATCCAACCCATTTTACCCATCCCAGTAACGATGACTCGCCCTTTGCAATCGGCCAACAGATCGACCGCGACCACGATGGTTGGGTCAAGTCGATCTGCGGCCGCCTGGATTGCAGCGGCTTCACAGGCAAGTGCTTCTCTGATTTGCGCAAGACGACAAGTCGAATCTGCCGGATTCGTGGGGGCGCTGCGGTTTTCGGACTGGTCAGAAACTTTGTCCATGAACTTCGCGTTTGGTCCTGCGAAAGATTGCCAAAATGATTAACGTATTATTATACCGAACGCTTATGAATATGAGCGTCTTTCTGCAATTGAGGCAACGTTGGAATCGTCAACAGCGGGATTTTTGTACGCGTAATCGGCAGGATCGTTGTGAAAGGCAACCTAACACACACGCCATCCGACCCAAATTCGACACGCTCGTTCAACGGAAATCCGTCAATTCTCGACGCTGAATCCACGGATACAAGATTGTCATAATAGGCGGGCGCAAAGCATCTCGGTTTATCACACGAGATTCTTGCTCGCTAGAGAGACTACTCAAGGCCAAAAAAAACACGGTCGACGAATCGACCGTGCTTTTGCTGTGCGATTTGCCGTTATTCGACAATTCCACACGAAACTATTTTGGCGTCGTGTCTTAGCACGATTCTGTTTGGCTCCTATTTTCCCGGGCCGGAAATTGACGGGCCATCAATAACTGGCCGTTGAGGTTGTTGGGTACGACGCTGTTGAAGCAGTCGATTCAGACTCTCAATCTGACGTCGCTGTTCAATAATCGTTTGCTGATCGTTTCGTTTGCCAAATGCTGCAAAATCGGTTGCGGGCCGGTCGATCACTGACCTCAATGAATCGTTTGGCTCGACGTCACGTTCTATTTCAGGTGCAACACCCCATTGAACAAGTTCCTTGCGGGTTTTTCCGCGCGACTCGATGGTGAACTCCATTTGATCCCCAGGTTTGAGAATTTTTGCAATCGATTCGAGTTCTTCGGCGTCAGTAAATTCAGCACCACCTAACTCTTTAATCTTGTCCCCACGACGAATCCCAACTTTGGCGGCATTGCCATTTGGAACGACACCGGCGACGATCATGTCATCATTTTTGTCTCGAACAAGCACCAGTCCAAAGTCATTCGCCTTCGATCTGGTTTGTTGGGTGGGCGGTCGAACTTGGGAGTTTGAATTCTTACGGGCATAAGGATTCGTACGCGAATATGGATTTGTGCGCTTAACGTTTGGGGTTGGCCTCGACGCTGGAGTGGGCGTCTTGCCGTTCGCTTGATCGCCCTTTTTTGGAGCCGGTGTTGGTGTGCGAGCCTTCTCGGCCGCTTCTTTCAATTTCTGTTGAGATTTCGCGATGTCGTCTCGGATCCGTTTCAGAAACCGACCGTTGCCAAATTTCCGATCCTGTGCCGACAGGTCAGTGCAAACGAACGTTGTGGCGAGAGCCAGAATGACGCAATACAGAGGCTTCATTGTTATCCTTCGAGATTGAGGGCGAATCAATTTGGGTGGTGACAATTCAGTGAGGGCATATCAATCGTCTTTAAACTTCGTCGGATTCTTGGAGACAATTCAGAGAATTCATTTTAGCGCTCCAAGTTTCAAGATGCGTCAGAACAGGCTCAGCCGAGTTTATCGTAACAATGCGACCCATTTGTTAAGCTCTGTTGATTTTGCCGACATGTTGACCGTTCCAGAAAACATAATCCCACCGCTCAATAGCACTCGGTCGGCGAAGAAATCAAGCTACCAGACGAGCTGGATTTCTTAGGGCGGACCAATTCTCAGATTTCCACCAGCTATTTGTTTAATTCCATACGTTGTTTCCCGCGGCGTTTGGGTGGCGGAATGTTTCGGCTATGATAATCCCTTGCTATTTATCTATGAGTCTTCCCATTGAAATGCGAGTTCACAATGATTTTCGCACGAGCCGTTATCTCTTTGCTGATTACATTTTCCGTTGGCCTCTCGGCGGCTGCTGGCACTTCTGCGAATGACGACAAACTGTATGAAAAAATTACGTTGTATGTCGACAAAGCCGCGACGGCTTATAAGAAAAAAGACTTCGACCAAGCGGCCCGTTACGTCGAGAGGGCTCACAAGGTTTTGCCCGAGTATTTCGAATCGGCCGACGAGACCGCATTGAAGAAAATCAAGCCGCAATATGATCGCCTGAAAATGGCCGGGCAACTGCTCAGCAAGAAGGGCCAAACGATTACAGAAATTGCTGACTGGCCAGATCCCAACTCAAAAAAGGAATCCGATTCGAATAATCCAAACAAGTCTGACAGTAATTCGGATGACAGCAAAAAGGACAACAAGGAGACGGATTCTAAAATGATTAGTTTCACGAAAGGTGTCATGCCTTTGCTAACGAAAAACTGTGCCAACTGTCATAAGAATCGAAGCCTGGGTCAGTTCAGCATCGCCAGCCATGCAACGATCATGAAAGGCGGCAAGAAAGGGAAAGATGTCATCCCCGGTGATGTCAAGAAAAGCCGTTTGGTGACGCTGGTTGAAAAAAACCTGATGCCCCCGCCAGGTAAAGGCAAAAAATTGACCAAAAAAGAAATTCAACTGCTTAAGACGTGGGTTGAACAAGGCGCGAAAGAGGACGAGCGCGAAGCAACCAGTGACGGGAAGGGCAATTTTCGGTGAGACGAATCTACCAACGATGATAAGCAGGATGCCCCTCTTTGACGGAGACAAAAGTTCCGGTGCCTTCAGCGGTAACTTTGCCTTCACAAGCGAGAGTCGCTTTGATGACCGCTTTTCTTTCGCTTGATTCTTCGACCCAGGCCACTAGCTGAAGTGGTTTGCCCGCCGGAGTCGGCAACTTAAACGTGACACCGTAGTGGGCGGTGACGGTACAAGGTGGCGTGGTAAGTTGATTGACATTCATCAAATGCCAAGCCGCGGTCCAGTTCATGTGACAATCCAATAACGCCCCTAAGATCCCGCCGTTAATCATTCCCTCAAAAGCCTGGTGGTGATCTTGTGGCATAAACGTCGCGACGACCTTGTCTCCTTCCACATAACTCTTGATTCTCAGACCGTTTTCATTGGCCGGGCCACACCCAAAACAGATGAGATTGGGAGCATACGTATCTTGAAGGCTTTGGGATTCAATCATATTTTCCGCAACTGCCGGATCTTCGTGTTAACAATTTGGTTTTTTAGGCTGCCTGCCTCAGGCATCACAGGAAAGTCTCGACGAATCTTCATCAATAGCCCCCAGCTTGACCGTCTTTTCGCGATTCCGATGCGCCGTAATAGACATCATTCTTCGCGTCGTACATGATCCCTTGATAGCCGCCGTACGAACCGACATTGTAACCAATTTTGTGGCCACGTCCGAGCAGTTCACGAATGACTTCGTACTCGAATCCCGTTTCCAGAGTCAATGTTCCACCCTCGGTCATTCGTTCGCCAGTCGGCTGCGATGAACCGCTGTGCAGAATTCGAGGCGCATCCCCCGCTTCTTGAATGTTCATTCCAAAATCGACAACGTTGATGACGATCTGTGCGTGTCCTTGTGGTTGTGTCGCTCCGCCCATCACACCAAAACTCATGAACGGTTTTCCGTCTTTGGTGAGAAAAGCCGGAATGATCGTGTGGAACGGCCGTTTCCCCGGCTCGTAGGTGTTAAAACGACCGGGCGTGAGATCAAACAATTCGCCTCGGTCCTGTAGACAAAACCCAAGTCCATCGGGGCACATCCCGGATCCCATTCCGCGATAGTTGCTTTGAATCAGAGAAATCATGTTACGATCCTGATCGGCAACCGTCAGGTAGATGGTGTCGCCATGCTCGAGAGCCGGGTTTCCGGCGTCATAGGCTCGTGCGGCCCGTCTCGCCCGAATCAGCTGGCGTCGTTTCGCCGAATACTCGTCCGAAATCAACTCAGCGACTGGCAACTGATTGAAATCCGGATCCGCATAAAATCTTGCGCGATCTTCGAAGGCCAGCTTTTTTGCTTCCACGAAATAATGAATGTGATCGGCACTCCCGAATCCCATGGACTTGAGATCGTAGCCTTTCAGCACACCCAAGATCTGCAAGGCCGCGATACCCTGCCCATTAGGCGGAAGTTCCCATAGCTGATAACCACGATAGTCGACTGAGACCGGCTCAACCCATTCTGATTTGTGCGACGCCAAATCTTCATAAGCAAGGTAGCCGCCATGACGCTTCATGAAATCGCCGATCGTTCGAGCAATATCGCCCTGATAAAATTCGTCCCGGCCGCCGTTAGCAATTTTTTCCAGCGTGTTGGCCAGATAAGGGTTCTTGAAGATCTCGCCTTTTTTTGGGGCCTCTCCGTTGGGCAGAAAAGTTTCACTGAAACCAGGGTAACGACCGAGGAAACGACTGCGGTTCCAGTAGTAGGCAATCAACTCGGAGACCGGAAATCCTTCTCTGGCGTATTCGATCGCAGGAGACAGAAGGTCCGTCATTGGGAGTTTTCCGAATTTGCCATGCAACTCGAACCAGCCGTCCACGCAACCGGGAACGGAAACCGGGAGCGGACCCAAGGAAGGAATTGTGTCGCGATCACCAAGTTCCTCTTTCAGTTTTTCGAGGGTCAAACTTTTCGGTGAACGGCCACTCGCGTTAAGCCCGTAAAGTTTTTGTTCCGAATTGATCCATACGATTGCGAACAAGTCACCTCCCAACCCGTTTCCGGTCGGCTCCATCAAGCCGAGCGTCGCATTGGCTGCAATTGCCGCATCGATCGCGCTTCCGCCTTTCTTGAGGATGTCGAGTGCGACTTGAGTGGCTAACGGTTGGCTGGTCGCTGCCATTCCGTGACGAGCAATCACTTCGCTGCGCGTCGCGAAGTCATGTCCTGTAATTCGATCCTGACTCGATAACATGCCGACCGGAAACAACAGCGAGACAATTAACGCTCGAAGAAAATATTTCATTGGATTTTCGTTTCGGGAGAGTCGTTTACGCCATTAACGTTTCGTCGTTTAGACAAATGAAGCACAAGTCATTCTGAGGGAGCTTTAGCGACCGAAGAATCTCACGCCAAACACGAGAGTTCCTTCACTTCGCTCCACTCGGTTCAGGATGACTGGAATTGACGACGATTTTCAATGGCAGCTCTGAACGGTATTTCGTTAAACGATTCTAAACGAAAGCCAGGTACAAATGTTGTAGGTGCCGCCTAATACAATTCATACGTCAATCAGTTCTTTTTTTGGTACGGGCAAACCGAAAGCAAGCAAGACCGGAATCACCAACAAAGCGGCGCTACCGAAATAGGGCCATTGGCTTCCATATTTCCAATACACAAGGGCACCGAGAATCGGGGCAACTGCTCTTGCCAGCGACCCAAATGAGCGAAAAATTCCCAACGATTCGCCCTGTCGAGTTTCGGGCGAATACAGGCTGACAAGCGAAGCGAGGCTAGGTGTCGCCAACGAAGAACCAAACGCGAGCAGGAACAGCCCCGAATACAACATCGGAATACTTGAGCAAACTCCGACCAAAATCAAACCGGGAAGCACCAGGATTGTTCCAGCAATAACAAGTTTCTTTTCCCCGTACTTCGGAGCGAGTCGTCTTACCAGACCGCCTTGGACAACCGCAATCACAATCCCAATGAACAGAAACAGCAATCCGTTTTGGGCGGCCGTATAATTGAACCGGTCTTTCGCGAGAAACGTTAGGGTGAATTCCATTGCGGCGAAGGCAACAATGTAAACAAAGAAAATCAGGTTCGTTCGGTTTACGCCAGGGAATTGACTCGGTCGCAAAAGCGCCAACGGATTGATCGGACGCTTGGCGTGAGCCGAATCCGGGCTCGATTTCAGATTCAGCGTTTCAGGGAAACGGCGAAGAACAAGCACAAAGTTAATACCAGACAACAAAAACGCGACGATCGCGGGCCCCGAAAACGGATTGACTCCCGGAATAAACCAGAGCATCTCTCGAACATCCCAGAGGCTGAATAAAGCACCCAGAGCCGGACCGACAATGAATCCAACACCGAACGCGGCTCCGATCATTCCCATCCCTTTGGCTCGCGAATTTGCGTCGGTTACATCGGCGACGGCGGCGGTGGCAACGGAGAGGTTTCCGGCCATCGCTCCTCCAATCAGACGCGAGGCAATCAGCAACAAGAAAGCATCAGCGCAAATCCACAACAGATAGCTTAACGCGATTCCGCCAACGGTGATGAGCAGGATTTTTCGTCTCCCGCGGTTATCTGACATCGTGCCCCAAATTGGAGCTGCGACAAACTGCAACGCGGAATAAAGCGAACCCAGCAAACCGCCAAACAACACCGTCGCCGCAAACTGCGCTTTGTCGCCTTCGAGGCCGCTAAATGCTTCGAGTCTGGCAATGAAGGCATGAAACAACCCGCCCTCTGCCTCTTTGCCCAAATAATATTCCAACATATCCGGGAACAGAGGAAAGATAATTGAGAAGCCGACCAGGTCAAGAAAAACCGTTAACAGAATGACGCCTAGAATTCCGCGGTTGGGATCTTTTGTTTTTTTTTGAGCGGGTGCGTCTGACATCATGTCTTTCAAAGTCGGGAATCGGAGGTCGGAACTCGGAATTCCATCCGATCAGTTGTATATGTTTATCCCGTTTGGCACAAAGCGCGAGTCAGGAAAGTAGGCCGTCTCCATTGTCGGGCCTATGATCCGGCCCGTAAACGGCGAGCCTTTTCAAAACAGGATTTGATGCGGCTGGCGAGAAGTTCGACGATTTCGTCGTCGCTCAATCCTGAAAACTCGTCGGGTTGAACCGGTTTGCCAATCACGGCGTGGATTCGGCCGGGAGAAGGAAACCGTTTGCCGGGCGGCCAACACCTAAACGTTCCGTCGATCCCAATCGGCAAGACAGGTGATTTGACTCGTTTGGCAAGTGCTACGAAACCAGGCTTAAGAGCGATCATTTCGCCGTCTCTCGACCGAGTGCCTTCAGGAAAGAGCAAGATCGATTCGTTTCGCTTTAGTCGTTTCAACGTTTCTTTCATGCCGGCAACGCCCATCCCGTCGCGATCGATGGCAATCGTATCGATCTGTTCAAGCAACCAATTTAGCGGGCCAAAATTGAAAATAGTTTCCTTAGCAAGATAGTTCGTCCGTCGAGGCATGATGCAGCCGACAACAATCGGATCGAGGTTGCTTTGATGATTGGCACAAATGATCATCCCATTTTTTTTCGGGACATTTTTAATGCCGTGGACGCGAATCCCGAAAAACACCATTAACCACAATCGGCAAACCAAACGCGCAAAGTCCTGGACGCACCTTTTAAAAAACGGTCGAGGTGGATCCATCAGG